>NZ_JAUHUK010000004.1:0-342957 GCF_030417915.1 Pseudomonas sp. C32 | reverse complement strand
GGGGTATGCGTCAACTTACAGGCAGGTCGCCAACGCTGCCAACCGGCGCTTGGCCACGAAGTCATCCTGTTGCGCGTAGTAGCTCAACACAGTGCCCGACGCATCGGTCGTCAGGTCGACGAACGACTCCGCCGATCGCGTGTAAACGGTGGTGCTGCCCTTCTCGCCAGGTTCCAGGTACGCCGCCGCATCGACACCGAACACCGCTTCGTCCTGCCAGGAAAACTGTACGCACTGGGCGACGTCTTTTGCCGGTTTTTCCGAGTTCAGGGTCTTGTACGGGGCCTTGGTGCGAGCATCGTTCATCGCCGAGCTCGCGCATCCCGCCAGCAAGGTCGCGGCCAGCGCCACCATCAGAATTCGCATTGCATTCACTCATCAGGAAAAAGCGGACTGTATCACCGTGGCAGGGCGTTTCGTTCTGCTTTACTGCATTTATAACGCGACATCGCGCAACGATTCGAGCACCCTGTCGCGCCTTTAACAGCGTATCGCTCCCTGACTGGAAACCCCATGACACCCAATGCCGAGTTTTACAAACCGACCACTGAATATGCCGACAAGCTGATCAGCCAGATCGGCCAGACGCCTTCCTGGATTGCCAAGCGCATCGGCGTCACCGACAAGCGCATTCGCTACATCCTCGACGGCGAAAGAACCGTCAAAGGCGAAACCACGCCGATCCAGATGACCTACACCGAACAGTTTGCCCTCGAATGCCTGGCGGCAGCGGCCAAAGCCAGCAAGAAACAATCTTCGTAATCCGATCTCAAGGAGCGACCATGGCGGCATCCGAGCTGCAACACGAACAAGCGCTGAAGCGGTTTCTCGATGAGCGCCCCGAGTTGCTCCATCAACTCGATAACCTCAACCCGCTGCTGGCTCAGGCCAAGGGTGAAACACAAGCGCAGTATCGCGAGGAGCGCTTGCATGAAGCTTTTGAGGAAGAAGCCGAGCGCCTGGGATTGTTCGCCTGGGAGCTGACCCTGAAACTGACGGCCGCCACGCCGCAGGACTACGAAGCTCAACGTCTTGACGTGCACCGGGAAGTGGCGGAAATGGCTGGCATGGACTGGTTGGAGTATTGCGACTTGTATGGGATAAAACCCTGACCCTGCTCAAGGACGCCATCGCCCATGCTACCCAACACCGCCAAGACCCACGCCAGCCCCGGGCACCTGCACACGCAAAAATGGCGCGGACGCATCGGCCTGACCCTGGTGGCCTTGCTCTCGGTACTGGCGGGCATGACCGATGCCATCGGCTTCATGGCCAGCGGTGACTTCGTTTCATTCATGAGCGGCAATACCACCCGCATGGCCGTTGCCATCAGCACCGGCGACCTGGGCTTGACCCTGCGCCTGGTGATCCTCGTCGCCACCTTCGTCCTCGGCAATGCGCTGGGCATTATCGTCAGTCGGCTGGGCGGACGTCGGGCGCTGCCGTTGCTGTTGTGCATCGCCACTCTGCTGTGCGCCGCCGCAGCCTGGCCTTATGACGCGCAACTGCCGGCCCTGCTGGCCGCCATCATTGCGATGGGCATGCTCAATGCCGCAGTCGAGCAAGTGAACGGCCTGCCGGTCGGCCTGACCTACGTCACCGGCGCCCTGTCGCGCTTCGGTCGCGGACTGGGCCGCTGGATGCTCGGTGAACGCCGTGATGGCTGGCGCGTGCAACTGATCCCATGGGCCGGCATGTTTGCCGGAGCGGTACTCGGCGCGGTGCTGGAGCATCACCTGGGGCTCAAGGCGCTGTTTGCCAGCGGCCTGCTGGCCGCTTTGCTCGGGGTATTGTCGTTGAGGATCCCGCGGCGCTGGCAGTTAGGGTATATGCCACGCTGAGTCTGGAGTGACCTGTGAGACCGTCATCGCTGGCAAGCCAGCTCCCACAGGTATCTTGGTTGTACGCCAATGTCGAGTACACCTAATAACCCTGTGGGAGCGGGCTTGCCCGCGATGAGGCCCGCACAAGCAACATCGATTTAGCCGCCCCGCCCAGAAAGCATTATCATGGCCGCAGTTTTGCTGATCGAGTCCGCCATGAAGTTCGCCATCGCCGTGTTTTCCGCCGCCCACGCGCCCTCCTCGCGCCGCGCCCTGCTGTTTGCCCAGGCGGCACTGGCCGGTGGGCATGAAATTGTCCGGTTGTTTTTCTATCAGGATGGCGTCAACAACGCGTCCGGCAGTGTGGTCACGCCTCAGGACGAGCTGGACGTGCCCAAGCAGTGGCGCGCCTTTGTCAGCGACCATCAACTCGATGGCGTAGTCTGCATCGCCGCCGCCCTGCGCCGTGGGGTGTTGAACGAGGAAGAAGCGAAACGCTATCAGCGCGAAGCGGTTGCCGTCAGCGCGCCATGGGAACTGTCCGGCCTCGGTCAGTTACACGACGCGGTGCAAGACGCCGACCGTCTGATCTGTTTTGGAGGCGCATAACATGGCCAAATCCTTGCTAGTCATCAGCCGTCAGGCGCCTTGGTCCGGACCGGGTGCGAGGGAAGCGCTGGACATCGTGCTGGCCGGCGGCGCTTTCGATTTGCCGATTGGCCTGTTGTTTCTCGACGATGGCGTGTTCCAGCTCGCCGCGAACCAGAACGCCAAGGCCCTGCAACAGAAAGACCTGAGCGCCAACCTGCAAGCGCTGCCGATGTTCGGTGTGGAAGAACTGTTTGCCTGCGCCGACAGTGTGTCCCAACGCGGTCTGGAGCCGAACGGCCTGTCACTGGAAGAAGCCCAAGTGTTGGCCGCCCACGAAATCACCGCCCTTATTGACCGTTACGACCAGGTGATCACCCTCTGATGTCGACTCTGCATGTGTTGTCTCATTCCCCGTTCGGCGACGATCGCCTGACCAGTTGCCTGCGCGTGATCGGCGCTGCCGACGCGTTGCTGCTGTCCGGCGACGCGGCTTATGCCTTGCAGCCGGGCACCGCACCTTTCGCTGCACTGCAAACGCGCGGTTTGAAACTCTACGTCCTCGCCGAAGATGCCCAGGCCCGCGCCATCAGCGTTGCGGATTGGGTTGAAGCCATCGACTACCCGGCCTTCGTCGAGCTGTCGATTCACCACGACAAGGTCAACAGTTGGCTATGAATGCATTGACCGTCGGCGCCCGCGCCATCGAGCTGGACAAAGACGGTTTTCTGGTCGAGCTCAACGACTGGTCGGCCGACGTGGCCAGTGCCCTGGCCGCCGCCGAAGACATCGCGCTGACTGCGGAACACTGGGAAATCCTCGAGTTGCTGCGCAGTTTCTACGCCGAATTCCAGTTGTCGCCGGCCACTCGCCCGCTGATCAAATACACCGCATTGAAGCTCGGTCCGGAAAAAGGCAACAGCCTGCACCTGAACCGACTGTTCAAAGGCACCCCCGCCAAACTCGCCGCGAAACTGGCGGGTCTGCCCAAACCGACGAATTGCTTATGACCGACTACCCAGCGCTGACCCTCGAAACACCTGCCGAACACCCGTTCGCCCAGTTCGTGCGCATTCTCGGCAAGGGTAAACGCGGTGCCCGCGACCTGACCCGAACCGAGGCTCGCGAGGCCATGGGCATGGTCCTCGATGAAAAGGTCGAGGAAACCCAGCTCGGCGCATTCCTGATGTTGCTGCGGCACAAGGAAGAAAGCGCCGAGGAAATGGCCGGTTTCACCGAAGCGTTGCGTGAACGTCTTGACGCACCGAAGCTGGCGGTGGACCTGGACTGGCCGACCTATGCCGGCAAGAAGCGCCATCTGCCGTGGTATCTGCTGGCAGCCAAGTGCCTTGCGCAGAACGGCGTGCGAATCTTCATGCACGGCGGCGGCGCGCACACGGCCGGTCGGCTGTACAGCGAGCAATTGCTGGGCGAGTTGAACATCCCGCTGTGCCGCAACTGGCAGCAGGTTGGCGAGGCGCTGGATAACGGCGGCCTGGCCTTCATGCCGCTGATGGACTGGGCGCCACAGCTGCAACGGATGATCGACCTGCGCAACACCCTGGGCCTGCGTTCGCCGATTCACTCGCTGGCGCGGATTCTCAATCCGCTGGGCGCGCGCTGTGGCCTGCAGAGCATTTTCCACCCGGGTTATCAGGCGGTGCATCGCGATGCCAGTGGCCTGCTGGGCGACACGGCCATCGTCGTCAAAGGCGATGGCGGCGAGATCGAGATCAACCCGGATGCCGACAGCCATCTCTACGGCACCACGGGTGGCGAAAGCTGGGACGAGGAATGGCCGCAGATGTCCGCGCAGCGTCACGTCAAACCCGCTGCGCTCGATCCTGAGCATTTGAAAGCGGTGTGGCGTGGCGATGTGGTCGACAGCTACCCGCAAATGGCCCTGATTTCGACCATGGCCCTGGCCTTGCGCGGCCTCGGTCAGACCCGTGAACAGGCCTTCGAAACCGCCGAGCAATATTGGGCCGCACGGGACAAATCGATTTAACCGATCATTTACGCCCGATCTTTGCGCTTTTTGTTCGAACCCATGGGCATAGACTCGACTCCAACGATTATTGGTTTCGGGAGTCTTGAACATGGGTTTGTTAGTCGATGGCCGCTGGCAGGACAAGTGGTACGAAAGCAGCAAGGACGGCGCGTTTCAGCGCGAACAGGCGCAACGCCGCCATTGGCTCACCCCTGACGGCCAACCCGGCCCGCGCGGCGTCGGTGGCTTTGCGGCCGAGCCAGGTCGCTACCACCTCTATGTTTCCCTCGCTTGTCCGTGGGCGCATCGCACACTGATCCTGCGCAAACTCAAGGGCCTCGAAAGCCTGATCGATGTCTCGGTCGTCAGTTGGCTGATGCTGGAAAACGGCTGGACCTTCGACCAGACGCTGGGCTCGACCGGCGACAAACTCGATCACTTCGACTTCATGCACCAGCGCTACACCGCCGATACCGCCGACTACACCGGCCGCGTGACCGTGCCGGTGCTGTGGGACAAAAAACTGAAGCGCATCGTCAACAATGAATCATCGGAAATCATCCGCATGTTCAACAGCGCCTTCGATGACCTTACCGGCAATGACCTGGACTTCTACCCGGCACCGCTGCGCAGTGAAATCGATGCGCTGAACGAGCGGATTTACCCGGCCGTGAACAACGGCGTGTACCGCGCCGGGTTTGCCACGTCGCAACAGGCGTATGAAGAAGCCTTCGATGACGTGTTTGCCGAGCTGGATCATTTGGAGCAGATACTGAGCGCCAACCGATATCTGGCGGGCGAGTACCTGACCGAAGCGGACATTCGTCTGTTCACCACGCTGATTCGTTTTGATGCGGTGTATTACGGGCACTTCAAGTGCAACCTGCGGCGGATTGCCGATTATCCGAACCTGTCGAACTGGCTGCGGGAGATTTACCAGTGGCCCGGGGTTGCCGAGACGGTGGATTTCACCCACATCAAGAACCACTACTACGCCAGCCACCGCACCATCAACCCGACAGGTGTGGTACCGAAAGGCCCGGCCCAGGATTTCACCGCCGCCCATGATCGGGAGCGGTGGAGCGGGAAAGGGGTTTGGCGCAGGTCTTGAAGCTTTTGCGGCTTTTGAGGGCCCCATCGCTGGCAAGCCACAGTGATCTATGTGATGTTGAAAATTGCAGCTTCAACACAAAACCTGTGGGAGCTGGCTTGCCAGCGATTGGGGCACCCGGTTTCAGACCTGCCCCTGAGCCCCTTCAAACCACGCCAGTTTCTCGCGCAGTTGCACCACCTCGCCCACGATCACCAGCGTCGGCGCATGCACTTCATGCTCCGCCACCAGTTGCGGCAGGTTGGCCAACGTACCGGTAAACACCCGTTGATTGACCGTGGTGCCCTGCTGGATCAACGCCGCCGGGGTATCGGCAGCGCGACCATGCTTGATCAACTGCTCACAGATGCTCGGCAGGCCGACCAACCCCATGTAGAACACCAGGGTTTGCGCTGGCGCAACCAGGTCGGCCCACGGCAAATCGGTGGAACCGTCCTTCAAGTGACCGGTGACAAAGCGAACCGACTGCGCGTAGTCGCGGTGGGTCAGCGGGATCCCGGCATACGCCGCGCAACCGCTGGCTGCCGTGATACCCGGCACCACCTGGAACGGGATGCCATGGGCCGCCAATTCTTCGATTTCTTCACCGCCACGACCGAAAATGAACGGATCGCCGCCCTTCAACCGCACCACACGCTTGCCTTGCTTGGCCAAATCCACCAATTGCTGATTGATCTGGTCCTGCGGCACCGCATGATCGGCGCGACGCTTGCCGACGTAGACACGCTCGGCATCACGGCGGCACAACTCCAGAATCGCCGGCGCCACCAGGCGGTCGTACAACACCACATCGGCTTGTTGCATCAGGCGCAAGGCACGGAACGTCAGCAGATCAGGATCACCGGGGCCGGCACCGACCAGATAAACCTCACCGGTCGCCACTGGAGCTTCGCCTTCGATTTTTGCTTGTAGCAGACGCTCGGCTTCACCGCCCTGCCCGGCCAGTTGTCGGTCGGCGATCGGCCCCTGGAAAACATCTTCCCAGAACGCCCGGCGCTGCTGCACATCCGGAAACAGCTTTTTCACCTGATGGCGGAAACCGGCCGCCAGCCCGGCCAGTTGGCCGTAAGTGGACGGAATCCAGGTTTCGATCTTGGCGCGAATCAAGCGTGCCAGCACCGGCGCATCACCGCCGCTGGACACCGCAATAATCAGTGGCGAGCGGTCGACGATGGCCGGGAAGATCACGCTGCACAGGGCTGGCGCGTCCACCACGTTGACCGGCACGCAACGCCGATGGGCATCGGCGGAGACTTGTGCGTTCAGCGCTTCGTCGTCGGTGGCGGCAATGATCAGCGCGCAACCGTCAAGATCATCCTCGGCGTAGCCACGCAACAGGCACTCGCCACCGCTGCCGGCAACCAGTTCACGCAGTTGTGGTTCGATTTCAGGTGCAACCACCCGCAGCAGCGCACCGGCATCGGCCAGCAGGCGGGATTTGCGCAAGGCAATCTCCCCCCCGCCGACGACCAACACACGACTGCCGCGAAGGTTGTGAAACAGCGGCAGATAGTTCATTTAGCCGATGACCTCAAGGCCACCCATGTACGGCTTGAGCACTTCGGGCACACGGATCGAACCGTCGGCCTGCTGATAGTTCTCCACTACCGCCACCAGGGTACGACCGACCGCCAGGCCGGAACCGTTCAGGGTGTGCACCAGCTCAGGCTTGCCGGTTTCCGGGTTGCGGAAACGCGCCTGCATGCGGCGGGCCTGGAAGTCACCGCAGTTGGAGCACGACGAGATTTCGCGGTACTTGTCCTGGCTCGGAATCCACACTTCCAGGTCGTAAGTCTTGACCGCGCTGAAGCCCATGTCGCCGGTGCACAGCGCGATGGTGCGATACGGCAGTTCCAGCAGCTGCAGGACTTTTTCAGCGTTGGCGGTCAGGCCTTCCAGCGCTTCCATCGACGTCGACGGATCGACGATCTGCACCATCTCTACCTTGTCGAACTGGTGCTGACGGATCATGCCGCGGGTGTCGCGACCCGACGCACCGGCTTCACTGCGGAAGCACGGAGTGTGGGCAACAAACTTGATCGGCAGTTGCTTGGCGTCGACGATTTCGCCGGCAACGATGTTGGTCAACGACACTTCGGCCGTCGGGATCAGGTACAGATCGGCTTCGCCTTCGCGTGTGATCTTGAACAGGTCTTCTTCGAATTTCGGTAACTGACCGGTGCCTTGCAGCGCCGGTGCCTGGACCAGATAAGGCGTGTAGGCCTCTTCATAGCCGTGCTCGGTGACGTGCAGGTTGATCATGAACTGCGCCAGGGCGCGGTGCATGCGGGCGATCGGGCCGCGCAACAAGGCGAAACGGGCGCCGGACAGCTTGGCGGCAGTTTCGAAGTCCAGCCAGCCAAACTTCTCACCCAGGGCCACGTGGTCTTGAACCGGGAAATCGAACACCGCAGGCGTACCCCAGCGGCGCACTTCGACGTTGCCGTCTTCGTCTTCGCCAACCGGCACGGATTCGTGCGGCAGGTTGGGAATACCCAGCAGGATCGAGTCCAGTTCAGTCTGGATCGCGTCCAGTTCGACCTTACCGGTACTCAATTCGCCCGCCATGCGCTCGACGTCTGCCATCAGCGGTGCGATGTCTTCGCCGCGCTGCTTGGCCTGACCGATGGATTTGGAGCGTGCATTACGTTCAGCCTGCAGTGCTTCGGTGCGGGTCTGGACGGTCTTGCGCTGTTCTTCCAGCGCTTCAATGCGCGCAACATCCAGGGTAAAGCCACGGGATGCCAGGCGGTCCGCTACGTCCTGAAGGTTGCTACGTAACAGTTTGGAATCGAGCATGTCGGTCTCTCGTTATTAAAGTTTGGTCAAGGACAGGCCGGCCCAGGTGGCGAGCAGCCCGCCGAATACGCTGATGGCAGCATAGCCCAGGGCCAGCGGCACTTGCCCGCTTTCCAGCAGGCGCACCGTATCCAGTGAAAAGGATGAAAAAGTCGTCAGCCCCCCGAGGAAGCCGACGATCAGCCCGGCGCGCACCTCGAAGGGCACTTCCGGGCGTATCAAAAACAGACCGTATAGAACGCCGATCAGCAAACAGCCCACGATATTAACGGCGAGCGTCGCGGTATAGAAGTGCCGCGGCCAATTAGCGTTGATCCAGTTGCCCGTGGCAAAGCGCAACAACGTGCCGGCCACGCCACCGATGGACACTGCAATGATCAAGGGAACCACTACTTTCTCCGCTGCCGAGGGCTTAAACGGTCGAGTTTCGCCAGGTGATTGAGCTTCTCGCCGATCTTCAGCTCCAGGCCTCGCGGCACCGGCTGATAGAACGGGATCGGGTCGAGTTCTTCCGGGAAATAGTCTTCGCCTGCTGCATAAGCATCAGGTTCGTCGTGGGCGTAACGGTATTCATCGCCGTAACCCAGTTGTTTCATGAGTTTGGTCGGCGCGTTGCGCAGGTGCAGCGGCACTTCCAGCGAACCGTGCTCGGCGGCGGCCCGCAAGGCAGTCTTGAAGCCCATGTACACCGCGTTGCTTTTCGGTGCGCAGGCCAGATACGTAATGGCCTGAGCCACCGCCAATTCGCCCTCGGGACTGCCGAGACGTTCCTGCACCTCCCACGCCGCCAGGCACAAGCTCAGGGCGCGAGGGTCGGCATTGCCGATGTCCTCGCTGGCCATGCGCACCACGCGGCGGGCCAGGTACAGCGGATCGCAACCGCCGTCGATCATCCGCGCGAACCAGTACAATGCGCCGTCGGGATTGGAGCCGCGCACCGATTTATGCAGCGCGGAAATCTGGTCGTAAAACGCTTCGCCACCCTTGTCGAAACGCCGACGGGTATCACCCAGCAGGCTTTGCAGCAGGTCCACACCCATTTCGCTGTTGTCTTCGGCGAGGTCCGAGGCGTTTTCCAGCAAGTTGAGCAAACGCCGGCCATCGCCATCGGCGGCCGACAGCAGCATCTGAAAACCTTCATCGCTGAGGGTCAGGTTGCGTTTGCCCAAACCACGCTCTTCGGTCAATGCGCGGTGCACCAGCTTGCGCAGGGCCGCTTCATCGAGGCTTTTGAGCACATAGACGCGAGCCCGGGACAGCAAGGCGTTGTTGAGTTCGAACGAAGGGTTTTCGGTGGTTGCGCCGATGAAAATCAGTGTGCCGTCTTCGACATAAGGCAGGAACGCGTCCTGCTGCGACTTGTTGAAGCGGTGCACTTCATCGACGAACAGGATGGTGCGCTTGCCGTATTGCCCGGCCTGCTGCTTGGCGATTTCCACCGCCTGACGGATCTCCTTGACCCCGGCCAGTACCGCCGAGACCGTTTCGAAGTGCGCGTCCGAGACTTCCGCCAGCAATCGCGCCAACGTGGTTTTACCCACACCGGGCGGCCCCCAGAAAATCATCGAGTGCAGGGCACCCTGCTCCAGCGCTTCGCGCAAAGGCTTGCCGCGAGCGAGCACGTGTTCCTGACCGACGTACTCGTCCAGGTTGGCCGCACGCAAACGAGCGGCCAGGGGCTGGGCGATGGGGGTGCTGCGAAACAGGTCCATCACGTACTTTTAAAACCTCGCTATGAACACCGTATCCCCCTGTAGGAGCCGGCTTGCTGGCGATGGTGGGTCAGTCGACGCTAATGTTGAATGACAAACCGCCATCGCCAGCAAGCCGGCGCCTACAAGGGTTTTGCGTATTATTCCTGGATCACGTCCGCACCCTTCGGGATGTCGAACTTGAATCTGGACGCGGGAATCGGCTCGTTGGCCTTGACGCCGGTGAACAGGATATTGGTGCGCTGGCCAACGCTGTCGATCAGTTGCATATCATTGACCAGACCGTTGCGGAACGACAGGCGCAGGCTGTCGAACAGGGTGTCCTTGGTTTTCGGCTTGAGCGTGAAGTCGATCACACCGCCGGCTTCCTTGGCGCTGATATCGAAGCTCTGGCTGATCTTGGACACGTCACCGGACAGCAGCAAGGCTGGGGTCTGGGTCAGGCGCTGGTCGAGGTTCTTGATGGTGGCCTGTTCCAGGTCCGGGTCCCACAGGGTGACTTTCTTGCCATCGGAGACCATGGTCTGCTCCGCTGGGGCTTTGGTGTGCCAGTAGAACAGGCCTGGACGCTGCAACGACATCTCGCCGGCGGTTTCCTGCAACTGGGTGCCGGTGCCATCGAGGGTCAACTGCGAGAAGCGCGCGGTCAGGGTCTGGGATTTTTCCAGCAATTGGGTCAGGCGTGCCACGTCCTTGTCATCAGCGTGGGCCGAGAGCGTGGTCAAAGCCAGTACCGGCAGCAACAGCATGCGGATCAGACGCATGGGAGTCCTCATAACATTCGTGGGAGTGCGGGCGGCGTCAGGGACGCCGCCCCTTTCAAAATCAGGTCAGTCGCGCACCGGGCCCGGGGCCAGGACTTCACGCGAACCGTTGGTGTTCATGGACGTCACGACCCCGGCCATTTCCATGGCTTCGATCATGCGCGCGGCGCGGTTGTAGCCGATCTTCAGCTTGCGCTGAACCGCGGAGATGGAAGCACGACGGCTTTCCAGGACAAACTGAACCGCTTCGTCATACAGCGCGTCAGCCTCTGGATCATCGCCGTCGCCGCCACCGCTACTGCCTTCAAAGCCGCTACCGGCCTCTTCGACACCGTTGAGAATGTCGTCGTTGTACTCCGGCGCACCCCGCAGTTTCCAGGCTTCCACCACGCGGTGAACCTCATCATCGGAAACAAACGCACCGTGGACACGAATCGGCAGGCTGGTGCCTGGCGGCATGTACAGCATGTCACCGTGCCCCAGCAATTGTTCGGCGCCGCCCTGGTCGATGATGGTCCGCGAGTCGATCTTGCTCGACACCTGGAACGCCATGCGGGTCGGAATGTTAGCCTTGATCAGACCGGTGATCACATCCACCGACGGACGCTGGGTCGCGAGGATCAGGTGGATACCGGCTGCCCGCGCCTTCTGGGCGATACGGGCAATCAGCTCTTCAACCTTTTTGCCGACGATCATCATCATGTCGGCGAATTCGTCCACCACCACCACGATGGTTGGCAGCTTTTGCAGCAACGGCGCTTCGTCGTGGATGCTTTCACGCTTGTACAGCGGATCGCTCAACGGCTCGCCGGCGTCCTGGGCTTCCTTGACCTTGGCGTTGAAGCCGGACAGGTTCCGTACACCCATCTTCGCCATGAGCTTGTAGCGGCGTTCCATTTCGGCAACGCTCCAGCGCAAGGCGTTGGCGGCGTCCTTCATGTCGGTCACCACCGGGCACAGCAGGTGCGGAATGCCTTCGTAGATCGACAGCTCGAGCATTTTCGGGTCGATCATGATCAATTTGGCGTCTTCCGGGCCAGACTTGAACAGGATCGACAGGATCATCGCGTTCACACCCACCGACTTACCGGAACCGGTCGTACCGGCCACCAGCAAGTGCGGCATCTTCGCGAGGTCGGTGATGACCGGTTTGCCGCCGATGTCATGGCCCAGCGCCAGGGTGACCGGGGATTTGAAGTTGTCGTACTCGGGGGTCGATAGAACTTCTGAAAAACGCACGATCTGCCGGTCTTCGTTGGGAATCTCGATACCGACCGTGGTCTTGCCCGGAATCACTTCCACCACACGCACGCTGGTGACGGCCAGGGAACGGGCCAGGTCTTTTGCCAGGTTGGAAATACGGCTGACCTTGACTCCGGCAGCAGGCTGGATCTCGTAACGGGTAATGACCGGGCCAGGATGGATCGAATCCACCGTGACTTCGACGCCGAATTCCTTGAGCTTGATTTCCAGCAGATGGCCGACCGCGGCCAGGGATTCAGGCGAATAGTTGAGTTGTTTCTTTTCCGCGGGATCGAGAATCGAGATCGGCGGCAAAGTGCCTTCCACGGCGCTGTCTACAAATAGCGGCGCCTGTTTCTCTTTCTCGACGCGTTTGCTCGGCGCTGCGGGCTTTGGCGGGGCTGGCGCGATGACCGGCGGAACCTGCTTCTCGCGCTCGGACATGTGCTTGCTCAAGGCCTGCTCACGTTCGATCAAACGCTCCTTGACCTTGGCCTGCTCGCGCTTGTCGGTGACGCTCGGGGCGACCACTTCATCCATGCGATCGTCGACTTCACGCAATTGTGCGACCAGTTGCTTGCGTTCGGTACGGGCAGCCCACCAGCGATTCGCGGCGCTCTGGAACAGCTCGAACAGGTCGAGGGTGATTTTCCCGGTGACGTCCATCACCTTGAACCACGACAGATCAGTGAACACGGTCAGGCCAAACAGGAACAGTGCAATGAACAGCAATGTGCTGCCCTGGATATTCAACGCGTTCCTGGCCAGGTCGCCGAGGCTTTCACCCAGCGCACCGCCCGCACCGGCCGGCAGACCGGTCGCGGCGTGGAAATGGATATGGGCCAGGGCCGCGCCCGACAGCACCAGGAACACCAGGCCGATCAGGCGCCAGGAGAACAGCCAGCCGCTCCACTGCCACGGCTCGTGGCGCTGGCGGAAGATCTGATACGCCTTGATCGCCAGCAGCAACGGGAAGATGTAGGCGAAATAACCCAGCACCATGAACAGGATGTCGGCGCTGTAGGAGCCTGCCGGCCCACCGAAATTCTGAACATCGTCAATCTTGCTGTTATGGCTCCAACCCGGATCGTCCTTGCCGTAGGTCAGCAAGGCCATCATCAGGAACAGGCACAAGGCACCGATGGCGATCAGCGCACCTTCCTTGAGTCGGTAGTGCAAGTGCTGGCGCCAGAGCGGAACGACGGCTGGTTTAGGTGCTGCGGTGGATTTCTTCAAAACGCTTCTTTTCCTGCGCCAACGGCGCGTCCATCTGTTGAATGACTATGAAAACTGCCAAAAACCGCCCAATCCAGGCGGGTAAAAAAGTTAACACGCGTAACCGGGACTACTTTTAACACTACGCTCCGGTTTTTATAAACACGGTGCGTACTGAATATATGTAACACGCAAGGCATTGTACGGGTTTGTGCGCACTACACCATGCCTGAGCCCCTTGTGTGCAGCATAGTCAACGGCACATGACATGCAGAGCAATTTGAGCATGCATTCTCTTTTGTGACAAAGGCTTATGAGGTGTTTTTATGAGTGAAGCGAAGCATCACCGCCTGATCATTCTAGGCTCCGGCCCCGCCGGTTACAGCGCGGCCGTGTATGCCGCCCGCGCCAACCTCAAACCCGTTGTCATTACCGGCATACAGGCCGGGGGCCAGCTCACCACCACTGTCGAAGTCGATAACTGGCCAGGGGATGTCGAAGGCCTCACCGGCCCGGTCCTGATGGAGCGCATGCAAAAGCACGCCGAGCGCTTTGCCACAGAGATCGTTTACGACCACATCCATACCGCCAAGTTGCAGCAACGCCCGTTCGAACTGATTGGCGATGGCGGCACGTATACCTGTGACGCATTGATCATCGCCACCGGCGCTTCGGCGCAATACCTTGGGTTGCCGTCGGAAGAAACGTTTGCCGGCAAAGGCGTTTCGGCTTGCGCAACCTGTGACGGATTCTTTTATCGCAATCAGGTGGTCGCGGTGGTGGGCGGTGGCAATACGGCCGTCGAAGAAGCGCTGTACCTGTCGAACATTGCCAAAGAAGTGCATCTGATTCACCGCCGCGACAAACTGCGCTCGGAGAAAATCCTCCAGGACAAACTCTTCGAAAAAGCCGCCAACGGTAATGTTCGCCTGCACTGGAACCAGAATCTGGACGAGGTACTGGGTGATGCCAGCGGCGTGACCGGCGCCCGCCTGCGCGACAGTCATACCGGTGAAACCCGGGAGTTACCGCTGGCCGGCGTGTTTATCGCCATCGGGCACAAACCCAATACCGACCTGTTCACAGGCCAACTGGAAATGCGTGACGGCTATCTGGTGGTCAAGGGCGGCAGCGAGGGCGATGCCACGGCCACGGCCATCGCCGGCGTGTTTGCCGCCGGTGATGTGGCTGACCATGTCTATCGCCAGGCCGTCACTTCGGCCGGTGCCGGTTGCATGGCGGCGCTGGACGCCGAAAAATACCTCGACGACATTCCAACCGTTTGAAGGCAAACTTTATGGCGGGCCAAAACCCGCCATTGCCCTCCCCTTCTGTAAGTCCGGATGCCATGCTGACCTGGTTACAACGCAATACCTTGCACTTCCCACCGCTGGAAAAAGCCATGCGCGACCCCAACGGGCTGCTGGCCGCCGGTGGCGATCTGTCCGCCGATCGGCTGATCTCGGCCTATCGCCACGGCTGTTTCCCATGGTTTTCCGAAGGCCAGCCGATCCTCTGGTGGTCGCCGGATCCGCGCACCGTTCTGTTTCCCGACGAATTGCACGTTTCCCGCAGCCTTAACAAACTGCTGCGCCAACAACGCTATCAAGTGACCTTCGACGAAGATTTTGCGGCCGTCATCCGCGCTTGTGCCGCGCCTCGGGATTACGCCGATGGCACCTGGATTACCGAAGCCATGCAGAACGCCTACATCGAACTGCACAAGCGTGGGCACGCGCACTCGGTGGAAGTCTGGGACGGGGACGAATTGGTCGGCGGCCTGTACGGCCTGGCGATGGGCCGGTTGTTTTTCGGCGAGTCCATGTTCAGCCTCGCTGACAACGCCTCGAAATTCGGCTTTGCCACACTGGTCAAGCATCTGAAAGACTCGGGTTTTGTACTGATCGATTGCCAGATGCCTACCGATCACCTGCATAGCCTGGGCGCCCGGGCGATTCCACGCCGCGAGTTTGCCAATTACCTTGCGCAGTATCTGGACCAGCCCAGCAGCGCCAATTGGGTTTGCTGAGCGACTTTTGCGCGTGTGGCTTACACTTAATCCAAAGCACTATCCCGAGGGTTGATCATGACCGAGTTGGCGCGTTTGAAGTTCTATGCCACTCAGCCGCACTCTTGCAGTTATCTGCCAGAGGAGCAGGCCACAACCTTGTTCCTCGACCCTAGCCAGCCCATGGATGTGCATGTCTATGCAGATCTGTCAGAGATGGGTTTTCGTCGCAGTGGCGATCATCTCTATCGGCCGCATTGCCAGAATTGCAATGCATGCGTACCGGCGCGCATTCCCGTGGCGCAATTCACGCCCAACCGGCAGCAAAAACGCATTTTCAAGCGCAATGCCGATTTACAGGTACGGCCGGCCAAGCCCGGATTCAGCGAAGAGTATTTCAGCCTCTACCAGCGCTATATCGAACAGCGTCACGCCGATGGCGACATGTACCCGCCGAGCCGCGATCAGTTTTCGACGTTCCTGGTGCGCGACCTGCCGTTTTCCCGTTTCTATGAGTTCCGCCTCGATGGCCGGCTGCTGGCCATTGCCGTGACCGATCTGCTGCCAAACGGAATGTCCGCGGTCTATACCTTCTACGAGCCCGCGGAAGAACGCCGCAGCCTCGGGCGCTATGCGATTCTCTGGCAAATCACCGAGGCCCAGCGGCTGGGTCTGGAGGCGGTTTATTTGGGCTACTGGATCAAAAACTGCAAAAAAATGAACTACAAGACGCAATATCGACCCATTGAACTGCTGATTAACCAGCGCTGGGTGGTTCTAAATTAGGGCAAACCCTAAACCCCTTGGCTTAAACCCCCTTTTTCGGGCACAATGCACGCCGCTTTTGCCTGGCGCAGTTGCACCGGGCCATTCATTGGACACCGAGGGCTTTACTGCATGTCGAAAGAAGACAGCTTCGAAATGGAAGGCACTGTCGTCGACACCCTGCCCAACACCATGTTTCGTGTGGAGTTGGAAAATGGGCACGTCGTAACCGCGCATATTTCCGGCAAGATGCGCAAGAACTACATCCGCATTCTTACCGGCGACAAAGTGCGCGTCGAGCTGACGCCCTATGACTTGAGCAAAGGGCGCATCACTTACCGCGCTCGCTAATCAAGTCAATACAAAACGCCCGGCTTATGCCGGGCGTTTTTGTTTGCAGATTGTTTACACGACAATCCTGTAGGAGCGGCGGACAACAAAAAGGCGCCTTTCGGCGCCTTTTTGATTAGCTTCTAAACGTCAGGCCATCTCGGCTGTCGTCTCGAACTCGAACGTCAGTTCTCCGTCCTTGATGTCGATGTGCACCACACCGCCATGCTCGGCCAGTTCGCCAAAGAGAATCTCTTCCGCCAGCGGACGCTTGATCTTGTCCTGGATCAGGCGAGCCATAGGTCGAGCCCCCATTGCCGCGTCGTAACCACCCGCCGCCAGCCAGCCGCGAGCGGCATCGGTCACTTCCAGCAGCACACGCTTGTCTTCCAGTTGCGCCTGAAGCTCGGTAAGGAACTTGTCCACCACGCTTTTGATGACCTCATGGCTGAGGCGACCAAACTGGATAATGGTGTCCAGACGGTTACGGAATTCCGGCGTGAAGCTCTTCTTGATCACCTCCATCGCATCGGAAGAGTGATCCTGATAGGTGAAACCGATCGAAGCACGAGCTGCGGTCTCGGCACCGGCGTTGGTCGTCATGATGACGATTACGTTACGGAAATCCGCCTTGCGCCCGTTGTTGTCGGTCAGCGTACCGTGGTCCATGACCTGCAGCAGCAGGTTGAAGACTTCCGGATGCGCCTTCTCGATTTCATCGAGCAGCAGCACGCAATGAGGCTGCTTGGTGATGGCTTCGGTCAGCAGACCGCCCTGATCGAATCCGACATAGCCTGGAGGCGCACCGATCAGACGCGATACGGTGTGGCGCTCCATGTACTCGGACATGTCGAAACGAACCAGCTCGACGCCCAACGCCTTCGCCAGCTGACGCGCCGCTTCGGTTTTACCGACACCGGTGGGACCTGCGAACAGGAACGAACCGACAGGCTTGTCAGGTGACTTGAGACCGGCACGAGACAGCTTGATCGCGGTCGCCAGGGAATCGATTGCGGCATCCTGGCCAAACACGGTCAACTTCAGATCACGCTCAAGGTTACGCAGCAGTTCTTTGTCGGAGCTGGTGACGTGTTTTGGCGGAATTCGCGCGATTTTCGCAACGATGTCCTCAACTTGAGGTACTTCGATGCGCTTCACACGCTTCTCGACCGGTTGCAGGCGCTGATAGGCACCCGCCTCGTCGATGACGTCAATGGCCTTGTCCGGCATGTGACGGTCATTGATGTAACGCGAAGCCAGTTCGGCAGCCGCGCGCAGGGCTTCATCACTGTATTCGATATTGTGATGGCTCTCGAAACGACCCTTCAAGCCGCGCAGAATGCCAATGGTGTCTTCTACCGATGGCTCCGACACATCGACCTTCTGGAAGCGACGAGCCAAGGCACGGTCCTTCTCGAAGATCCCGCGGAATTCCTGGAAAGTGGTCGAACCGATGCAACGAATATCGCCAGACGACAGCAACGGCTTGAGCAGGTTCGAGGCATCCATGACGCCACCGGACGCGGCACCCGCACCGATGATGGTGTGAATCTCGTCGATGAACAGGATCGCCTGCGGGCGTTTTTTCAGCTCATTGAGCAACGCCTTGAAGCGCTTCTCGAAATCGCCGCGGTATTTGGTACCGGCCAGCAAGGCACCCAGGTCGAGGGAATACACCACACTGTTGGCCAGCAAATCCGGCACTTGATTGTCGACAATGCGCTTGGCCAGGCCTTCGGCAATCGCGGTTTTACCCACGCCCGCCTCGCCCACCAGCAGAGGATTGTTTTTGCGACGACGCGCCAGGATCTGCGCGACGCGCTCGACTTCCAGCTCACGCCCCACCAGCGGATCGATACGACCCTGGCGCGCGAGTTCGTTCAAGTTGCTGGCATAAGCATCCAGAGGATTGCCTGAAGAAGAAGACTCACCGCCCTCGTCGTCCTGCATATCTTGCTCACCTTCAGAGTGATCGCCATGCCCCGGCACTTTGGAAATGCCATGGGCGATGTAATTGACGACATCAATGCGCGCAACGCTCTGCTGTTTCAGCAGGAACACCGCCTGACTCTCTTGCTCACTGAAGATCGCGACCAGCACATTGGCGCCAGTCACTTCACGCTTGCCCGAGCTCTGTACGTGAAACACAGCACGTTGCAGTACACGCTGGAAGCCCAGGGTTGGCTGGGTTTCACGATCCTCGTCATGGACAGGGATCAATGGCGTGGTGGAGTCGATGAACTCCTGCAGGTCATGCTTGAGTTTGTCGAGGTTTGCACCGCACGCACGCAAAACGGTGGCGGCAGCCTCATTATCCAATAGGGCCAGCAGGAGGTGTTCGACGGTCATGAACTCATGACGCTTCGAACGGGCCTCCTTGAAGGCAAGATTGAGGGTGACTTCGAGCTCGCGGTTTAACATAGCTTCACCTCATACCCAAGTGGTCGGCGATTAACCGTCCTTCTCGATTTCACAGAGTAGCGGATGCTGGCTTTCCCTGGCGTACTGGTTGACCTGCATGGCCTTGGTCTCGGCGATGTCGCGGGTAAACACTCCACATACTGCCCGTCCTTCTGTATGGACGGCTAGCATGACCTTGGTCGCCAGCTCGCGATTCAGGTTAAAAAACACCTCGAGCACTTCGACGACGAAATCCATCGGTGTGTAGTCATCATTAAACAAAACCACCTTGTACATCGGCGGCGCCTGGAGTGCAGGCTTGGCCTCCTGAACAGCAATGCCTGCGGAATCGTCGTCGTGTGAATCAGGGCGATCCTGATTGAATGTTAGTCGAATCTGGCTGATTGCATGCATGGAAAGAAAGGTTCGTCAGTTGTTCGATTACAGTGGTGGGGGCGGCTATCAGCGTTTTCAACTCCGAGTGCCAGGTCTGCTTGACTATCGGCAAAACGGTGTTACAACCAATAGAGCCCACAGTGGGTAAAAAAGGTCCGCGGAGTCAATCTTATTTACTGATTCGACTGCGGATGTACTGGATGATACTCCAGTGATGGAGTCTGTTGCAGAGGGAGTTGGGTATGTCAGGTGTCAAGGTCAGCGGTAAGGTCAAATGGTTCAACAACGCCAAGGGTTACGGTTTCATTAATGAGGACGACAAAACAGAAGACCTGTTTGCCCACTACTCGGCCATTCAAATGGATGGTTACAAGACACTGAAAGCCGGCCAGGCTGTCTCTTTCGAAATCATCCAGGGGCCAAAAGGTCTGCACGCCGTCAACATCGGCAACCCTGTAGAGGCTTCGACAATCGCGACGCATGCCGAGCAACAGACCGTGACGGCCTAAGACCACGCCGTCATCCAGTCATAAAAAACCGCCCGAATCAATCAACTGAGTCGGGCGGTTTTTGTGTGACTGTTGCTTTGTTACATGTGCGAGATCAGCGCATCACCGAAGCCGGAAGAGGACACCAGCGTGGCGCCTTCCATCAGACGTTCGAAGTCATAGGTCACAGTTCTGGCGGAAATTGCGCCATTGGTACCCTTGATGATCAGGTCAGCCGCTTCGGTCCAGCCCATGTGGCGCAGCATCATTTCCGCAGACAGGATCAGTGAACCAGGGTTGACCTGGTCCTTGCCGGCGTACTTCGGCGCGGTGCCGTGAGTGGCTTCGAACATGGCCACGGTGTCGGACAGGTTGGCACCTGGCGCAATACCGATACCACCCACTTCTGCCGCGAGGGCGTCGGAGAGGTAGTCGCCGTTCAGGTTGAGGGTTGCGATGACGTCGTATTCAGCCGGGCGCAGCAGGATCTGCTGGAGCATGGCATCGGCGATGGCATCCTTGACGATGACGTTCTTGCCGGTTTTCGGGTTCTTGAACTGCATCCACGGACCACCGTCGAGCAGGGTCGCGCCGAACTCTTCAGCCGCCACTTCGTAGGCCCATTCCTTGAAGGCACCTTCAGTGAACTTCATGATGTTGCCTTTGTGCACGATGGTCAGCGAATCGCGATCGTTGTCGACCACATATTGCAGAGCCTTGCGCGCCAGACGCTTGGTGCCTTGCAGCGAGACCGGCTTGACGCCGATGCCGCAGTTTTCGTCGAAACGGATCTTGGTGACACCCATTTCCTCCTTGAGGAACTTGATGACCTTGGTCGCTTCCGGCGAACCGGCCTTCCACTCGATACCGGCGTAGATGTCCTCGGAGTTCTCACGGAAGATCGTCATGTCGACATCGCCTGGCTTCTTGACCGGGCTCGGCACGCCTTCAAACCAGCGCACCGGGCGCAGGCAGACGTACAGGTCGAGTTGCTGGCGCAGGGCCACGTTGAGGGAACGGATACCACCACCAACCGGCGTGGTCAGAGGGCCCTTGATGGAAACTACGTAATCCTTGACCGCATCCAGGGTTTCCTGAGGCAGCCAGGTGTCCTGATCATAAACCTGGGTCGCTTTTTCCCCGGCGTACACTTCCATCCAGGAAATCTTGCGCTCGCCGCCGTAAGCCTTTTTCACAGCAGCATCGACAACCTTGATCATGACCGGACTGATGTCGACACCAATGCCGTCGCCTTCGATGAAGGGAATGATCGGGTTATTAGGAACATTGAGAGAATGGTCTGCATTGACGGTGATTTTGTCGCCGACGGCTGGAACCTGAATCTTCTTGTAACCCATGCTGAACTCCATTGATTGGATTGAACATCTGGCCTGGTTCGAGCGTAACCCAGTTAAATCGGCGCGCAAACCCTATGTTCGGCCCATCTGCACCAAAGCCGCATAACTCGCGCGCTACAAGCCTGAAAGCAAAGGGAAAAGCGCCAAAACCAAGCACGACAAATCACCCTACGCCTGACTCGCCCCTGCGACCTTTAGACCAATGGACGACATTTGTCGCGTGTGAACCATCGGCAGATTGCCAGCAACCTATGTATAATGCCGCCGCTGACTAAAGGGTCACGCCGGACTGAACAGCTCTACGACGAGTGTTTCGGCCCGACGAGCCGGTCTGTTATCGCAGTCCGGCTACTTGACGCCCTACTGATGCACCCAACATCACAGCAACGAAACCTCGATATTCGGCTCATGGATGACTTTGAACGAACGCGCTTACCCGGCGCACCTCGAGTTTCTGCGCACGCTTTAGCAAAGAAGAGAGAGTTAATCCGAATATGCCCACCCGCTCGAAGATCATCTATACCTTCACCGACGAAGCTCCTGCCCTCGCCACCTATTCACTGTTGCCTATCGTAGAGGCGTTCACCGCCTCGGCTGATATCGCCGTTGAAACCCGCGATATCTCTCTTGCAGGGCGCATCCTGGCCAGCTTCCCCGAGCAACTGGGTGACAAAGCCGTAGCCGACCACCTCGCCGAACTCGGCGCCCTGGCCGTTACGCCTGAAGCCAACATCATCAAATTGCCGAACATCAGCGCCTCGGTTCCGCAACTGCAAGCCGCGATCAAAGAGCTGCAAGCCCAGGGCTTCGCACTGCCGGACTACCCTGAGACCGTCACCAGCGAGGCCGACAAAGAAGCCAAGGCCCGCTACGACAAAATCAAGGGCAGCGCCGTGAACCCGGTTCTGCGCGAAGGCAACTCCGACCGCCGCGCCCCGCTGTCGGTGAAGAATTACGCTCGCAAGCACCCGCACAAAATGGGCGCCTGGGCCAATGACTCCAAGTCCCACATCGCGCACATGAGCACCGGTGATTTCTACGGCAGCGAAAAAGCTGCCCTGATCGAAGCCGCTGACGCTGTGAAAATCGAGCTGATCGCTCAAGACGGCACCACCACCGTCCTGAAAGCAAAAACCACCGTACAAGCCGGTGAGATCCTCGATTGCGCGGTACTGAGCAAAAACGCCCTGCGCAGCTTCATCGCAGCCGAAATCGAAGACGCCAAGGCCCAAGGCGTGCTGCTGTCGGTTCACCTGAAAGCCACCATGATGAAGGTCTCCGACCCGATCATGTTCGGCCAGATCGTTGCCGAGTTCTATAAAGACGCACTGACCAAGCACGCTGACGTGCTGGCACAGATCGGCTTCAACCTGAACAACGGCATCGGCGACCTGTACGCTCGCATCAAGGCCCTTCCGGCCGAGCAGCAAGCGCAGATCGAAGCTGACATTCAAGCGGTCTACGCTGTTCGCCCATCGCTGGCGATGGTCAACTCCGACAAAGGCATCACCAACCTGCACGTGCCGAGCGACGTCATCGTCGACGCCTCGATGCCAGCCATGATCCGTGACTCCGGCAAGATGTGGGGCACCGACGGCCAGCTGCACGACACCAAGGCCGTGATCCCGGATCGCTGCTACGCCACCATCTACCAGGCCGTGATCGAAGATTGCAAAGCCAACGGTGCGTTCGATCCGACCACCATGGGCAGCGTGCCGAACGTCGGCCTGATGGCGAAGAAAGCCGAAGAATACGGTTCCCACGACAAGACTTTCCAGATCAAGGCTGACGGCGTTGTTCGCGTCACCGACAGCAAGGGCGACCTGCTGATGGAACAGTCGGTTGAAGCCGGCGACATCTTCCGCATGTGCCAGACCAAAGACGCGCCGATCCAGGACTGGGTCAAACTGGCCGTCAACCGTGCTCGCGCAAGCGCTACTCCAGCGATTTTCTGGCTGGACCCGATGCGCGCCCACGACGGCGTAGTGATCGAGAAAGTTCAGGCTTACCTGAAGGATCACGACACCGCCGGTCTGGACATCCAGATCATGGCGCCGGTCGACGCAATGAAATTCACTCTGCAACGCACCCGCGACGGCAAGGACACCATCTCGGTGACCGGCAACGTTCTGCGCGACTACCTGACTGACCTGTTCCCGATCATGGAACTGGGCACCAGCGCCAAGATGCTGTCGATCGTACCGCTGATGAACGGCGGCGGCCTGTTCGAAACCGGCGCTGGCGGTTCGGCACCGAAGCACGTTCAGCAGCTGCTGGAAGAAAACTTCCTGCGCTGGGATTCCCTGGGTGAGTTCCTGGCCCTGGCCGCTTCCCTTGAGCACCTGGGCGTGAACTACAACAACCCCAAGGCGCTGGTTCTGGCCAAGACCCTGGATCAGGCCACCGGCCAGTTCCTGGACAACAACAAGTCGCCATCGCGTAAAGTCGGCAACATCGACAACCGCGGAAGCCACTTCTACCTGGCGCTGTACTGGGCTCAAGCCCTGGCTGCCCAGACCGAAGACGCTGCACTGCAAGCGCAGTTCGCGACCCTGGCCAAAACCCTGACCGAGAACGAGGCGACCATCGTTGCCGAACTCAACGCCGTTCAGGGCAAGCCAGTCGACATCGGCGGTTACTACCACGCCGACGCCGAGCTGATCAGCAAGGCCATGCGCCCAAGCGCAACCTTCAACGCGGCCGTTGCTGCGCTGGTGTAAGGTTGTAAGGGAACATCACAAACCCCGGCCCCGTGCCGGGGTTTGTGTTTGTGGGGATCTACGCTACCCCCCTTGTAGGAGCCGGCTTGCTGGCGATAGCGGTTTATCATTCATATCTTCGTTGACTGATACGCCGCTATCGCCAGCAAGCCGGCTCCTACAGGTTTGTATTTCAACATCAGAATTGAGGACATCTCATGGACTGGAAACCCCACATCACCGTCGCCACCATCGTCGAAGACAACGGCCGCTTCCTGATGGTCGAGGAGCTCAAGCACGGGCGCGTGGTGCTCAATCAGCCCGCCGGCCACCTGGACCCGAACGAAACCCTCACCGAGGCCGCCGTGCGCGAAACCCTCGAAGAAACCGGCTGGGACGTCGAAGCGACCGGCGTTCTGGGCATTTACCTCTACACCGCCCCGAGCAACGGCGTGACCTACCAGCGGGTCTGCTTTATCGCCAAACCGCTCAAACACCACCCGGATTATCAACTGGACGACGGCATCGTCGGCGCCAAGTGGTTGACCCGCGAAGAATTAATCGAGCAGCGCGACAACTGGCGCAGCGAGCTGATCATCCACTGCATCGACGACTATCTGGCAGGCATTCACTTCGGCCTCGAATTGATCCGTCCTTCTCTTTAGCCATGCAGGCTCCAGCCTGATAGAATCGCGTCCTTTTTCAAGACACTCATTAAATTCCTATGCGTGATCCAGCCCCTTCTGACACACAAAAGAAGCGCGTCATTGTCGGCATGTCCGGCGGCGTGGACTCCTCCGTTTCTGCCCTCCTGCTGATCGAGCAGGGTTATGAGGTGGAAGGCCTGTTCATGAAGAACTGGGAAGAAGACGATGGAACGGAATACTGCACCGCCATGGACGACCTGGCGGATGCGCAAGCCGTGTGCGACAAGATTGGCATCAAGCTGCACACCGCCAACTTCGCGGCAGAGTACTGGGACAACGTGTTCGAGCATTTCCTGGCCGAATACAAGGCCGGTCGCACGCCGAACCCGGACATCCTGTGCAACCGCGAGATCAAGTTCAAGGCGTTCCTCGACTACGCCATGGTGCTCGGCGCCGACCTGATCGCCACCGGCCACTACGTGCGTCGCCGCGACATCGACGGCCGCACCGAACTGCTCAAAGGCCTGGACCCGAACAAGGATCAGAGCTACTTCCTGCACGCCGTCGGCGGTGAACAGATCGCCAAGACCCTGTTCCCGGTCGGTGAGCTGGAAAAACCGCAAGTACGCGCGATTGCCGAGAAATACGAACTGGCGACCGCCAAGAAAAAGGACTCCACCGGAATCTGCTTTATCGGCGAGCGCCGCTTCAGCGACTTCCTCAAGCAGTACCTCCCGGCGCAACCGGGCGAAATCAAGACCACCGAAGGCGAGATCATCGGCCGTCACCACGGCTTGATGTACCACACCATCGGCCAGCGTCAGGGCCTGGGCATTGGCGGCTTGAAAGACGCCAGTGACGAGCCGTGGTACGTGCTGATCAAAGACCTGGAACACAACGAGCTGATCGTCGGCCAGGGCAATGACCATCCATGGCTGTTTTCCCGCGCCCTGCTCGCTTCAGACATCTATTGGGTCAACCCGGTCGACCTGAGCCAGCCGCGCAAACTGACCGCCAAGGTTCGTTATCGCCAGAGCGACCAGCCGTGCATCCTGGAAAAGACCGCCACCGGTTATCGCGCGACCTTCGATGATCCGCAACGCGCGGTTACCCCAGGCCAGTCCGTGGTGTTCTACGACGGCGAAATCTGCCTCGGCGGCGGCGTGATTGAAGTGGCAGAGCCGTGGACGAGCAAGGGCCAGGCCCTATGAATCCGATTCAGGAGCAACTGACGGCGCTGGGCGGCGTATTCCTCGCCGCCGTGCTGGTCGACAAGATCGCCAAGACCGGCCAGACCAGTGAAGCCGGCCTGACCTGCATGCTCGGCAGCCTGTTGATCCGCGACCCCAAGGACACACTGGAAGTCTACGGCGGCGACGACCTCAATCTGCGCGAAGGCTATCGCGCATTGATCGGCGCCCTCGAACGCGACCCGAGCACCCTCCAGCGCGAGCCGCTGCGCTATGCGCTGGCCATGCTGGGCCTTGAGCGTCAGTTGGCCAAGCGCGGCGAAATGCTGGACGTGATCGGCAAACGCCTGCCGCAGATCCAGTCACAGGTCGAACACTTCGGCCCGGCCCACGAAAACGTGATCGCCGCGTGCGGCGCGCTGTACCAGGACACCCTGAGCACCCTGCGCCAACGCATCCAGGTGCACGGCGACATGCGCAATCTGCAACAACCGAGCAACGCCTCGAAAATTCGTGCCCTGCTGCTCGCCGGCATTCGTTCGGCACGCCTGTGGCGGCAGTTGGGCGGGCATCGGTGGCAGCTGGTGATCAGCCGCCGCAAACTGCTGAAAGAGCTTTACCCCTTGATGCGTAACGAATAACCCGCATCGACGGAACCGAACTTAGCAATACGCGTAATACGCCGGTCAGTTGGCGACGGACCGGCGGATTTTTTCATGTATGATACGCGCCCCATTTCGTTGCCCGACTGTCCGAGAACACCCCATGCAGCTCTCTTCGCTCACTGCGGTTTCCCCTGTTGACGGCCGCTACGCCGGCAAAACCCAGGCCCTGCGCCCAATTTTCAGCGAGTACGGCCTGATCCGTGCCCGCGTTCTGGTTGAAGTGCGCTGGCTCCAGCGCCTGGCCGCTCACCCTGCCATCAGCGAAGTGCCGGCGTTCTCCGCCGAAGCCAACGCTGTGCTGAACACCCTGGCGGAAAACTTCTCTCTGGAGCACGCCGAGCGTGTCAAAGAGATCGAGCGCACCACCAACCACGACGTCAAAGCCATCGAGTACCTGCTCAAAGAGCAAGCGGCCAAGCTGCCGGAACTGGCCAAGGTCAGCGAGTTCATCCACTTTGCCTGCACCAGCGAGGACATCAACAACCTGTCCCACGCTCTGATGCTGCGCGAAGGCCGTGATGACGTGATGCTGCCGCTGATGCGCCAGACCGCCAACGCCATCCGCGAACTGGCCATCCGCTTCGCCGACGTGCCAATGCTGTCGCGCACCCACGGTCAACCGGCCTCGCCGACCACCCTGGGCAAAGAACTGGCGAACGTGGTTTACCGTCTGGAGCGTCAAATCGCTCAAGTCGCTGCCGTTCCGCTGCTGGGCAAGATCAACGGCGCTGTCGGCAACTACAACGCCCACCTGTCGGCCTACCCTGAGATCGACTGGGAAGAAAACGCCCGCGCCTTCATCGAAGACGAGCTGGGCCTGGGCTTCAACCCGTACACCACGCAGATCGAACCGCACGACTACATTGCCGAGCTGTTCGACGCGATCGCACGCTTCAACACCATCCTGATCGACTTCGACCGCGACATCTGGGGCTACATCTCCCTGGGTTATTTCAAACAGCGCACCATCGCTGGCGAAATCGGCTCGTCGACCATGCCGCACAAGGTCAACCCGATCGACTTCGAAAACTCCGAAGGCAACCTGGGTATCGCCAACGCACTGTTCCAGCACCTGGCAAGCAAGCTGCCGATCTCCCGCTGGCAGCGCGACCTGACCGACTCCACCGTCCTGCGCAACCTCGGTGTCGGCTTCGCCCACAGCGTGATCGCGTACGAAGCCAGCCTCAAAGGCATCAGCAAGCTGGAGCTCAACGCGCAGAAGATTGCCGCTGACCTGGACGCTTGCTGGGAAGTATTGGCCGAGCCGATCCAGACCGTGATGCGTCGCTACAACATCGAAAACCCGTATGAAAAGCTGAAAGAACTGACCCGCGGCAAGGGCATCAGCCCTGAAGCGTTGCAAACTTTCATCGACGGCCTGGATATGCCGGCCGCCGCCAAGGCTGAGCTGAAATTGCTCACCCCGGCCAACTACATCGGTAACGCTGTAGAGCAAGCCAAACGCATCTGATCGACCGCTAGACCCCTTTAAGACGCCCGGCCGCGCCGGGCGTTTTTATTCCCGTATGGAAAGTGCTTTTTTTCAATAGGTTACACATGAATCCTGACATTCCTCTGCAACTTCTGGGCGGCATCACGGCACGCGAGTTCCTGCGCGACTACTGGCAGAAAAAACCGCTGCTGATCCGCCAGGCCATTCCTGATTTCGAAAGCCCGATCGACGCCGACGAATTGGCCGGCCTGGCGCTGGAAGAAGAAGTCGAATCGCGCCTGATCATCGAGAATGGCGAGCGCCCATGGGAACTGCGTCGCGGCCCGTTCGCCGAAGATGAATTCAGCAAGCTGCCGGAACGTGACTGGACCTTGCTGGTTCAAGCCGTTGACCAGTTCGTGCCGGAAGTCAGTGAACTGCTGGAAAATTTCCGTTTCCTGCCGAGCTGGCGCATCGACGACGTGATGATCAGCTTCGCCGCCCCGGGTGGCAGTGTCGGCCCACACTTCGACAACTATGACGTATTCCTGCTGCAAGGCCACGGCAAGCGCAATTGGAAAATCGGCCAGATGTGCGACTCCGAAAGCCCGCTGCTGCAACACGCGGACTTGCGCATCCTCGCCGAATTCGAAGCCACCGATGAGTGGGTACTGGAACCGGGCGACATGCTTTATCTGCCGCCACGTCTGGCTCACTGCGGCGTAGCCGTCGACGACTGCCTGACCTACTCCGTCGGCTTCCGCGCACCGAGCGCCGCTGAAGTGCTGACCCACTTCACCGACTTCCTCAGCCAGTTCCTGCCGGACGAAGAGCGCTACACCGACGCCGACGCCCAGCCTGTAGCCGATCCACACCAGATCCAGCATGACGCCCTCGATCGCCTGAAAAGCCTGCTGGCCGAGCACATGAGCGACGAACGCCTGCTGCTGACCTGGTTCGGCCAGTTCATGACCGAGCCGCGTTATCCGGAGCTGGTGGCCGGTCCGGAAGACATCGCAGAAGAAGACGTCCTCAGCGCACTGGAAGAAGGTGCGGTGCTGATCCGCAACCCAAGCGCACGCCTGGCCTGGTCGGAAGTTGATGACGATCTGCTGCTGTTCGCCAGCGGCCAGAGCCGTTATCTGCCGGGCAAACTGCGCGAGCTGCTGAAGTTGATCTGCGCCGCCGACGCACTGCACACCGACAACCTTGGCGATTGGCTGAGCGACGAAGACGGCCGCGGCCTGTTGTGCGAACTGGTCAAGCAAGGAAGCCTGGGGTTTGCCGATGAATAAGATTCACGTACGTGTCGCAGACTGGCAAAAGGACAACGCCGAGATCCGGCGCATTCGTGAGACGGTGTTCGTCGCCGAGCAGTCCGTACCACCAGAACTGGAATGGGACGCTGACGACATTGATGCAGTGCATTTCCTCGCCTACGAAGGCGACTTTCCGATTGGCACCGCCCGCCTGCTGCCCGACGGTCACGTCGGCCGGGTATCGGTGCTCAAGGACTGGCGCGGTTTGAAGGTTGGCGACGCCCTGATGCAAGCGGTGATCGGTGAAGCCGAAGAGCGCGGACTGAAGCAGCAGATGCTCAGCGCTCAGGTGCAAGCCACGGCGTTCTATGAGCGCCTGGGTTTTCACATGGTCAGTGAAGAGTTCCTGGAAGCAGGGATTCCGCACGTAGACATGGTTCGCCATTCTGCTTAAGACTTTGTGGCGAGGGAGCAAGCTCCCACCGGGCTGCGCAGCAGTCCTGAAAATCTAAGGGCCGCTTCGCGCCCCAGCGGGAGCAAGCTCCCTCGCCACAAAAGCTGCATGCAAACATCACAAAACGCCCCGCCATCTCCGGATGCCGGGGCGTTTTGCTGTCTACCATTCAACTAAACCCACCCAAGGCCGACAAACTGGCACTATCAGTAAAAACCAACGGCAAGATCAACAGATCGCAGCCTTCGGCAGCTCCTACGGGCTTTGTTTATTTGGCGGAGATAACGGATATGTCCCTACGCACCCTGCTCACCACCCTGTTGGTGACCTGCAGTTTTTCGGTCATGGCAGCCACCGAAATCGTGCCCCTGAACAACCGCACCAGCGCCGATCTGCTGCCGGTGGCACAGGACTTCATCGGCAAGGATGGGCAGGTCAGCGCCTACGGCAATCAGCTCATTGTTAACGCCGATCAACGCAAGATCGACGAACTTAAAACCCTGATCTCACAACTCGACACCGCACCCAAACGCCTGTTGATTACGGTCGACACCAGCGACAGCAACGCTCAGGGTGATCAGGGTTACTCGATGAACGGCGCCAAGCCAAACCAGACCCGCATCATCAGTTACAGCACCGATAGTCGTGACGGCGGCACTCAGCAAGTGCAGGCCAGTGAAGGCACCCCCGCACTGATCCAGGTCGGCCAGAGCGTGCCGCTGACCAGCTCGCAGTCCGACTCCTACGGCGATCTGCGCAGCCAGACTGAATACCGCAACGTCACTCAAGGCTTCTACGTCACCGCCAACGTCACCGGCGACATCGTTCACCTGTCGATCAGCACCAACCGTGACCGCATGAGCCAGGAACGTCCCGATGTAGTGAACGTGCAAAGTACCGACACAACCGTCACCGGTCGCCTTGGCGATTGGATCCTGCTGGCCGGGGTGAATGGCCAGACACAGGCCGACAAACAAGGCACAGCCCGCAGCTACTCGACCCAAAGCCGCGACGACATGACACTGCGGGTGAAAGTCGACACCCTGGACTAAAGCACCAAAAACTGACTGAGGAGTCGTATTAGACCAAAGATGTAGTGCCTGAAAAAAAGCACTACAAAACGTTTGACGAGCCAAAAAAGCAAAGGCATGATGGCCTCGCTCCCGCTAATCAGAGGCCCTGGCAAGGGCCTTCGAGGCGATGTTCGCATCTACCCCCCGCGAACCGCTTCGTGTCTATACCGCCCACAAGGTGTGTTTGACGAGGTTGTCGACTGGAACGAAGTTGTCCCGAGGGACGGAAGCGTAATAGGTAACCCGGCACCACACTGATGTTCGTACCAAGGCCCACGACGCCCGAATGCGCCCGCAGTTCGCCTTTACCTGCTCACTTCCCCTCGAGCCCATCGTTCATCCCGTCGCCCTCCCCGCCGGACCCGACCTGACCCACTAAGCTTCTGGTCAGCGAGCGCAGGAATTTTCCACCGCAGTACAACTTTTCATAAAAGACGCGACGAGGTTTATCTCCATGGCACTGACACGCGAACAGCAAATTGCAGCCCTCGAAAAAGACTGGGCTGAAAACCCGCGCTGGAAAGGCGTGACACGCACTTACTCCGCTGCTGACGTCGTCCGTCTGCGTGGCTCGGTTCAACCTGAGCACACCTTTGCAAAAATGGGCGCCGAGAAGCTGTGGAACCTGGTCACCCAGGGTGCCAAGCCAGCCTTCCGTCCAGAGAAAGATTTCGTCAACTGCATGGGCGCCCTGACCGGCGGCCAGGCTGTACAACAAGTCAAAGCTGGTATCCAGGCGATCTACCTGTCGGGCTGGCAAGTTGCTGCGGACAACAACTCCGCCGAATCGATGTACCCGGACCAGTCGCTGTACCCGGTGGACTCGGTTCCAACCGTGGTCAAGCGCATCAACAACTCGTTCCGTCGTGCCGACCAGATCCAGTGGAAAGCCGGCAAGAACCCGGGCGATGACGGCTACATCGACTACTTCGCTCCAATCGTTGCTGACGCTGAAGCCGGTTTCGGCGGCGTACTGAACGCTTACGAGCTGATGAAGAGCATGATCGAAGCTGGCGCCGCCGGCGTTCACTTCGAAGACCAACTGGCTTCCGTGAAAAAATGCGGCCACATGGGCGGCAAGGTACTGGTTCCTACCCAGGAAGCTGTACAGAAGCTGACCGCTGCCCGTCTGGCTGCTGACGTTGCCGGTACTCCGACCATCATCCTGGCTCGTACCGACGCTAACGCCGCCGACCTGTTGACGTCGGACTGCGACCCGTACGACCAGCCATTCGTGACTGGCGAACGCACCCAGGAAGGCTTCTACAAAGTACGCGCCGGCCTGGACCAGGCAATCGCCCGTGGCCTGGCTTACGCTCCGTACGCCGACCTGATCTGGTGCGAAACTGCCAAGCCAGACCTGGACGAGGCTCGTCGCTTCGCTGAAGCGATCAAAAAGGAATACCCGGACCAACTGCTGTCGTACAACTGCTCGCCTTCCTTCAACTGGAAGAAAAACCTGGACGACGCGACCATCGCCAAGTTCCAGCGCGAACTGTCCGCCATGGGCTACAAGCACCAGTTCATCACCCTGGCCGGCATTCACAACATGTGGCACAGCATGTTCAACCTGGCGCACGACTACGCCCGCAACGACATGACTGCCTACGTGAAGCTGCAAGAGCAGGAATTCGCTGACGCGTCGAAGGGCTACACCTTCGTGGCTCACCAGCAGGAAGTGGGCACCGGCTACTTCGACGACATGACCACCGTGATCCAGGGTGGCTCGTCTTCGGTAACCGCACTGACCGGTTCGACTGAAGAAGAACAGTTCCACTGATCTGCTTCGCTTGAGTAAACGGCCGCTGCGGACCGATTAGAAACCGCAACGCCGCACATCTGACGCCCCGACTGGTTCGGGGCGTTTTTTTGCCTGGGATTTCACCGTCCCTTGTAGGAGCTGGCTTGCCAGCGAAGAGGCCCGAAAGCCATGCACTGAATGAACGGACGCTTTCGCTGGCAAGCCAGCTCCTACGGGTTATGCGTCACAATCACGATCACTGCCTGGTCGAAATCTTTGATCCAGAGCGCTGCGACTGTCAGAAAAATCCACTAAGACGCTCACCGCCTCTACTTGCAGTAACGCGCATATAAGGCAACTTCCTGCGCACTTGCCGGATAAACACTTTAAAAATCACGCCAAACAATATTGATTATCATTTAGCGCAAACTATGTTCGTTACATTCCCAACAAAACATAATTCACGAAATGCCGGCTAATGCCCAAGGGGCAAGGCCTGTGGGGGGTTTCCAGTGCGCTATGTCCTTATTCCTATAATAAATTTCGCTATAGGAATTTTACTTGCCGGGTGTTTAGCCATAAAATCAGCGGGATTGATTGCTGCGACATATCGTCACTGCGTTGTTACTTTTTCAAGCTCAGAGACCTTTGCTCTCTGTTAAGGATTACCAGCATGCCCGAAGCGACAGGACTCATGGCCCACAACTGGGGCTTTGCCATTTTCCTTCTAGGCGTCGTCGGCCTTTGCGCCTTCATGCTGGGCGTCTCCAGCCTCCTTGGGTCAAAAGCCTGGGGCCGCAGCAAAAACGAACCGTTCGAGTCCGGCATGCTACCTACAGGTGGCGCCCGCTTGCGGCTCTCAGCCAAATTCTATCTGGTCGCGATGCTCTTCGTGATCTTCGATATCGAAGCCCTTTTTCTCTTTGCATGGTCTGTGTCCGTCCGCGAAAGCGGCTGGACCGGATTCGTCGAAGCTCTCGTTTTCATAGCAATTCTGTTGGCAGGCCTTGTCTACCTATTCCGAGTGGGCGCCCTTGACTGGGCTCCGGAAGCTCGGCGCAAGCGGCAAGCGAAGCTGAAACAATGAGGCTTTGGCAATGCAATACAATCTCACCAGGATCGACCCCGATGCTCCTAACGAGCAGTATCCGATCGGCGAACGGGAAACCGTTTCCGATCCGTTAGAAGATCAAGTCCACAAAAACATTTTCATGGGCAAGCTCGAAGACGTGCTTAACGGCACGATCAACTGGGGGCGCAAGAACTCCCTGTGGCCGTATAACTTCGGTCTTTCTTGCTGCTACGTGGAAATGACCACCGCCTTCACGGCGCCCCACGACATCGCGCGCTTTGGCGCCGAGGTTATCCGGGCATCGCCGCGCCAGGCGGATTTCATGGTTATCGCCGGTACCTGCTTCATCAAGATGGCGCCGATCATTCAGCGTCTCTACGAGCAAATGCTCGAACCCAAGTGGGTTATCTCCATGGGTTCGTGCGCCAACTCCGGTGGCATGTACGACATCTACTCGGTCGTTCAAGGGGTGGACAAGTTCCTGCCCGTGGACGTCTACGTGCCTGGCTGCCCGCCTCGTCCTGAAGCTTTCCTGCAAGGCCTGATGCTGTTGCAAGAGTCGATTGGACAGGAGCGTCGTCCGCTTTCCTGGGTCGTTGGTGATCAAGGCGTATACCGCGCCGAGATGCCTTCCGAGAAGGAAAAGCGCCGCGAACAGCGAATCGCAGTCACCAACCTGCGCAGCCCCGACGAAGTCTGATCCAGATCTGCTTCTTTAATAGAACGAGAACCTGGCTTCATTCTTTACGTTGACCGAAAGCGATAAATAACCATGACTACAGGCAGTGCTCTGTACATCCCGCCTTACAAGGCAGACGACCAGGATGTGGTCGTCGAACTGAACAACCGTTTTGGCCCGGAGGCGTTCACCGCCCAGGCTACCCGCACCGGCATGCCGGTGCTTTGGGTTGCCCGCGCCAAACTCGTCGAAGTCCTGACTTTCCTGCGCAACCTGCCCAAGCCGTACGTCATGCTCTATGACCTGCACGGCGTGGACGAGCGTCTGCGCACCAAGCGTCAAGGGCTGCCAAGCGGCGCCGACTTCTCCGTGTTCTACCACTTGATGTCGATCGAGCGTAACAGCGACGTCATGATCAAGGTCGCGCTGTCCGAAAGCGATCTCAGCTTGCCAACCGTTACCAGCATCTGGCCGAACGCCAACTGGTACGAGCGTGAAGTCTGGGACATGTACGGCATCGACTTCAAAGGTCACCCGCACCTGACGCGCATCATGATGCCGCCGACCTGGGAAGGTCACCCGCTGCGCAAGGACTTCCCGGCCCGTGCCACCGAGTTCGATCCGTTCAGCCTGACGCTGGCCAAGCAACAGCTTGAGGAAGAAGCCGCGCGCTTCAAGCCTGAAGACTGGGGCATGAAGCGCTCCGGCCCGAACGAGGACTACATGTTCCTCAACCTCGGCCCGAACCACCCTTCGGCGCACGGTGCATTCCGCATCATCCTGCAGCTGGACGGTGAAGAGATCGTCGACTGCGTGCCGGACGTCGGTTACCACCACCGTGGTGCCGAGAAAATGGCCGAGCGTCAGTCCTGGCACAGCTTCATCCCGTACACCGACCGTATCGACTACCTCGGCGGCGTGATGAACAACCTGCCGTACGTGCTCTCGGTCGAGAAGCTGGCCGGCATCAAGGTGCCCGAGAAGGTCGACGTCATCCGCATCATGATGGCCGAGTTCTTCCGGATCACCAGCCACCTGCTGTTCCTGGGTACCTACATCCAGGACGTCGGCGCCATGACTCCGGTGTTCTTCACCTTCACCGACCGCCAGAAGGCGTACACGGTGATCGAAGCCATTACCGGTTTCCGCCTGCACCCGGCCTGGTACCGCATCGGTGGTGTCGCCCACGACCTGCCGCGCGGCTGGGAAAAACTGGTTAAAGACTTCGTCGAATGGATGCCAAAGCGTCTGGACGAATACCAGAAAGCCGCACTGGACAACAGCATCCTGCGTGGCCGGACCATCGGCGTCGCCGCCTACAACACCAAAGAGGCCCTGGAATGGGGCGTCACCGGTGCAGGCCTGCGTTCGACCGGTTGCGATTTCGACCTGCGTAAAGCGCGTCCGTACTCGGGCTACGAGAACTTCGAATTCGAAGTGCCGCTGGCCGCCAATGGCGATGCCTATGACCGCTGCATCGTGCGCGTCGAGGAGATGCGCCAGAGCATCAAGATCATCGAGCAGTGCATGCGCAACATGCCGGAAGGCCCGTACAAGGCGGATCACCCGCTGACCACGCCGCCGCCGAAAGAGCGCACCCTGCAGCACATCGAAACCTTGATCACGCACTTCCTGCAAGTTTCGTGGGGCCCGGTCATGCCGGCCAACGAATCCTTCCAGATGATCGAAGCGACCAAGGGCATCAACAGTTATTACCTGACGAGCGATGGCGGCACCATGAGCTACCGCACCCGGATTCGTACCCCAAGCTTCCCGCACCTGCAGCAGATCCCTTCGGTGATCAAAGGCAGCATGGTCGCGGACTTGATTGCGTACCTGGGTAGTATCGATTTCGTTATGGCCGACGTGGACCGCTAAGCATGAACAGCACGCTTATCCAGACAGACCGTTTCACCTTGAGTGAAACCGAGCGCTCGGCCATCGAGCACGAGCTGCATCACTACGAAGACCCGCGCGCGGCGTCGATCGAAGCCTTGAAGATCGTCCAGAAGGAACGTGGCTGGGTGCCGGACGGCGCTCTGTACGCCATCGGCGAGATCCTCGGCATCCCGGCGAGCGACGTTGAAGGCGTGGCGACTTTCTATAGCCAGATCTTCCGTCAGCCAGTCGGCCGTCACATCATTCGCGTCTGCGACAGCATGGTCTGCTACATCGGCGGCCACGAGTCCGTGGTCAGCGAAATCCAGAGCAAGCTCGGCATCGGCCTGGGTCAAACCACCGCCGACGGTCGTTTCACCCTGCTGCCGGTCTGCTGCCTCGGCAACTGCGACAAGGCGCCGGCGTTGATGATCGACGACGACACGTTCGGTGATGTGCAGCCAGCAGGCGTTGCCAAATTGCTCGAGGGCTACGTATGACCCTGACTTCTTTCGGTCCGGCCAACCGCATCAAGCGTTCGGCCGAGACTCATCCGCTGACCTGGCGTCTGCGTGACGACGGCGAAGCCGTATGGCTCGACGAGTACCAAGCCAAGAACGGTTACGCTGCTGCGCGCAAGGCTTTCGCCGACATGGCTCAGGACGACATCGTCCAGACCGTGAAAGACGCCGGCCTCAAGGGTCGCGGCGGTGCAGGCTTCCCCACTGGCGTGAAGTGGGGCCTGATGCCCAAGGACGAATCCATCAACATCCGCTACCTGCTGTGCAACGCGGATGAAATGGAGCCGAACACCTGGAAAGACCGCATGCTGATGGAGCAACTGCCCCATCTGCTGATCGAAGGCATGCTGATCAGTGCCCGCGCACTGAAAACCTACCGTGGCTACATCTTCCTGCGTGGCGAATACACCACCGCCGCCAAGCACCTGAACCGTGCCGTGGAAGAAGCCAAGGCAGCAGGCCTGCTGGGCAAGAACATCCTGGGCAGTGGCTTCGATTTCGAGCTGTTCGTCCACACCGGTGCCGGGCGTTACATCTGCGGTGAAGAAACCGCGCTGATCAACTCCCTCGAAGGCCGCCGTGCCAACCCGCGCTCCAAGCCGCCCTTCCCTGCCGCCGTTGGCGTGTGGGGCAAGCCGACTTGCGTGAACAACGTTGAAACCCTGTGCAACGTGCCGGCAATCATTGCCGACGGCGTGGACTGGTACAAATCGTTGGCCCGTGAAGGCAGCGAAGACATGGGCACCAAGCTCATGGGCTTCTCCGGCAAGGTCAAGAACCCGGGCCTGTGGGAACTGCCGTTCGGCGTCACCGGTCGCGAGCTGTTCGAAGACTACGCTGGCGGCATGCGCGACGGTTACAAGCTCAAGTGCTGGCAGCCTGGCGGCGCTGGTACCGGCTTCCTGTTGCCGGAACACCTGGACGCACAAATGTACGCCGGCGGCATCGCCAAAGTGGGCACCCGTATGGGTACCGGCCTGGCCATGGCGGTGGACGACAGCGTCAACATGGTGTCCCTGCTGCGCAACATGGAGCAGTTCTTCGCCCGCGAATCCTGTGGCTTCTGCACCCCGTGCCGCGATGGCTTGCCATGGAGCGTCAAGCTGCTGATGGCCATCGAGAATGGCGAAGGCCAGCCAGGCGACATCGAGACCCTGCTGGGTCTGGTCGGCTTCCTCGGCCCAGGCAAGACGTTCTGTGCTCACGCACCGGGCGCCGTGGAGCCGTTGGGCAGCGCAATCAAATACTTCCGTCCAGAGTTCGAAGCCGGTATCGCGCCTGTCAGCGCCGCCGTCCCGCCTCTGGCAAGGCCGATCGTAGTCGGCGCGTAAACGCTTAAAAAAGGCGAAGGGTCCGTGCCCTTCGCTTTTCGTGTGATGACGCCTTTAACGGCTGTGTTGATTCACGCGGATAACAAGATTCCATTAGCCACGCCCGCTGACACCGGGCCAACGAAGAACTTGAACCATGGCCACTATCCACGTAGACGGCAAAGAGCTCGAAGTCGATGGGGCAGACAACCTGTTACAGGCATGTCTGTCGCTAGGCCTCGATATTCCTTATTTCTGCTGGCACCCTGCCCTAGGCAGCGTTGGCGCTTGCCGCCAGTGCGCAGTCAAGCAGTACACCGACGAGAACGACACCCGTGGTCGTATCGTGATGTCCTGCATGACGCCTGCCACCGACGGCACCTGGATCTCCATCGAAGATGAAGAGTCCAAGGCCTTCCGCGCCAGTGTTGTTGAATGGTTGATGACCAACCACCCTCACGACTGCCCGGTCTGTGAAGAAGGCGGTCACTGCCACCTGCAAGACATGACGGTAATGACCGGCCACAATGAGCGCCGTTACCGCTTCACCAAGCGTACCCACCAGAACCAGCAACTGGGCCCGTTCATTTCCCACGAGATGAACCGCTGCATCGCTTGCTACCGCTGCGTGCGCTTCTATAAAGACTACGCTGGCGGCACCGACCTCGGTGTGTACGGCGCCCACGACAACGTGTACTTCGGTCGAGTTGAAGACGGCACCCTGGAAAGCGAGTTCTCCGGCAACCTCACCGAGGTCTGCCCGACCGGCGTGTTCACCGACAAGACTCACTCCGAGCGCTACAACCGCAAGTGGGACATGCAGTTCTCGCCGAGCATCTGCCATGGCTGCTCCAGCGGTTGCAACATTTCCCCGGGCGAGCGTTACGGCGAACTGCGTCGCATCGAAAACCGTTTCAACGGTTCGGTGAACCAGTACTTCCTGTGCGACCGTGGCCGTTTCGGCTATGGCTACGTCAACCGCGAAGACCGCCCACGTCAGCCATTGCTGGCCAACGGCGCCAAGCTGAGCCTCGACGAAGCGCTGGATAAAGCCGCCGATCTGCTGCGCGGTCGCAACATCGTCGGTATCGGTTCGCCTCGCGCCAGCCTCGAAAGCAACCACGCGTTGCGCGAGCTGGTCGGTGCCGAGCACTTCTACTCCGGTATCGAAGCGTCCGAACTGGAGCGCATCCGACTGGTCCTGCAAGTGCTCAAAGACAGCCCGCTGCCAGTGCCGAACATGCGCGACATCGAAGACCACGACGCCGTGTTCGTCCTCGGTGAAGACCTGACCCAGACTGCTGCGCGCATGGCCCTGTCCCTGCGTCAATCGGTCAAAGGCAAAGCTGAAGACATGGCCGACGCCATGCGCGTTCAGCCTTGGCTCGACGCTGCGGTGAAGAACATCGGTCAGCACGCGATGAACCCGCTGTTCATCGCCAGCCTGGCTGAAACCAAGCTCGACGACATCGCCGAAGAGTGCGTTCACGCCGCTCCAGACGATCTGGCCCGCATCGGTTTCGCCGTGGCTCACGCCCTCGACGCCAGCGCACCGGCCGTTGAAGGCCTGGACGCCGAAGCCCTCGAACTGGCCAAGCGCATCGCCGACGCCCTGCTCGCGGCAAAGCGCCCGCTGATCATCGCCGGTACTTCCCTGGGCTCCAAAGCCCTGATCGAAGCCGCCGCGAACATCGCCAAAGCCTTGAAGCTGCGCGAGAAGAACGGTTCCATCAGCCTGATCGTGCCGGAGGCCAACAGCCTCGGCCTGGCCATGCTCGGTGGTGAATCGGTCGATGCCGCGCTGCAAGCCGTGATCTCTGGCCGTGCCGACGCCATTGTCGTGCTGGAAAACGATCTGTACACCCGCACCGATAAAGCCAAGGTCGATGCTGCCCTGGCCGCTGCCAAAGTGCTGATCGTCGCCGACCATCAGAAGACCGCCACCAGCGATCGCGCGCATCTGGTTCTTCCAGCCGCCAGCTTCGCTGAAGGCGACGGCACTCTGGTCAGCCAGGAAGGTCGCGCCCAGCGCTTCTTCCAGGTCTTCGATCCGAAGTACATGGACGCGAGCATCCTGGTTCACGAAGGCTGGCGCTGGCTGCATGCCCTGCGCGCCACCCTGCTGAACCAGCCGATTGACTGGACCCAGCTGGACCACGTCACCGCTGCCGTTGCTTCGAGCACTTCGATCCTCAATCGCATTGTCGATGCCGCACCGTCCGCCGCGTTCCGCATCAAGGGTATGAAACTGGCCCGCGAACCGCTGCGTTACTCCGGTCGTACCGCCATGCGCGCCGACATCAGCGTGCACGAACCGCGTACCCCGCAGGACAAGGACACCGCGTTTGCCTTCTCGATGGAAGGTTACTCGGGCTCGGCCGAACCGCGTCAGCAAGTGCCATTCGCCTGGTCTCCGGGCTGGAACTCGCCGCAAGCCTGGAACAAGTTCCAGGACGAAGTCGGTGGTCACATCCGCGCTGGCGACCCAGGCACCCGCCTGATCGAAAGCGCTGGTGATTCGCTGAACTGGTTCTCCTGTGTTCCGCGCGCGTTCAACCCTGCTCCAGGTACCTGGCAGGTTGTGCCGTTCTTCCACCTGTTCGGCAGCGAAGAGAACTCTTCGAAAGCCGCTCCGGTTCAGGAACGCATTCCGGCGGCTTATGTTGCACTGGCCAAGTCCGAAGCCGACCGTCTGGGCGTCAACGACGGTGCCATGCTGAGCCTGAACGTGGCTGGCCAGACCCTGCGTCTGCCGCTGCGCATCAACGAAGAGCTGGGCGCCGGTCTGGTCGCACTGCCTGCGGGCATCGCCGGCATTCCGCCAGCGATTTTCGGTAAATCCGTTGACGGTCTGCAGGAGGCAGCTCAATGACCTGGTTCACTCCTGAAGTGATCGACGTGATCATCGCGGTCCTCAAGGCCGTGGTGATTCTGCTCGCCGTGGTGGTCTGCGGCGCCCTGCTCAGCTGGGTCGAGCGTCGCTTGCTCGCCCTCTGGCAGGACCGTTACGGTCCGAACCGCGTGGGTCCGTTCGGCGCGTTCCAGATCGCCGCCGACATGATCAAGATGTTCTTCAAGGAAGACTGGACGCCTCCATTCGCCGACAAGATGATCTTCACCCTGGCACCGGTAGTCGCCATGAGCGCCCTGCTGATTGCCTTCGCGATCATCCCGATCACCCCGACCTGGGGCGTGGCGGACATCAACATCGGCATCCTGTTCTTCTTCGCCATGGCTGGCCTGTCGGTCTACGCGGTGCTGTTCGCCGGTTGGTCGAGCAACAACAAGTTCGCCCTGCTGGGCAGCTTGCGGGCCTCGGCACAAACCGTGTCGTACGAAGTGTTCATGGGCCTGTCGCTGATGGGCATCGTGATCCAGGTCGGCTCGTTCAACATGCGTGACATCGTTGAATACCAAGCGCAGAACCTGTGGTTCATCATTCCGCAGATCTTCGGTTTCCTGACCTTCTTCATCGCTGGCGTTGCCGTGACTCACCGTCACCCGTTCGACCAGCCGGAAGCGGAACAGGAACTGGCCGACGGTTACCACATTGAATACGCCGGCATGAAATGGGGCATGTTCTTCGTCGGCGAGTACATCGGCATCGTGCTGATCTCGGCGCTGCTGGTGACCTTGTTCTTCGGTGGCTGGCACGGTCCGTTCGGCATCCTGCCGCAGATCCCGTTCATCTGGTTCGCACTGAAAACCGCGTTCTTCATCATGATCTTCATTCTGTTGCGCGCCTCGATTCCGCGCCCACGGTATGACCAAGTGATGGATTTCAGCTGGAAGTTCTGCTTGCCGCTGACCCTCGTCAACATGCTGGTGACCGCTGCGATCGTGTTGCTCAACACGCCCGCCGTCGCGGCTCAGTGAGGATAGAGAATCATGAAGTACATATTTGACATCGTGCATGGCTTCTACACCCAGCTTCGCAGCCTGGTGATGATTTTCGGCCACGCCTTCCGCAAGCGCGACACGCTGCAGTACCCGGAAGAAGCGGTCTACCTGCCGCCGCGCTACCGTGGGCGTATCGTCCTGACCCGCGACCCCGACGGTGAAGAGCGCTGTGTAGCGTGCAACCTGTGCGCCGTGGCGTGCCCGGTCGGTTGCATCTCGCTGCAGAAAGCTGAAACCGAAGATGGTCGCTGGTACCCGGACTTCTTCCGCATCAACTTCTCGCGCTGCATCTTTTGCGGCCTCTGCGAGGAAGCCTGCCCGACCACCGCGATCCAGCTCACGCCGGATTTCGAAATGGCCGAGTTCAAACGTCAGGACCTGGTTTACGAGAAAGAAGATCTGTTGATCTCCGGCCCCGGCAAAAACCCTGATTACAACTTCTATCGTGTTGCAGGTATGGCGATTGCCGGGAAGCCGAAAGGCTCCGCGCAAAATGAAGCCGAACCGATCAACGTGAAGAGCTTGCTGCCTTAAGGAAGAAAGATGGAATTCGCTTTCTATTTCGCATCGGGTATCGCTGTGGTGTCCACGCTTCGCGTGATCACCAACACCAACCCTGTGCACGCCCTGCTCTACCTGATCATTTCGCTGATCGCCGTGGCCATGACGTTCTTCGCCCTCGGCGCACCGTTTGCCGGTGTCCTGGAAGTGATCGCCTACGCTGGCGCCATCATGGTGCTGTTCGTGTTCGTGGTGATGATGCTGAACCTTGGCCCGGCCTCGGTTCAGCAAGAGCGCGTCTGGCTCAAGCCCGGTATCTGGGGTGGCCCGGTCCTGCTCGCTGCGCTGCTGCTGGTAGAACTGCTGTATGTGCTGTTCTCCCACCAGACCGGTGAAGCCATCGGCCACACCACCGTAGACGCCAAGGCCGTGGGCATCAGCCTGTTCGGTCCTTACCTGCTGGTGGTCGAACTCGCCTCGATGCTGCTGCTCGCTGCAGCCGTCACGGCGTTCCACTTGGGCCGCAACGAAGCCAAGGAGCAATGACGATGCCTGCTATCCCTATGGAGCATGGTCTGGCGGTCGCCGGCATCCTGTTCTGCCTCGGTCTGGTCGGCCTGATGGTCCGCCGCAACATCCTCTTCGTGCTGATGAGTCTTGAAGTGATGATGAACGCCTCTGCACTCGCGTTCATCGTGGCCGGTAGCCGCTGGGCGCAGCCGGATGGACAGATCATGTTCATCCTGGTGATCAGCCTGGCAGCCGCCGAGGCCAGTATTGGCCTGGCGATCCTGCTGCAACTGTATCGCCGCTTCCACACGCTCGATATCGACGCTGCCAGTGAGATGCGCGGATGAACCTACTCTTTCTGACTTTCGTATTCCCTCTCATTGGTTTCCTGCTGCTGTCGTTCTCTCGGGGACGCATCTCGGAAAACCTGGCCGCACTGATCGGCGTGGGTTCCATCGGTCTGTCGGCGATCGTCACCGCCTACGTGATCTGGCAATTCAACGTCGCCCCGCCGGAAGGCGGTCACTACACCCAGGTGTTGTGGCAGTGGATGGCGGTGGAAGGCTTCACGCCGAACTTCGCGCTGTATCTGGACGGCCTTTCCGTGACCATGCTCGGCGTGGTTGTCGGCGTCGGCTTCCTGATCCACCTGTTCGCGTCCTGGTACATGCGCGGTGAAGACGGTTACTCGCGTTTCTTCGCGTACACCAACCTGTTTATCGCCAGCATGCTGTTCCTGGTGCTCGGCGATAACCTGTTGTTCCTGTACTTCGGCTGGGAAGGCGTGGGCCTGTGCTCGTACCTGTTGATCGGTTTCTACTACAGCAACCGCAACAACGGTAACGCCGCACTCAAAGCCTTCATCGTGACCCGTATCGGTGACGTGTTCATGGCCATCGGCCTGTTCATTCTGTTTGCCCAGCTGGGCACGCTGAACGTTCAGGAACTGCTGGTGCTGGCACCGCAGAAATTCCAGGCCGGCGACTTCTGGATGGTCATGGCCACCCTGATGCTGCTCGGTGGTGCTGTCGGTAAATCCGCACAACTGCCGCTGCAAACCTGGCTGGCGGATGCGATGGCTGGTCCTACCCCGGTTTCGGCACTGATCCACGCCGCAACCATGGTGACCGCCGGTGTCTACCTGATCGCCCGTACCCACGGCCTGTTCACCCTGGCGCCGGAAATCCTGCACCTGGTGGGCATCGTTGGCGGCGTGACCCTGGTTCTGGCGGGCTTCGCTGCCCTGGTCCAGACCGACATCAAGCGCATCCTCGCCTATTCGACCATGAGCCAGATCGGCTACATGTTCCTGGCCCTGGGCGTTGGTGCCTGGGACGGCGCGATCTTCCACCTGATGACCCACGCCTTCTTCAAGGCGCTGTTGTTCCTTGCTTCCGGTGCGGTAATCGTTGCCTGCCACCACGAGCAGAACATCTTCAAGATGGGCGGTCTGTGGAAGAAACTGCCACTGGCCTACGCCAGCTTCATCGTCGGCGGCGCGGCCCTAGCGGCCCTGCCTCTGGTCACCGCAGGCTTCTACTCCAAGGACGAAATCCTCTGGGAAGCGTTCGCCAGCGGCAACAACGGTCTGCTCTACGCAGGTCTGGTCGGCGCGTTCATGACCTCGCTGTACACCTTCCGCCTGATCTTCATCGCGTTCCATGGTGAAGCGAAGACCGAAGCCCACGCCGGTCACGGCATCGCCCACTGGCTGCCTCTGTCGGTGCTGATCGTATTGTCGACCTTCATCGGCGCGATGATCGTTCCACCGCTGCACGGCGTGCTGCCGCAAAGCGTCGGCCATGCCGGCGGCGAAGCCAAGCACAGTCTGGAAATCGCCTCGGGCGCCATCGCCCTGGCCGGTATCCTGCTGGCCGCGCTGCTGTTCCTCGGCAAGCGTCGCTTCGTCACCGCCATCGCCAACAGCGGCATCGGCCGTTTCCTCTCGGCCTGGTGGTTCGCTGCCTGGGGCTTCGACTGGATCTACGACAAACTGTTCGTCAAACCTTACCTGGCGATCAGCCACATCCTGCGCAATGACCCGCTCGATCAGACCATCGGTTTGATCCCGCGCATGGCCAAAGGCGGTCACACCGCCCTGAGCCGTACCGAGACCGGTCAACTGCGTTGGTATGCCGCCTCGATGGCTGCGGGTGCCGTGCTGGTCATTGGCGCCGTCGTGCTGGTAGCGGTCTGATATGAACCTTGCGAATTTGCGAAAGGAAACGAGCCCGTCATGATTCTGCCTTGGCTAATCCTGATTCCCTTCATCGGCGGCCTGCTGTGCTGGATGGGTGAGCGCTTCGGCTCTACCCTCCCGCGCTGGATTGCGCTGTTGACCATGTCCCTGGAACTCGCACTCGGCCTCTGGCTGTGGGCCCAGGGCGACTATTCATTTGCTCCGGCGCCTGGCGCCGATCCGACCTGGGTGCTTGAGTTCAAGCATGTCTGGATCCAGCGTTTCGGCATCAGCGTGCACCTGGCCCTCGACGGCCTGTCGCTGCTGATGATCCTGCTGACCGGTCTGCTGGGTGTCCTGTCGGTACTCTGCTCGTGGAAAGAAATTCAGCGTCACGTTGGCTTCTTCCACCTGAACCTGATGTGGATCCTGGGCGGTGTCGTCGGCGTGTTCCTCGCCCTCGATCTGTTCATGTTCTTCTTCTTCTGGGAAATGATGCTGGTGCCGATGTATTTCCTCATCGCGCTCTGGGGTCACAGTTCTTCGGACGGCAAGAAAACCCGGATCTACGCGGCGACCAAGTTCTTCATCTTCACTCAGGCTTCCGGCCTGATCATGCTGGTGGCGATCCTGGGCCTGGTACTGGTCAACTTCAACAACACCGGCGTGATTACCTTCAACTACGCCGACCTGTTGAAGACCAAGATGTCGATGACCACCGAGTACATCCTGATGCTCGGCTTCTTCATCGCCTTCGCGGTCAAGCTGCCAGTCGTACCGTTCCACTCCTGGTTGCCTGACGCTCACGCCCAGGCGCCGACCGCAGGTTCCGTCGACCTCGCCGGTATCTTGCTGAAGACCGCGGCCTACGGCCTGCTGCGTTTCGCCCTGCCACTGTTCCCGAACGCTTCGGCCGAGTTCGCGCCGATTGCCATGACCCTGGGTCTGATCGGGATCTTCTACGGTGCGTTCCTGGCGTTCGCGCAAACCGACATCAAGCGTCTGATTGCCTTCTCGTCCGTTTCCCACATGGGCTTCGTACTGATCGGCATCTACTCCGGCAGCCAACTGGCACTGCAAGGTGCAGTGATGCAGATGCTGGCGCACGGTCTGTCGGCAGCCGCACTCTTTATCCTGAGTGGCCAGCTGTACGAACGCACCCACACCCGCGACATGCGTGAAATGGGTGGCCTGTGGTCGAAGATCGCTTACCTGCCGGCCCTGAGCCTGTTCTTCGCAGCCGCGTCGCTGGGCTTGCCGGGCACCGGTAACTTCGTCGGTGAGTTCCTGATCCTGATCGGTACCTTCCCTGCTGCGCCGTTGGTCACCATCATCGCGACGTCCGGCCTGGTGTTCGGTTCGGTCTACTCGCTGATCATGATTCACCGTGCCTACTTCGGCCCGTCCAAATCGGACGCGGTGCTGCATGGCATGGACGGTCGCGAACTGATCATGGTGGTCGGTCTGGCTGCACTGCTGATCTACATCGGCGTGTACCCACAACCGTTCCTCGATACCTCTGCCGCTACGATGCATGGCGTGCAGCAGTGGCTCGGCACCGCCTTCACTCAACTCGCTTCGGCCCGGTAAGAGCGCTATGGAATTCACGACTCAACACTTTATCGCGCTTGCGCCGTTGTTGATCACCAGCGCCACGATCATCGTGGTGATGCTGGCGATCGCCTGGCGCCGCAACCACTCCCAGACCTTCCTGCTGTCGGTGGCGGGTCTGAACCTGGCTTTGCTGTCGATCCTGCCGGCCCTGAAAGTCGCGCCCCTGGCCGTGACGCCATTGCTGCAGATCGACACCTTCGCTTGCCTGTACATGGCGCTGATCCTGGTCGCCACCCTCGCCTGTGTGACCCTCGCCCACGCCTACCTCGGCGATGGCGGTTCGGGTTACCCGGGCAACCGTGAAGAACTGTACCTGCTGATCCTGATGGCTGCCGCCGGTGGCCTGGTTCTGGTCAGCGCGCAGCACCTGGCCGGGTTGTTCATCGGTCTGGAACTGCTGTCGGTGCCGGTCTACGGTCTGGTGGCTTACGCCTTCTTCAACAAGCGTTCGCTGGAAGCCGGTATCAAGTACATGGTGCTGTCGGCGGCAGGTTCCGCGTTCCTGTTGTTCGGTATGGCCCTGCTCTACGCTGACTCCGGCTCCCTGAGCTTCGTCGGTATCGGTCAGGCGCTGGCAGCTACCGGTCTGCCAAGCTCGCTGGCACAACTGGGCCTGGGCATGATGCTGATCGGTCTGGCGTTCAAGCTGTCGCTGGTGCCGTTCCACCTCTGGACGCCGGACGTTTACGAGGGTGCTCCGGCGCCGGTCGCAGCGTTCCTGGCAACCGCATCCAAAGTGGCCGTGTTCGCCGTGATGGTGCGTCTGTTCCAGATCTCGCCAGCGGCGAGCAGCGGCGTACTCAGCGACGTGCTGACCATCATCGCCATCGCGTCGATCCTGTTCGGTAACCTGCTGGCGCTGACCCAGAGCAACCTCAAGCGTCTGCTGGGTTACTCGTCCATCGCCCACTTCGGTTACCTGCTGATCGCCCTGGTGGCGAGCAAGGGTCTGGCCGTGGAAGCCATCGGCGTGTACCTGGTCACCTACGTGATCACCAGCCTCGGCGCCTTCGGCGTGATCACCCTGATGTCCTCGCCGTACAACGGCCGTGACGCGGATGCCCTGTACGAATACCGCGGCCTGTTCTGGCGCCGTCCGTACCTGACCGCCGTGCTGACCGTGATGATGCTGTCCCTGGCCGGTATCCCGCTGACCGCGGGCTTCATCGGCAAGTTCTACATCATCGCCACCGGTGTCGAATCGCATCAATGGTGGCTGGTCGGTTCGCTGGTACTGGGCAGCGCCATCGGCGTGTTCTACTACCTGCGTGTGATGGTCACCCTGTTCCTGATCGAACCGAACCTGCGTCGCCACGATGCGCAACTGCACTGGGAACAGAAAGCAGGCGGCGTGATGCTGCTGGCTATCGCCCTCGTCGCGTTCTTCCTCGGCGTCTACCCACAACCGCTGCTGACCCTGGTTCAGCAATCGGGCCTGGCGGGTTGATCGCTTAAGCGACTTCGGTAACAAACAGAAACGGCACCTTCGGGTGCCGTTTCTGCGTTTGGGATCAAAGATCAAAAGATCGCGGCCTGCGGCAAGCTCCTACGCCGGGATGGTGTATACCCTGTAGGAGTTGCCGCAGGCTGTGATTTTTTTTGCTTTTTTCCCCACCCATTTTAAGAAAATGCTTGAGCGACGGTATGGAATAGCTGACTGCCGATCATCGCTACCGTTCGCTATGGTGCGTGAAAAGCCATTCGGAGCAATCCATGAAACGGGAAGTCTTTACGTTGCGTGACAGCAGGATTGATTACTCACCCAACTCGACACATGACGATTTGACTTATCAGCAGCTTGCCTTTGTCGGCGCCATGAATTCTGGCTATATTTGTCCAGAATTCAGGAGAGAAGCCATGATCATCGTTCCGTTGGCCGAAGCTAAAAACAATCTGTCCAAACTCGTCGATGACGCTGCCGCCGGCCAAATCATCACGATCGCCAAACACGGCCGGCCACTTGCCCGACTGGTTCCCGTGGAGCGACCACGCGGACAACGAATTGGTGCGATGAAAGGCAAGCTCGTCCTTTCCGACGACTTCGATACCGCCCTGCCGGACGATTTGCTGGAGGCCTTCGAAGGGCAGCAACCATGAGGATTTTGCTCGATACCCATGTTCTACTCTGGGCACTCGCCGACGATCAGAGATTATCTGGCAAAGCCCGACAACTCATTAATACCGCCGCTGAAGTTTATGTCAGCACCGCTTCTTTCTGGGAAATGGCGATAAAGACAGGTCTGGGCAAGCTGAGCGTTGATCTGGAGGAAATCCGGCAATACTGCGTTGAAAGCGGATTCATTGAATTGCCTGTTTCAGCGGAACACGCCATTGCGGTGAAAGATCTGGAGTCACATCATCGCGACCCGTTCGACCGGCTCATTGTGGCAACCGCCATGACGGAACCGATGAAGTTGCTCACCGCAGATCCGATATTGACCCAATACACCTCCTTGGCCATTTTGGTTTAGCCCCTCGCCCCGATGGATTTGAGGCTTGCCGATTCCGGAACTGCGTAAACATCCAAAACGGCACCTTCGGGTGCCGTTTTTGCGTTTGGGGGATTTGTTACCGCCCTGCCCTCTGAGTTCGCCCACTCACATGACGAAATTGTAATCCCCTCATCACCTTGGCGTTATCCACCGATTGCAACGATGTCACCCGGCGACCCGGTGGGCGGTGCCAAGCCTCCCGCCGAACAATAAAGCTCACGCCCGGGCACGCATGCTCTCTGCCGAACCCAAGGAGTGTTTGATGGTTAACAGAACAAAATTGTCGATAGCCGCATTAGCGATGGTTATCGGCTCCGGGCCGTCCATGGTCTTTGCGCAAGATAAAGCCGAGGGCTTTATCGAGGGCAGCAGCCTGACGGTGCTCAACCGCAACTTCTATTTCAATCGTGATTACCGCAAAGGCCAGTCCGCCTCAACCGGTAATGGATATTCCGAAACCTGGGCGCACGCGATTATCACAAAGTTCGAATCCGGTTATACCCAAGGCACTTTCGGGGTGGGTGTCGATGCATTTGCGATGATCGGCATGAAGCTCGATACCGGCGACGGTCGCAACGGTGGCAACGTTATGCCCGTCAATAATGAGGGGCAGGCGCAGGACGAATACACCAAGGTGGGTGGCGCCGCCAAAGTGCGCGCCTTTGATACGGAAATAAAGATCGGTGATGTCTTTCCCACCGCCCCGGTCGTCGCATCGGGAGATTCCAGGCTGTTGCCGCAAAGCTTTCAGGGTGTCCTCGCGAGCAACAACAGTATCGATGGATTGTCGATACAGAGCGGTCGCCTGCACGCGATGAGCCAACCGGACTCCAGTGATATGAACGAGAATTTCGAGACCTATTATGGCGGCCCGGTCGATTCACCCTGGATCGCCTACTTCGGTGGCGACTACGAGCTGAACAAAAACCTCAGCTTCAGCCTGTACTCCAGTCGCCTCAAGGATGCCTGGAATCAGTATTACGCAGGCACTACTTGGACTTACCCGCTTGCCAATGATCTAGCGTTGTTCGGCGGCTTGACCTATTACAAGGCTGTCGATGAAGGCAAGCAACTGCTCGGCGAATTCGACAACAACATCTGGAGCGGCCGGGTCGGGGTAAAACTGGGCGCCCACTCCGTCGCGCTGTCGCACCAGCAAAACAATGGCAATGACGACTTCGACTATCTGCGCCTGTCCGATTCGATCTTCCTCGACAACTCCATCCAGTACAGCGACTTCAACTCGCCCAAAGAGCGTTCCTGGATGGCGCGCTACGACCTCGACATGACCACCTATGGCACTCCGGGACTGTCGTTCATGACCCGTTACGCCCGTGGCAGCGATGCCGACTATTCCAACGCCAACTCGGTGTACATGCGCCGCGATGCCGATGGCAACCCATTGACCGATCAGACGCGCTGGGAGCGCGACGTCGAAGTCAAATACGTCGTGCAGAGCGGCTCATTGAAAGATCTGTCGCTGCGCCTGCGTCAGGCCACTACCCGCGCCACGGCGTTCGAATCGGACCTGAATGAAGTCCGGGTGATTGTCGAGTATCCGTTGGCCGTTCTCTGACTTCGCTGTTCATACCCATTCACCTTTAGAAGCTCCTGGCTCCTTTGGTAAGAGGTGAATCTTTTGGCGTCCTTCGGGGCGCCTTTTTTTCGCGCATTCCATTCTGAATAACACTCCTGCAAAAATTTGGTGTCAGCCGCCGCGCTTGCGACAGTCTCCCGCCACGCTGTACTTGATCGTATTAAGTTGCCCCCGGGAGTCCTCATAAGTCATCGCCGCCGGCACCACAGCACACGCCACCGCAGGCCGTACAACGCTCACCACTTTCACCACATCCAGTTCCATCCCGTATTCATAGTCGCGCACCACCGGTACCGGCTTGCCCCGGCTGGCGGCGTACTGCTGCATGGCCTTGGTGTTGGCATCGAGCATTTTCTCGAACGTCCTGTCACCTCCACCTTCAGCCAGCGCATTCAGGGATATCGACATCACCCCTGCGAACGCAATCAATTTGATCAACTTCATACCCTGTACCTGCAAAATCCGGCTCATAAAAAAGCCCACCATCGAGACTCAATGACGGGCTTGTTCAAGTGCGACACGCTTACAAGTCTTTGCTCTTGTCGTCCTGCTTTTCATTGGAAACCACGGAATCTCGCGCCTGTTCCCTTGCGACAAATTGCTCCATCGAACGCTCATTGGCTGCCATCATTTTTTCGAACGTCCTGTCGCCGCCGCCTTCGGCCATGACCAGGGAAGACATCGCCAACGCCACAACAAAAGCACCCATCTGTACAATTTTCATGTTTGATTCCTCGTTTAATTAACTAACGGGATCAAGGTAACAATCTGAACCTTTCGTGACGGTGGCGCCGAAATTACATATCCGTTATGTGCGAGCTGTTCTACGGATCGGATACAAAAACTGCAGGAACGAGACTGCTCGCGATAACAAAATGTCAGCTGACAATGATGCTGGCTGATCCATCGCTATCGCGAGCAGGCTCGCTCCTACAAGGCGGATTACTTATTTGGCGAGGGTTTCATCTTCCTCGCGACGATGGGCGAGCTGATACAGCGCAGGCAATATCAGCAGCGTCAGAATGGTCGAAGACAAAATCCCGCCAATCACCACCGTCGCCAGCGGACGCTGCACTTCCGCCCCGGTGCCGGTGGCCAGGGCCATGGGAATGAACCCCAGGGACGCCACCAAAGCCGTCATCAACACCGGCCGCAGTCGTGTCAGCGCGCCTTCGTTGATCGCGTCAAAGAGTGAACGCCCCTCCTCCCGCAGGTTGCGGATAAACGCGATCATCACCAGACCGTTGAGCACCGCCACCCCCGACAACGCGATGAACCCGACGCCCGCCGAGATCGACAGCGGAATGTCCCGAAGCCACAGCGCCATGACGCCGCCCGTCAACGCGAACGGGATTCCGGTGAACACCAGAAGACCATCCTTGAGGTTGTTGAACATCATGAACAACAGACCAAACACCAGCAGCAATGCCACCGGCACCACGATCTGCAAGCGCTTGGCCGCCGACTGCAATTGCTCGAATTGCCCGCCCCAACTGGTCCAGTAACCCGCCGGAATCTGCACATCGCGTTCAATCTTTTCACCCGCCTCTTCGACGAACGTACCGATATCCCGTCCGCGCACGTTGGCGCTGACGATCACCAGCCGTTTGCCGTTTTCGCGGCTGACTTGATTCGGCCCCAGCACCAGGTCGAGGCTGGCGACGTCTTTGAGCGCGATGAAACCGATCTGGTTGGCAGCCGCGTTGAGCGGCGCCGGCACTGGAATCAACAGCGCCGACAGGCCGTCGATGTCCTTGCGCATGGCATCGGACAAGCGCACCACCATGTCGAAACGCCGGTCACCCTCATACAACGTCCCCGCCTGCTGCCCACCGACCGCCACCGCGATGGTGTCTTGCACATCGCCGACGTTGAGCCCGTAACGCGCGGCCTTGTCGCGGTCGATGTTGATGGTCAGCACCGGCAACCCGGTCGTTTGCTCGACCTTCACCTCGGATGCACCCTTCACCTTCTGCATGGCCGCGGCAATTTTCGTCGCCGTAGCATTGAGCACCGCCATGTCATCCCCGAATACCTTGACCGCCACATCGCTGCGCACGCCGGAGATCAGTTCGTTGAAGCGCAACTGGATCGGCTGCGACAGCTCATAGTTACTGCCCGGCAGCATCGCGGCAGCTTGTTGCAGTTCGGCCATCAGGGTTTCGCGGGACTTATCCGGGTCCGGCCACTGGTCTTTTGGCTTGAGCATCACATAGCTGTCGGAGATGTTTGGCGGCATCGGATCGGAGGCAATTTCGGCGGTGCCGGTGCGGGCGAACATCCGCTCGACCTCCGGCACTTTTTCGAGGATCAGGGTTTCCAGACGCTGCTGCATGTCCACCGATTGTGTGAGGCTCGTGCCAGGCACGCGCAAGGCTTGCAGGGCAAAATCGCCTTCGCTGAGGCTCGGTACAAACTCGCTGCCCATGCGGCTGGTCAGCACGCCGCTCAATACAATCACGCCCAGTGCCGCGCCCATCGCCACGGCGCGATGGGACATCACCCAGGTCAGCGCGGGCGCATAAACCTGACGTGCGCCGCGCATGACCGCCCCCTCTTCTTCCTTGACCTTGCCGGTGACAAACAGCGCGATCGCGGCCGGGACAAAGGTCACCGACAGCAGCATGGCGCCGAGCAATGCGATGACCACGGTGAACGCCATCGGATGGAACATTTTCCCTTCGACGCCGCTCAAGGCGAAGATCGGCAGGTACACGACCATGATGATCAACTGACCGAAAATCAGCGGCCGCCGCGCCTCCTTGGCCGCCGCGAACACTTCATGGAAACGCTCGGATCGCGTCAGCAATCGGCCGTGATGTTGCTGTGCATGGGCCAATCGGCGCAGGGTGTTTTCGACGATCACCACCGCGCCGTCGACGATGATGCCGAAATCGAGGGCGCCGAGGCTCATCAGGTTGGCGCTGACCTTGTTGCTGAACATCCCGGTGAAGGTGAACAGCATCGACAGCGGAATCACCATCGCGGTGATCAGCGCCGCACGGATGTTACCCAGGAACAGGAACAGAATCGCGATCACCAGAATCGCGCCTTCGACCAGGTTCTTCTTCACCGTGGCGATGGCTTTGTCGACCAAGTGCGTGCGGTCGTAGACCGGGACAGCGATCACGCCTTTGGGCAAGGAGCGATTGATCTGCTCCAGCTTGCTGGCGACGGCTTGCGACACGGTGCGGCTGTTTTCGCCGATCAACATGAACACCGTGCCGAGCACCACTTCACGACCGTTTTCGGTGGCAGCGCCGGTGCGCAGTTCACGGCCAATGTCCACGGTTGCGACATTGCGGACCCGGATCGGTGTGCCATCGACATTGGCCATGACGATGTTGGCAATGTCCTCGGTACTCGCCACTTGCCCCGGCGCGCGAATCAGCAACTGCTCGCCGCTGCGCTCGATGTAACCGGCGCCGACGTTGGCGTTGTTGCGCTCCAGCGCCGTGACCAGATCCGTCAGGGTCAGCTTGTACGCCGCCAGCCGTTTCGGGTCGGGCGCGATCTGGTATTCCTTGGCGAAGCCGCCGATGGTGTTGATCTCGGCCACACCGGGGACGTTGCGCAACTGCGGCTTGATGATCCAGTCCTGAATCACGCGCAGATCAGTTGGTGTGTAAGGCGTGCCATCGTCCTTGAGCGCGCCCTCCTGTGCTTCCACCGTCCACAGGAAAATCTCGCCGAGGCCGGTGGAGATCGGCCCCATCACCGCCTCCGCACCTTCGGGCAATTGCTCCCTGGCGATCTGCAAACGCTCGTTGACCAATTGGCGGGCGAAGAACAGGTCTGTGCCGTCCTTGAAAATCACCGTGACCTGCGACAGCCCCGAACGCGACAGCGAACGGGTCTGCTCCAGCGCCGGCAAACCGGCCATGGCGGTTTCAATCGGGAAGGTGATGCGTTGCTCGGTTTCCAGGGGCGAGAACCCGGCGGCGCCGGTATTGATCTGGACCTGGACGTTGGTGATGTCGGGCACAGCGTCGATCGGCAATTTTTGATAACTGGCGATGCCGAGGCCGGCCATGAGCAGAACGGCGAGCAGCACGATGATGCGCTGCTCAATGGCAAACTGGATCAGGCGTTCGAACATGAGAACTGTCTCGTCGAGGGGCGGATCGGTGGGCGTTTACGGGAAGGCGCTAGTGAGCGTGTTCGGCCGAGGCTTTGCCCATTTCCGACTTGAGAACGAAGCTGCCGGCAGCCGCGACTTGCACGCCGGCCCCCAACCCTTGGGTGACCTCCACCAAACCTGCCGCGCTTCGTCCCAGCGCCACCGTTTGCGCTTTGAAGCCGTCGTCGGTGCGCACGAATACCGTGGGTTTGTCCTCGATGGTCTGGATGGCGGTTTCCGGTACGGCGACGTTCGCCTGTCGGCTGTCGGTGGCGACCAGCGCAGTGACAAACAGGCCTGGACGCCAGGAGCCTTGCGGGTTTTCCAGGGTGACGCGAACAGTGGCGGTGCGGGTCTGTTCGCCTAAAAGACTGCCGACGTAGCTGACGGTGCCGGCAACCTCGGCGTTCAATTCCGGAGCGCTGACGGTAACGGGTTTGCCCACTTGCACCTTGCTCAGTTCCTTGGGCGAAACGCCGAAAGTCACCCAGACTCGCGACAGATCCGAGAGCGTAAAGGCAGCGGTGGTTTCATCGACGACCTCCCCCGGTGTCAGGTGTTTTTCCACCACGACACCATCGAACGGCGCACGCAATTCGTAGCGATTACCGCCGGTGGCAACCACGCTTCCGCTGAGTACGCTGATTTTTTGCCGGGCGTTGGTCAGGGCGATTTCGGCTTCTTCCAGCGCTTGGCGCGCCTGAAGCAGGTCCTGCTCGGCTGAGATCTTGTCCTGCCACAGTTTCTTCTCGCGCTCGTAGGTGGTGCGAGCCAACACCAGGCGCCGTTGTGCCGCAGCCTGTTCGCTGCGCTGATCGGAGATCTGCTGACTGCTGATGACTGCCAGCAACTGGCCTTTCTTCACGGTTTGCCCGAGATTGACCGATACCGACTCGACAACACCAGGAACGCGCGGCACCAGGTGAGCCGTGCGATCCTCATCGAAACGCACTTCGCCGGGGAACGGCAGGCCGAGGCTGATGTTCTGCGCCCGCGATTGCACCAGTTGAATGCCGGCGGCAGCGATCTGTTCGGCACTCAACGCCAGGTGCCCTTCTTCGCCTTCGGCATGTCCACCGTCAGTGGCTGCGCCGTCTTCAGCGTGATCCGCGTGATCCGCCTGTTCCGCCGCTTCATCGGCATGGGCGTCGACGGCGGAATTGCCCGGCCACATCGAACCGATACCAATGCCGAACGCCATTGTCGCCAGTGCGACAACGATCAGTTTTTTATCCATGCAAACTCCTCTGCGCCTATCACCGCGCAGTAATCAAAAAGATGAAATTCAAGGGCTGGCGGCGAGGTCGCCGAAGATGCGTTCGATGCGTACCCGGGCGTCTGTCGCTTCACTGACTGCCTGGATGTATTGGCTGCGGGCACTGATCAGGGTGCGCTGGGCGTCGAGCACGTCGAGAAAGCCGAACTTGCCCATTTCGAATCCGCGGGTGGCACTGTCGACCGCACTTTGTGCGGCGGGCAGAATCGTCTGGTTGAACGCTTTGACTTCGTCATTGGCGGTCTGCCATTGCTCAAGGGTGGTCTGAATTTCCGTGCGCAGGCGCAGCTCGGTGGCGTTGCGCAAATCCCGGGCCTGATCGCTGCGTCGCGCGGCGGCCAGAATGTTGCCCTGATTGCGGTTGAACAACGGAATCGGCATCGAAAGCCCGACCACGTTGACTCGCTCGCGGTCGGTTTCGCTGTACTGGCTGCCGACGCTCACCGTCAGATCGGGGATGCGTTGCGACCTCTCCAGCCCCAGCGATGCTTCACGCTGATCGATCTGCAATTTGGCCAGACGCAGTTCGGCGGTTTCATTCAGACGCGCAAGCAAACGGGCCGGCGGTGGCACGTTGGGCATGCTATTTGTGACGGCTTGCACGGCGGTCGATGTCGGCAACGGTGCGCCCATCACCTGCGCCAATTGCTGATAGGCATTGGCCTGATCACGTTCTGCGCGGCTCAGCTCCAGGCGCACTTCCGAGAGCTGCACTTGCGCCCGAGTGCCTTCGACCGGCGATGATTTTCCGGCATCGATCTGCCCCTTGACCACGCGCAAACCGTTCTCGGCGAGTAGCAGCGATTGGCGGGACAGCTGCAAGCGTTGCTGCGCCGTTTGAGCGCTGTTGAACGCCTGGATCACATCGGCGCGCAGGGCATTGCGCTTGTTCTCCAATTCGATTCCGGCCGCGTCCTGTGCGCGACTCGCAACATCGATTCGTGCGCCGCGTTTACCGCCCAGTTCGATCGGCTGGCTGAGCATCATCGTGGTCGTGCGCGAATCGCGGCGGGTGTCTTCGGCCTCCCACGACACTTCGGGGTTGGGGATCAACCCGGCCTGCTTGCGGTCACCTTCGGCGATGCCGATTTCCCACTGGGCTGCCGCGAGGTCGGGGTTACCGGCAAACGCTGTTTTCAGGGCTTGTTCCAGGGTCAGTGTCGATGCTTGCGCAAGTCCCGAACCCGCCAGCAGTAACGCGCAGCCGGCGGTCACCGCCCTTACTGTTTTTTTCAGGCGTGATCGCGCCGTCAGTTCTCTTAAACCGGGCAATGGAATACTTCCTTTTTAAATCAAGACTGTCGCCACGGTAGAGTTTTGAACTTATCGACAAGGTGACTGGAAGATTACAAATCCGTTATCCACGGCTTATGGAAGTTGTTTTGCACTAGGATGCGAAGTGCTCACCTTGATATAGCAATACATGGAAACAAATACACGAGCATTATCTGCCAAACAGCACTTGCCTCAGTTCACCTCTAATGAATCGAATGAGTGTTTTGGCCTGGCGCGCTGCGTCAGGGTGTCGCAGAAGGCCGATTTCAGGGCTCGAGACACAGTCGATCATTGACTCTGTAGCCACTACAGCCTTTACCTTGCGCACCCTCACTCAAAGAAATCCTCTACAGGAAATCTGAAACCCACAACACAGTGTCGTCAATAAACCCGTTCGGAAGCTCTATCAAAAACAACAAACTTTCCTGACTGACTTAGTGACTTACCCATTAAATATAAGTGGTGATTAATCATGCGAATCCTAGTCGTCGAGGACGAGCTTAAAGCTGCCGAATACTTACATCAGGGACTGACGGAAAGTGGTTATGTCGTTGACCACGCGGCCACCGGCGCCGATGGATTGCACTTGGCGCAACAGCAGGCGTATGACCTGGTGATCCTGGACGTGAATCTGCCGGAGATGGATGGCTGGGGCGTGCTGGAACAACTGCGTCACACGCACTCCACCCGGGTGATGATGCTCACTGCCCGCGGTCGTCTGGCCGACAAGATTCGTGGTCTCGACCTGGGCGCCGATGATTATCTGGTCAAGCCATTCCAGTTTCCCGAACTGCTCGCACGGGTACGCACGCTGATGCGCCGCAGTGAAAACATCCCGGTGCCGCAGGTTCTGAAAGTCGCCGATCTGGAGCTCGATCCGGGTCGTCACCGTGCCTTTCGCGGCGAGCAACGTATCGACCTGACCACCAAGGAATTCGCCCTGCTGCATCTGCTGATGCGTCAGTCCGGCGAAGTGCTGACCCGCACGCAGATTATTTCACTGGTGTGGGACATGAACTTCGATTGCGACACCAACGTGGTTGAAGTGTCGATACGGCGTTTGCGGGCGAAAATCGACGATCCGTTCGACCGCAAGCTGATCCACACCTTGCGCGGCGTCGGTTACGTTCTGGAGGCGCGGGAATGAAACCAGCGAGCCTGTCGCTACGGCTGGGACTGACCATGAGTATTCTTGGGGCACTGTTGGTGATGTTCCTCGCAGTACTGGCTTACTTCGCCCTGACCCATGAGCTCAATACGCTCTCCCGGGACAGTCTGGCCAGCAAGATGGAGCAGATTGAACACAGCCTGTCGCTGTACACCGACCCCGGTGAAATCAGTTCGAAGCCGCATATCCTGCTCGATCAGGTCATGGGCCACGACAATCTCACGTTGACCATTTACGACCGAAGCAACCAGCGTTCCCCGCTGCTGAAGTCCGGCACCGGCATGGTCGATCCACGCCCTGAACTCAAAGCCGTGCGAGCGACCAGCGATCAGTTGACCTACAGCGACAGCACCGGTGCTGAAGGCGCGAAATATCTCACCCTGTCAAAGCTGATTCGCCTCAAGGATGGCACCAGTGTTCCGGTGTTGCTGTCGATGGACAATGCCCACGACCAGGCATTGCTCAGGGCCTATCTGCGCTCGACGCTGATAGCGTTGCCCTGGCTGCTGATCTTCATTGGCTTGAGTGCCTGGGTGACGGTGCAACGAGGCCTGGCTCCGATGCGCGAGTTTCGCAAAGTGGCGGCGATGGTATCGACCCAGGATCTTGACCATCGACTGTCGGTGGTAAACATGCCGCAGGAGTTGAGCGAACTGGCGCAAGGCATCAACTTCATGCTGCACCGCCTCGACAACGGTGTGCAGCAGCTATCGCAGTTCTCCGATGATCTGGCCCATGAACTGCGCACGCCGATCAACAATCTGATGGGCAAGGCGCAGGTAACCCTGTCCCGGGAACGCACGACCGAAGAGTACAAAGATGTATTGGTGTCGTGCATTGAAGAGTTGGAGCGTGTCGCTCGGATCGTCTGCGACATGCTGTTTCTGGCGCAGGTCAGTCATCCGGAGTCGCTCGCGCCTTTTGAGTTGATCGAGCTGGAGGATGAAGCGCTGAAAGTCGCCGATCTGTTTGCGCTGTCGGCCCAGGAGAAGCGGATCGATCTGAGTGTGGTTGGCAGCGCGCGGGTGCTGGGCGACCGGTTGATGATTCAACGGGCGATCTCCAATCTGTTGTCCAATGCGCTGCGCCACTGTCCACCCGGAGAAACCGTTTCACTACTGATCGAGTGCGGCGCAACAGAGGCTTCGCTGCTCGTCAGCAACCCCGGCACCGGCATCGAAGCGCAGCATCTGCCGCATCTGTTCGAGCGCTTTTACCGGGTCGACAGCAGCCGATCTCGTGCGCAAGGCAGCACCGGACTGGGTCTGGCGATTGTGCGCTCGATCATGAGCCTGCATCAGGGCGTAGCACAGGTGCAGAGTTTGCCGGGAACGATGACGGTGTTTCGGTTGGGGTTTCCAAAAGCCGACGCATAACTGCCCATGTGAGAGCGAGCCTGCTCGCTCCTACAGTGGGCCGGCAGTGGGTGCAAATTATGTGGGCGGCAGAAATCCCTTGTAGGAGCTCGCTTGCGAGCGATGACGGTGGATCAGACAACAAAAAACGGCACCTTCCGGTGCCGTTCGCTTTCACAACACAACCTCCTTACTTACGCGCTGCCTCCCAGGATTTCAGCAGTTCGGCATAGCTCACGGTTTCGCCTTTCGGCTTCTCGTTTTCCAGTTTCGGCTTAGGCGCACCCGGTTGGTCGAACCAGTATTGCGCGTCGCGTTCCGGGTTCATTTTCGGCGCGCAAGTGGCTTGGGCTTTCGAGCGCTCAAGGCGGGACATGATGGCGTCCTGATCCTTGGCCAGACCATCAAGCGCCTGTTGCGGGGTTTTCTCGCCGCTGGCGGCTTCAGCAATGTGGCTCCACCACAGTTGTGCCAGGCGAGGATAGTCCGGCACGTTGGTCCCGGTCGGGGTCCATTGCACGCGGGCCGGGCTGCGGTAGAACTCGACCAGGCCACCGAGTTTCGGCGCCAGGTCGGTCATGGCTTGCGAGTTGATGTCCGACTCGCGGATCGGGGTCAGGCCGACGATGGTTTTCTTCAGCGAGACGGTTTTCGACGTCACGAATTGCGCATAGAGCCAGGCCGCCAGTTTTTGCTTCTCAGGCGTGGACTTCATGAAGGTCCAGGAACCCACGTCCTGATAACCCAGTTTCATCCCCTCTTCCCAATACGGTCCACGCGGTGACGGCGCCATGCGCCATTTCGGCGTGCCGTCGGCATTCATCACCGGCAAGCCCGGTTTGGTCATGTCGGCGGTGAATGCGGTGTACCAGAAGATCTGCTGAGCGATGCTGCCTTGCGAGGGCACCGGCCCGGATTCGGAGAAGGTCATGCCCGCCGCTTCCGGTGGTGCGTACTTCTTCATCCAGTCTACGTATTTGGTGGTGGCGAACACCGCCGCCGGACCATTGGTGTCGCCACCGCGTGTCACGCTGGAGCCCACCGGATGGCAGTCCTCGACGCGAATGCCCCACTCGTCCACCGGCAAGCCGTTGGGGATGCCCTTGTCGCCACCACCGGCCATGGAAAACCAGGCATCGGTGAAACGCCAACCCAGTGACGGGTCTTTCTTGCCGTAGTCCATGTGCCCGTAAACGCGTTTGCCGTCGATTTCCTTGACGTCTTCACTGAAGAATTTCGCGATGTCTTCATAGGCCGACCAGTTCACCGGTACGCCCAACTCGTAGCCGTACTTTTCCTTGAACTTGGCCTTCAGGTCTGCGCGTTCGAACCAGTCGGCGCGGAACCAGTACAGGTTGGCGAACTGCTGGTCAGGCAATTGATAGATCTTGCCGTCCGGTGCCGTGGTGAAGGAGATGCCGATGAAGTCCTTGATGTCGAGGGTCGGCGAGGTGAAGTTCTTGCCCTCGTTGGCCATCAGGTCGGTGATCGATTCGGTCTTGCCGTAGCGAAAGTGCGTACCGATCAGGTCAGAGTCGTTGACCCAGCCGTCATAGATGTTTTTGTCCGATTGCATTTGGGTTTGCAGCTTTTCCACCACGTCGCCTTCCTGCAGCAAGTCGTGGGTCAGCTTGATGCCGGTGATCTCGCTGAAGGCCTTGGCCAGCACCTTGGATTCATACTCGTGGGTGGCGATGGTTTCCGAGACCACTTTGATGCTCATGCCGCGAAACGGCTCCGCGGCCTTGATGAACCACTTCAGCTCTTCCAGTTGTTGATCGGCCGTCAGGGTCGACGGTTTGAACTCAGCGCCGATCCATTTCTTCGCCGCGTCTTCATAGGCGTCGGCCCAGGCCGATGCGCTCAAACCGCTGAGTGCCAGCATGGCTGCCAATGAAATGCTATGTCGCAGCTTATTGTTTTTGTCGAACATAGAGACCTCCTGTTTAAGTTTCGGAGCAACATTGCCGAGCGATTCGACTAGCCCCAACGCATCACAGCCAACAGCCACACCAGGGACATCGCGAAGGCGACCCAGATGCTCCAGTCGGTGACGCCGATTACCAGCAAATGCAGGTAGGCGCTGCCGAGAAGACCGATAAACAGCCGATCGCCACGGGTGGTGGCAATCGGCAAAAAACCTCGTCGCAGAATGCTCGGCGAACGCAATTCCCAGGTGGTCATGCCCACCAGGATCAAACCGATGACACTAAAAAATGCCGCCGTGGGGACCGTCCAACTCATCCATTCCATCATCAGCTCCTCATACCCGGCCCAGGGCAAAGCCCTTGGCCACGTGGTTGCGAACGAACCAGATCACCAGCATGCCCGGCAGGATGGTCAACACCCCCGCCGCCGCCAGCACGCCCCAGTCGATGCCGGACGCCGAGACCGTGCGCGTCATCACCGCCGCGATCGGTTTGGCGTTCACTGAGGTGAGGGTTCGCGCCAGCAGCAGTTCGACCCAGGAAAACATGAAGCAGAAAAACGCCGTCACGCCGATGCCGGAGCCGATCAGCGGGATGAAAATCTTCACGAAGAACTTGGGGAAACTGTAGCCGTCGATGTAAGCGGTTTCGTCGATTTCCTTCGGCACGCCGGACATGAAGCCTTCGAGAATCCACACCGCCAGTGGCACGTTGAACAGGCAATGGGCCAGGGCCACGGCGATGTGCGTGTCGAACAACCCGATCGACGAGTACAGCTGAAAAAATGGCAGCAGGAACACCGCTGGCGGCGCCATGCGGTTGGTCAGCAACCAGAAGAACAGGTGCTTGTCGCCAAGGAAGCGATAACGCGAAAACGCATACGCCGCCGGCAGCGCCACGCTCAAGGAGATCACCGTGTTCAGGCTCACGTAGTACAGCGAGTTGAGGTAACCGGTGTACCAGGCCGGGTCAGTGAAAATCACCTTGTAATTGTGGAGGGTGAAATCCTGGGGGAACAGCGTCAGGCCGCCGAGGATTTCGCCGTTGCTCTTGAACGACATGTTCAGCAGCCAATAGATCGGCACCAGCAGGAACAGGATGTAGAGCAGCAGTGGAACAAGCTTTCTCTTGCTCATGATGGCCTCAGCGGTTGGCGTCGGAGTGAGTCATGGCGGTGTAGAACAGCCAGGACACCAACAGGATGATCAGGAAGTACACCAGCGAAAACGCGGCGGCCGGCCCCAGGTCGAACTGCCCGATCGCCATCTGCGTCAGGGTTTGGCTGAGGAAGGTCGTCGCGTTGCCAGGCCCGCCACCGGTGAGCACGAACGGCTCGGTGTAGATCATGAAACTGTCCATGAAGCGCAGCATCACGGCGATCAGCAACACACTCTTGAGCTTGGGCAACTGGATGTGCCGGAACACCGCCCAGGCCGAGGCCCGGTCAATCCGCGCCGCCTGGTAGTACACGTCCGGAATCGCCCGCAGGCCAGAGAAGCACAGCAGCGCCACCAGCGACGTCCAGTGCCAGACGTCCATCACCAGCACGGTGACCCAGGCATCCATGGTGTTCGCCGCATAGTTGTAGTTGATGCCCATGGCCTTGAGGCTCGCCCCCAGCAGACCGATGTCGGCCCGGCCAAAAATCTGCCAGATGGTGCCGACCACGTTCCACGGGATCAGCAACGGAATCGCCAGGATGATCAGCACCACCGACGACCAGCGGCCCTTGGTCGGCATGGTCAGGGCGATCGCGATGCCCAGGGGGATTTCGATCAGCAGCACGCAGGCCGAATAGATGAACTGGCGCAGCAGCGAGTCGTGCAGGCGCGGGTCGAGCAGCACTTGTTTGTACCAGTCGGCGCCAACGAAGTAGCGGCTGGACTGGTCGAAGATGTCCTGCACCGAGTAGTTGACCACCGTCATCATCGGGATCACGGCACTGAACGCCACCAGCAGGAACACCGGCAGCACCAGCCACCAGGCTTTATTGTTCTGCACCTTGTTCATCGCTGCACCTCGTGGGCTTGCGCCTCCAGCAGGAACTCGTCGGCATAGACCATCAACCACTGCGCCGGAAAGCTGATGTACGCCGTGCCTTGTGGCACCGGCTTGTCTTCCGCCAGACGCACTTTCAGCGGAGCCCCATCAAGGTTCAGGGTCATGATCTTGTAGGTGCCGAGGTCTTCCACGTGTACGACGTTTGCCCGCAACGCGTCATCAAAGGCTTCGTCCCACACATGGATGAACTCCGGACGAATGCCGACCTTCAGGGTTTTCCACTCCGATTCAGCAATGCGCTGCTGCATGGCCTCGGACAACGGCAGATGGGTCGACGCGAAACCGACGCCACCCGGTTGCGGCTGCACGTCGATCAGGTTCATGCCCGGACTGCCAATGAAGTAGCCGACGAAGGTGTGGCTGGGTCGCTCGAACAGTTCCCTTGGCGTACCGAACTGCACGATCTGCCCGCCGTACATCACCGCAATTTTGTCGGCGAAAGTCGAGGCCTCCAGCTGATCGTGGGTGACGTAGACCATGGTGATGTTGAACTGCTCGTGAATCTGCTTGAGCTTGCGCCGCAGTTTCCACTTCAGGTGCGGGTCGATCACCGTCAGCGGCTCGTCGAAGAGAATCGCCGACACATCGTCACGCACCAGCCCACGGCCCATGGAGACTTTCTGTTTCTCGTCGGCGGTGAGGTTGCGGGCTTTTTTGCTCAGCAGATTCTGCAGGTCGAGGACTTCGGCGATTTCCTGCACCTTGCTGTGAACTTTCGCCTCGGCCATGCCCTGATTGCGCAGCGGGAAGGCCAGATTGTCGAACACCGTCATGGTGTCGTAGACCACCGGGAACTGGAAAACCTGAGCGATGTTGCGCTTCTCCGGGGTCAGGTTGTTGACCGCTTTGCCATCGAACAGCACATGCCCCTGGGACGGACTGAGCAGCCCGGAGATGATATTGAGCAAGGTCGACTTGCCGCAGCCCGAGGGGCCAAGCAAGGCGTAGGCTCCGCCCTGCTCCCAGATGTGATCCATCTCGCGGATCGCATAATCCTCAGGTCCCACCGGGGATTTGCTGTAGCTGTGGGCGAGGTTCTGCAAACGGATTTCGGCCATCAGGCAACCCTCGCGACACGCCGGCCCGGCGCCTGGACCAGCCGCCCCTGCGCATCGAACACAAACAGTTTATGGGTCGGGATGTAGATGCGAATCGGCGCATCGACGTCGTATTCGTGAACGCCGGGCAAGTGCAGCACCAACAGGAAATGCTCGTTGCGCACGTGCAGGAAGGTTTCCGAGCCACTGATTTCCGCGACTTCGACGGTCACTGCCAGCTCGAGGTCGTCGTCGTTACTCGGCACCAGCGAGATATGGCTGGGCCGCACGCCGAAGCGAAACTCGCCCTCGCCCACCGGACGCAGATCGACGTTCAGCGGGAAGTGCACGAAGTTGGCGAAGCTCACTTCATTGCCGGCAATGCGCCCCGGCATCAGGTTGATCGGCGGTTCGGAAAACAGCTCGGCCGCCAGCACTGACTGCGGCTGGTGATAGACCGAGGACGACTGCCCGCTCTGAATCACCCGGCCTTCATGAAGAATCGTCGTGGTGCCGCCCAGGGCCAACGCTTCGTTGGGCTCGGTGGTGGCGTAAATGGCGATGGTGTGGCGCGCCTTGAACAGCTCGCGCATTTCCTGGCGCAGCTCTTCGCGCAACTTGTAGTCGAGGTTGACCAACGGTTCGTCGAACAGGATCAGCTCCGCGTCCTTGACCAACGCCCGGGCCATGGCCGTGCGTTGTTGCTGACCACCGGAGAGTTCGAGGGGATGCCGCTGGAGGAACTTCTCGATGCGCAGCATCTTCGCGGTTTCCAGCACTTTGCTCTGGATCTGTTCGTTGGAGATCCCGGCCTGTCGCAACGGCGAGGCGATGTTCTCGAACACCGTCATGGTCGGGTAGTTGATGAACTGCTGGTACACCATCGACACGTTGCGCAACCGCACAGGTCGCTGGGTGACATCGACGCCATTCATCAGGATGCGACCGCTGTCAGGCTTATCCAGACCGGCCATCAGCCGCATGAGACTGGTTTTGCCGGACAAGGTACGCCCAAGCAAAACGTTGAACGATCCGGGTTCGAAACTCAGGTTGGCATCGTCGATCCAGGTCTGGCCCTCGACGGTGCGGCTGACGTGCTCCAGGGTGAGTGACATGGCTCGGCCTTTTTATTTTTTTGAGTCAAGCGACCGGAGCACTACAGCGACATTCGTGCCAGAAAACTCAAGTTATTGATTCAGTTTGGAAATCCTGAAAAAGGAAGAAAAATGGCGTTCGTTGCTGAACACAAATGAACAATTTGAAATGAACAATTGAACAGTCGAGCGATTGACAATGAACAATAGTGAACAACACTCTACGGACTGTTCACGGCCACCTGTAGGAGCCGGCTTGCTGGCGATGGCGTCATCGAAATCGCCATCGCCATCGCCATCGCCAGCAAGCCGGCTCCTACAAAGGCGTGGCGCGCAAGAACCGTCACGTGTGAGATTCAACGTGATGTGCAAAACCCATAAAAACAATAAAAGCTTTCCCAGAGATCGACTGCCATGGCCGCACCCGCCTCGCCGCTCTCCCACGACGCCATCATCCAGGACTCCTGGTCACGCTGCCGCGCGTTCGGCCTCAGTCACCAGAGCACGCCGACATTCGACCAATTGCCGGCCGCGGACATCGCGCAACTGCTGGAGAGCCAGCATTCCCTGGTGCAGACCACCCATCAGGAAGTGCTGCCGTACTACGAGAACATCCTCAGCAACTCCAATTGCCTGATCATGCTCGCCGACAATCAGGGCCAGGTGCTGACGTCATGGGGGACCCAGCGTTTCATTGAACCGAGCCTGACCCGCGGGTTCAGCGCCGGCGCCAGCTGGATGGAACGTTGCAGCGGGACCAACGCCATCGGCACTGCGCTGGCCTGCGAGCAGGCGGTGCACATTGAGCATGACGAACACTTCCTCAAGGCCAACCGTTTCATGACCGGTTCCGCCGCGCCGATTTTCGATGCTGAACGCAAAGTCATTGCGGTGCTCGACGTCTCCAGCGACAGCTACCTGCCGCCGTCCCACACCTTGGGCATGGTCAAGATGATGAGCCAGACCGTGGAAAACCGGCTGATCCTCAACCTGTTCCACGGTCAGCATTTTCAACTGACGTTCAACACTGGGCTGAACAACCTCGACAGCCAGTGGGCCGGGTTGCTGATTTTCGATGAGAGCGGCCAGGTGCTTTCGGCCAATCGCCGCGCCGATAATTTGCTCGGCGTTCGGTTGTCACGGATCAGCGTTGAAAGCCTGTTCAAGGTTTCGCTGCTGGAACTGCTCAATCAACCCGAAGGCCTGCCCTTCTCTCTGCAAGCTTCCGGGCGCAACCGCTTTCAGTGCCTTTTGAAAAGGCCGCAACAAGTGCCGGTGCAGCCGCGAGTGTTTGCTGAACCCGTGGCGGCGCCTGCTGCGATCAGCCTGAACACCCTGCATTTTGGCGACAGCCGCGTGGAAAAAGCCGTGCGCCAGGCCGAGCGCTTGCTGGAAAAAGACATTCCGTTGCTGATCCATGGGGAAACCGGGGTCGGCAAGGAAGTTTTCGTCAAAGCGCTGCATCAAGCCAGCTCTCGCAGCAAACAGGCGTTTATTGCGGTGAACTGTGCCGCGATCCCCGCCGAACTGGTCGAATCTGAACTGTTCGGCTACGAGAGAGGCGCATTCACTGGGGCCAATCAGAAAGGCAGCATCGGGCTGATTCGCAAGGCTGACAAAGGCACGTTGTTCCTTGATGAAATCGGCGACATGCCGCTGCCGACCCAGGCGCGTTTGCTGCGGGTATTGCAGGAGCGTTGCGTGCAACCGGTGGGCAGCAGTGAGTTGTTCCCGGTGGACCTGCGCATCATTTCCGCGACCAACCGTTCGTTGCGCGAACAGGTGCAGTTGGGGCGGTTTCGTGAGGATTTGTACTACCGCATCGGCGGCCTGACCCTGGAATTGCCGCCCTTGAGAGAACGCAGTGATAAAGAGGCGCTGTTCAAACGCCTGTGGGAACAACACCGCGAGCCGAGCCAATGGGCCGGGTTGAGTCACGAAGTGCTGGAACTGTTCAGCCGTCACCCGTGGCCAGGCAATTTACGTCAGGTCAGCAGCGTGATTCAGGTAGCCCTGGCCATGGCCGAGGAACAACCGATACGGCCGGAGCATTTGCCGGATGATTTCTTTGTTGATCTGGAGATGGAGCCGGTCGAGACGGCGGAACCGATTGCCGTGGATTTGAATGATGTGGAGGATTTGAATCGGCAGTTGCAGGCGGCTGGGGGGAATATTTCGTATCTGGCCAGGCGGCTTGGGGTGAGCCGTAACACCCTTTACAAGCGATTGCGCCAGACGGAATGATGGGTTGCCCGGACGGGCCCTATCGCTGGCAAGCCAGCTCCTACAGTGCCAGAGGTGTACGTAAATTTGGCGAACGGCGCGACCTTGTAGGAGCTGGATTGCCAGCGATGGGGCCCGCCCTGTCAGAGCAGAATGGCTGCGGGGGGAATATTTCGTATCTGGCCAGGCGGTTGGGGGTTAGTCGCAATACCCTCTACAAACGGCTGCGCCAGACGGAATGATGGGTTGCCCGGACAGGCCCCATCGCTGGCAAGCCAGCTCCTACAGTGCCCGAGGTGTACGTGAATTTGGCGAACGGCGCGACCTTGTAGGAGCTGGCTTGCCAGCGATGACGCCCGCCCTGTCAGAGCAGAATTAGCGAGCAGCCCCTAAAAACAAAAACCCGCACAAGGCGGGTTTTGTTTGTAGCGACTACAGCAATCAGTCAGCCAGACGCCAGGTCGTGCCGCCCTTGCCGTCTTCCAGCACCACGCCCATGGCGGTGAGCTGGTCGCGGATGCGGTCGGATTCGGCCCAGTCCTTGTCGGCGCGTGCTGCCAGACGCGCGGCAATCAGCGCCTCGACTTCGGCTGCGTCCACGCGCCCTTCGGCACCGGCTTGCAGGAAGTCATCGGCTTCGAGTTGCAACACACCCAACACGCTGGCCAGTTCTTTCAAACGGGCTGCCAGACCGGCCGCTGCGTTCATATCGCTCTCGCGCAGGCGGTTGATCTCGCGGACCATCTCGAACAGCACCGCACAGGCTTCCGGCGTGCCGAAGTCGTCGTTCATCACCGTGGTGAAGCGCTCGACGAACGCTTCGCCGCCAGCAGGCGCGACAGTCGGCAGGCCTTTCAACGCGTGGTAGAAACGCTCGAGTGCGCCCTTGGCGTCCTTGAGGTTGTCTTCCGAATAGTTGATGGCGCTGCGGTAGTGACTCGACACCAGCAGGTAACGCACGACTTCCGGGTGGTACTTGTCGAGCACGTCGCGAATGGTGAAGAAGTTGTTCAAGGACTTGGACATCTTCTCGCCATTGATGCGAATCATGCCGCAATGCATCCACGCGTTGGCGTAGGTCTTGCCGGTGGCCGCTTCGCTCTGGGCGATTTCGTTTTCGTGGTGCGGGAACTCAAGGTCGCTGCCGCCGCCATGAATGTCGAAAGTCTCACCGAGGCAGCAGGTCGACATCACCGAGCATTCGATGTGCCAGCCTGGACGCCCGGCGCCCCACGGCGATTCCCAGCTCGGCTCGCCCGGTTTGGCGGCTTTCCACAGCACGAAGTCCAGCGGGTCCTGCTTGGACTCGTCGACTTCGATGCGCGCACCGATGCGCAGGTCTTCGATCTTCTTGCGCGACAGTTTGCCGTAGCCCATGAACTTGCCGACGCGGTAGTACACGTCGCCATTGCCCGGGGCGTAGGCGTAACCCTTGTCGATCAAGGTCTGGATCATCGCGTGCATGCCAGGGATGTGATCCGTGGCACGCGGTTCCATGTCCGGCTTCTTGATGTTCAGGCGCGCTTCGTCTTCGTGCATCGCCGCGATCATGCGCTCGGTCAACGCTTCGAACGATTCGCCGTTCTCGTTGGCCCGGTTGATGATCTTGTCGTCAATGTCGGTGATGTTGCGCACATAAGTCAGGTCGTAACCGCTGAAGCGCAACCAGCGTGTCACCAGGTCAAACGCAACCATGCTGCGGCCGTGGCCCAGGTGGCAGTAGTCGTACACGGTCATCCCGCAGACGTACATGCGCACGTTGTTGCCATCCAAAGGCTTGAAGACTTCTTTGCTCTTGGTGAGCGTGTTGTAAATGGTTAGCACGTTAACTTCCTTGAATCACTGGCCCCACGAATCACGCAAGGTCACGGTACGGTTGAATACCGGCTGACCTGGTTTCGAGTCCTTGATATCCGCGACGAAGTAACCTTCGCGCTCGAACTGGAAACGGTCTTCCGGCTGTGCGTTGCCCAGCGAAGGCTCCGCACGACAACCGGTGAGTACCTGCAGCGAATCAGGGTTGATGTTGTCCAGGAAACTGGCGCTGTCTTCGGCCTTCTCAGGGTTGGCCGAACGGAACAGACGATCGTACAGACGCACTTCGCACTCGACGCTGGCCGCGGCCGGCACCCAGTGCACCACGCCTTTGACCTTGCGGCCTTCAGGGTTCTTGCCCAGGGTTTCCGGGTCGTACGAGCAACGCAGTTCGACGATGTTGCCATCGGCGTCCTTGATCGCTTCGTCGGCACGGATCACGTAGCTGCCACGCAGACGCACTTCACCGGCCGGCTCCAGGCGCTTGTAGCCCTTCGGCGGCTCTTCCATGAAGTCTTCACGGTCGATGTAGATTTCGCGAGCGAACGGCAGGACGCGCACGCCCATGTCTTCTTTCGGGTGGCATGGCAGTTCGAGGTTCTCGACCTGGCCTTCCGGGTAGTTGGTGATCACGACTTTCAGCGGTCGCAACACGCACATGGCACGCGGCGCGCTCTGGTCGAGGTCGTCGCGGATGCTGAATTCGAGCATGCCGAAGTCGACCACGCCGTCGGAACGGTTGGTGCCGATCATTTCGCAGAAGTTGCGGATCGATTTCGGCGTGTAGCCACGGCGACGGAAGCCCGACAGCGTGGACATGCGCGGGTCGTCCCAACCATGCACGTGCTTCTCATCGACCAGTTGCTTGAGCTTGCGCTTGCTGGTGATGGTGTAGTTCAGGTTCAGACGGCTGAATTCGTACTGGCGCGGGTTGGCCGGCACAGGCAAGTGCTCGAGGAACCACTCGTACAGCGGACGGTGGCTTTCGAACTCCAGGGTGCAGATCGAGTGGGTGATGCCTTCGATGGCGTCCGACTGACCATGGGTGAAGTCATAGTTCGGGTAGATGCACCACTTGTCGCCGGTCTGGTGGTGATGCGCATGGCGAATGCGATACATGATCGGGTCGCGCAGGTTCATGTTCGGCGAGGCCATGTCGATCTTGGCGCGCAGTACGCGGGCGCCGTCCTTGAACTCGCCGGCCTTCATGCGGGCGAACCAGTCCAGGTTTTCTTCCACGGAGCGATCACGGAACGGGCTGTTCTTGCCTGGCTCGGTCAGGCTGCCACGGTATTCCTTGGCTTGCTCCGGGGTCAGGTCATCGACGTAGGCATTGCCGGATTTGATCAGCTCAACCGCCCAGTCGTGCAACTGGTCGAAATACTGCGAGGCGTAGCGCACTTCGCCGGACCATTCGAAGCCCAGCCATTTGACGTCGCTTTCGATCGCGTCGATGTATTCCTGGTCTTCCTTGGCCGGGTTGGTGTCGTCGAAACGCAGGTGCGTGACGCCGCCGAACTCCTGGGCCAGGCCGAAGTTCACGCAGATCGACTTGGCGTGGCCGATGTGCAGGTAGCCGTTGGGTTCAGGCGGGAAACGGGTAACGATCTGCGTGTGCTTGCCCGAGTCCAGGTCTGCCTGGATGATCGGCCGCAGGAAGTTGACCGGCACGGCAGGGCCGGTCTTGGCATTCGAGGTAGGGTCGACAGTGGGCTTGCTCATAGGATCCTTGAACGTACAAGTGCGTGGCCGTAATGAAGGCCGGACAAAACAAAGCGGCTATCATAGCCGATGCCGTCAAGTGCCTGACAGAGCGCACCCTGTAAACCGTCGTATTTAATAGGCTCTAAATGAAAAAACAGCCTCGAAATTCGCGCCCGGCACGCTAAACTGCGCACCTTGGCCGAGACAGGCTGAACCGGTGGCGGAACGTGAGGTTCCAACACCACGAATTCCTTTAATACGCTTCAACTCAAAAGAGTCCCGATCATGACCCAAGTCAAACTGACGACCAACCATGGCGACATCGTCCTCGAACTGAACGCCGACAAAGCCCCGATCACCGTGGCCAACTTCATCGAGTACGTTAAGGCCGGTCACTACGAAAACACCGTTTTCCACCGTGTCATCGGTAACTTCATGATCCAGGGCGGCGGTTTCGAGCCAGGCATGAAAGAAAAGAAAGACAAGCGCCCAAGCATCCAGAACGAAGCTGACAACGGCCTCTCCAACGACAAGTACACCGTCGCCATGGCCCGCACCATGGAGCCGCATTCGGCTTCCGCGCAGTTCTTCATCAACGTGGCAGACAACAGCTTCCTCAACCACAGCGGCAAGAACACTCAGGGTTGGGGCTACGCGGTATTCGGTAAAGTGACCGCCGGCACCGACGTTGTCGACAAGATCAAAGGCGTGGCCACCACTTCCAAGTCCGGCCACCAGGACGTACCAGCAGACGACGTGATCATCGAGAAAGCCGAGATCATTGAGTGATATTGCTGATTTCAGATTTACATCTGGAAGAGGAGCGCCCGGACATAACCCGGGCGTTTCTGGATTTGCTCGCCGGACGCGCCCGCTCGGCGAGTGCGTTGTACATTCTGGGCGACTTTTTCGAGGCGTGGATTGGCGACGACGCCATGACCCCTTTCCAGCGTTCCATCTGCCAGGCCCTGCGCGAGTTGAGCGACAGCGGCACGGCCATTTTTCTGATGCACGGCAATCGTGACTTCATGCTCGGCAAGGCTTTTTGCAAACAGGCCGGCTGTACCTTGTTGAAGGATCCGTGTGTCGTGCAATTCAACGGCGAGCCGGTGCTATTGATGCACGGCGACAGCCTTTGCACCCGCGACGTCGGCTATATGAAGTTGCGGCGTTACCTGCGCAACCCGATCACGCTGTTCATCCTGCGCCATTTGCCCTTGAGTACCCGCCATAAACTGGGCCGTAAGCTGCGCAGTGAAAGCCGTGCGCAAACACGGATGAAGGCCAATGACATCGTCGATGTCACGCCCGAGGAGATTCCGCGGATCATGCAGGAATACGGCGTGAAAACCCTGATCCACGGCCACACCCACCGCCCCGCCATCCACAAGTTGCAACTGGGCGAACAAGCGGCACGGCGCATTGTGCTGGGGGATTGGGACCGTCAAGGCTGGGCATTGCAGGTGGATGACAGCGGGTTTGCGCTGGCACCGTTCGATTTCACCCCGCCGCCGCAATTGCAGGCTCCCTCGATCTGACTGCCACACACAAAAACCTGTGGGAGCAGGCTCGCTCCCACATTTTATTGACCGTGTTCTGATCCGCTTCGCGGCCCAGCGGGAGCAAGCGCCCTCGCCACAGCGCGGATACGGCTTAGAAATCCCGCTTGTAAAAGATGTCCAGCGAACTGGCCACACCGCTGGCGACTTCGAGGTAGACCTTTTTGCTCAGCTTGTAGCGCAGGCCGATGGTGTTGGCCGGTTCGAACACGCCGACGCCATAACGCAGGCTGAGCTTCTCCGAGATGTTGCCGCTAGCCACCACGCTGGTGGCGTTGCCGCTGCCCTCGGTGTCGAGCTGGAAGTCCTCGATCCCCAGGTTCTTGGCCAGCCCACCGGTCACCCCGGAGCTGCCCATCAGGCCCAACCCGAGTGCGGCCTGTGCCAGCATGTTGTTGTCTTCACCGTTGGTACTTAACGGACGTCCGAGCACCAGATAGGACAATGCCTGCTCCTGGCTCATGGCCGGTTCGGAGAAAATCTGCGTGGTCGGTTGCTCGGCGCTGCCGCTCAGACGAATACCGGCGATCACGTCGTCGGTCTGGCGAATCGCTTCGATGTCCAGATACGGCTGATCGATCGGTCCGGCAAACAGCAACCGCGCCCGGCGCACCGAAAGCCGCTGCCCATAGGCGCGATAACGACCGTCGTTGAGCCACAATTCACCCCGGGTGTCCATGTTGTCGCCGATGTGCACATGCCCCTGCACATTGGCGGTCAGGCCGAACCCGGCGAAGCTCAACTTCTCGTCACCGACCAGCACTTCGATGTCCATTTTCATCGCCAGCGGCGGCTTGCCCTCTTCTGTCTGCTGACCGACTATCACCGTGTCATCAGAGACTTTGACCGTCGAAGGCGGCAACTCGCGAATGGTGATGTCACCCTTGGGCACCAGCACTTTGCCGGCGATGGCCAACTCGTCACCCTTCATCGATATTTTCAGGTCCGGCGCCACTTCCAGCTTGGCGTAAGGCTCCACCGTCACGGGCAACTGCGAGCCCTTGAGCGCCAGGTCCACCACCAGCGCCTGACCCCAGGCGATGTTGCCGTTCAAGGTCCCCTGCCCGCTCTTGCCGCTTTTCCAGCCGCCGTTCAGTTGCACGTTTTCGCCAGCGATGAGCGCTTGCAGGTTGAGGTTTTTGAGTTCCATCGGCAACTCGGGGCCGGACACTTCGCCATCACTGAGCTGCAAGCTGCCATTGACCTGCGGCGCCAACAGACCACCGGAGATCGTACCGCTGCCATTCAAACGACCGGTCAATTTCTCGACCATGGGTACAAACGGTCGCGCCACCGACAGGTCCAGCCCATTCAAGCGGAATGAGCCCGACACTGGTTTGTTCTTGAGCAACGGATTGATCTGCGCCTGGAGCATCAGCTCGCCGAGCTTGGCACCGGCGAAATTGAGGTCGGTGTCGATGCGTTTAGGCGTGAGCTTGCTGGTGAGTTTCAGGGTCTGGTACGGGAAATCGATCCACTGGTCTTTTTCCTTGATGCGCAATGTGCCACCGCTGGCGTCGACGCTGATCAGGCCATTCGGGCCGCTGGCCGGCAAGTCCAGTTGCAGGTCGGCATTGAGTCGACCCTGCCAGGCGAAATCCTTGGGCAGCCATTGGGCGAGGCTGTCGATCGGGAATTGCTTGAGGTGATAACGCAGCTTCGGCTCCGGCATCAGGCGCGAATCTTCACCGCACAGGCTCGCCTGGCCGGACGCCCAGCAATGGGCGCCAAAGTTGATTTTACCGTCCGCCAGGCGTTCGAGTTTCGCCGGACCTTGCAGCTTCCAGTCCTGCCCACCGGCCTGAATATCACCACTCGCCAACCGCCCGCGCCAGTCGCCTTTGTCCAGCGCACCGTCCAGCCCCAGGGCCAGTTTCAGCTTCGGCCCTTGCAGGTCGAGGGCGAGTTTCTGGTTCTTGATGTCGCCCTGACCGCTGGCCGTCAACGTCCCGAGTGACGTGTCACCGGCCTGGATGCCACTGCCCTTGAGGTCGATTTTCGCCCGCTGCGCACTGTCGAGGGTGGCGTCGAGGTTCAGGCTTTGCAGGCGATTGTCCTGGAACACCAATTGCGCGCCTTGCAGCCCGAGCTTGCCCTGCGGCGCTTTGAGCGTACCGGCGACATCCACGCGACCATTGATCTGGCCGCGCAGCTCCGGCCAGAGTTGAGCCAAACGCGTCAGCTTGATATCGATCTGCCCGGCGAGTTTCTGTTGCAGGCTACCCTTGCCGGTGATGCTGTTGTCGCCGAGGCGGATTTGCAGCGCGTTGAGGTTCCATTGCTCGCCAACGCCATCGGCTTTGGCCTGGATCACCGCCGGTTGGCCACGCAATTTACCTTTCAGGTCCAGGTCGGCGTTGAGGCTGAGCGTTTCATTTTTCATCTCGCCTTTGCTGCGCAACGCTCCCGCCAGCGTACCCGGTAACTCCGCGACCCAGTACGCCGGGTTGATGGCCGACAGGTCCAGCGCGGTGTCCCAGGCGATGCCATCGGCGAATTGCAGGTTCAGATGGCCTTCGGCCTTGCCCTGCCCGGCCTGGAGTTGAATCTGTTGCAGGTAGATTTTGCTCAGGTCGCCGGCGAACGGGCTCGCCAACGTGAAGGCACCCGCCGGGCCATCTGCAGCGGCCTCAAAATGACCGAGGTACTTGCCGTCGGTGTAGGACACCTCACCGTTGAAGCGGCGCAACGCCACTTCCGGCTCATCGATCAGCGGATACAACCGGTGCCACGGGAAGTCCAGCCAGTCGATTTTAGCTTCGGCGCTCAGGGCTTTGCTCCAATCCAGTTGCCCGGTGAGCTTGAGGCTTTGTTTGTCGTTGGCGATCAGGTCCAGCGCGGCGATTTGTGCGCCGTTGGCGTCGACTTTGCCTTGCAGCGCCAGTGCGACCGGGCCTTTCTCTGCCGGCAAACTCGCCTTGCCTTGTAGCGCGTAACCGTTTTTCAGGTCGCCAGCGCCGGTCAGTTCCAGTTGATTGAGTTGCAGGGTATCTGGCAGATCGGCACTCGGCTTGAAGCCATCGGCGGTGATGCGCACTTTGGCCGGCAGGTTTTCCACCAGCGGTTGCAGTTCACCGGTCAGTTGCCCATTGAGATAGCCGCTGCTGTCGGCTTTCAGGTTCAAGGTTTTCAGCAGGTCGCCATCGACCTTGAGCGCCAGTGCCCACGGCTCGGTGCCCGGTGAAGGCAGGGTCAGTTTGCCCTCAACCTTGAGCGGCCAGTTGCCCGTCGGTTGCAACAGGCCGGACAGGTTCAGGCTCAGTTCATCGCGCTGCAATTTCACTGAGTCGATCTGCAAGCCGTTGACCGTCCAGTGCGCCGCCAGTTGCAAACCCTTGAGTTCTTCGCTGCCGTTGAACAGCAGGCTGCCGACCTGAATGTCTCCCAGTTCGAGCGCCACCGGCAGATTCAAATCCGGAAGACTGATGGGCCCGCTACTTTTTTCTTCGACACCGGGAGGAAATTGCAGGCTGACCTGATCGGCCTTCAACTGCTCGATACACAACGTCATGCGCGTCAGGCACAAGGGCGACCAGGCGAAAATGACTTTGCTCAGTTCAACCCGGCTGCTGTCCTGCTGCCACAGCACGCGATCGGCGCTCCACTGTCCGCCCAACCGGCCCTGAAAATTGTCCAGGGTCAAACCCGGTACGAAACCCAATGCCCAGCGGCTGCCCGTTGCTGTGCCCAATACCGTGGCCAGCGTCAAAACCACCAACATCAACAGTGCCGGAATCGCCAGCAGCGTTACTTTCAAGCCACGATTCACAGCTCAGGCCCCATGGAAAAGTGCAATCGAATACCGCCATCGTCGTCCAGTGCATGGGCCAGGTCGAGGCGGATCGGCCCCACCGGTGACACCCAGCGCACGCCGATACCGACCCCGGTCTTGAGGTTCGGCAATTCAAGCGTATTAAAAGAGTTGCCCTGGTCAACGAACGTCGCGACCCGCCACTTTTCGGCGACCGAGTATTGATACTCCGCGCTCGCGGCAACCATGTAACGGCCGCCGATGCGGTCGCCCTCGTTGTTTTCCGGCGACAGGCTTTGATAATCGTAACCGCGCACGCTCTGATCGCCACCAGCGAAGAAACGCAGCGAGGGCGGTATGGACTTATAGCCATTGGTGGCACTGCCACCGACCTGCACCCGCCCGAGGAAACGGTGATTATCGAACACCGTGGTCAGACCTTTTACCAGCGCGGTGCCGTAAAGCAGGTTGTTGTCGGAGCCCAGCCCTTCTTTCGCCACTTTGGACTCGAATTGCAGGCGATAGCCATTGTGCGGGTCAATGCGGTTGTCACTTTTCAGGTAGGAATAGCTCACGCCGGGCATCAGCAACGTACTCGACCCAGCGTCGTCACCCAGTGAGTAATCCTCACGCTGCCATTTCAACGACACCACGCGCTTCCAGCCACTGGGCAATTTGCTGTGCCATTCCGGGCCGATACTCAGCAGCTCGCTGTGGGTGTCGGTGCCGGCGATGTCTTCGTTCTGGTAACCACCGGCAAAGCGCAGTTTGTCGGTCAGGGGCGGATCCAGCGGAATGTCATAGAACAGGCCGACGTTTTGCCGGGGCGCCGAGACTTCGGTTTCCCAGCCATAACTGTGTCCTTGCGGATTGACCCAGTGCCGGGTCCAGTTAGCCTTGACCCGCGGCCCGACGTCGGTGGAGTAACCGAGGCCGAGGCCCATCGTCCGGGGCTTGCGGGTATCCAGTTCGACGTCCACCGGGATGACATTGTCTTTGGACGCCGCAGGCGCTGCGTCCACGCGCACACTTTCGAAGTAGCCGCTCGATTGCAGGTTCTGATTGAGTTCGGCGATCAATTCCGAGTCGTACGGTTCACCGGCCTTGAACGGCACCATGCGTTGCAGCAAGCCTTCGTCGAACGGCGAGTCGCCCTTGAATCCGACGTTGCCAAAGGCATAGCGCGGGCCGCTGTCGTAGATCAGTTCGATATCGGCGACACCGGCACGCGGGTCCACCGACAATTTTGAGCGCGTGAAATGACCGCTGAAGAAGCCGTAACGCGACGCCTGGTTCTGGATCAACCGTTTGGCGTCTTCGTAATGCCCGTGATTGAGCACCGCGCCAGTTTTGAGGGCATCACTATTGGGAACACGAAAGGACTTGAGGGCGGCAGCAGGACCGTCGATGCGCACCGTGACGTTGCGTAAATGCACCGGTTCACCCGGGTCGATGGTCAGTATCAGGCGCGGCTTGTCGCCGTCCTTCACGTCACTGTCAATCTGCGGCTGGTAATAGCCCAAGGCCTGGGCGGCCTTGCGCGCCTGTTCCTCGGCGCCACGACTGAAGCGCTGCAAGGCTTCTTCGTCACGATCACCGAGGCTGCCGATATAGCCCTCTATATTGGCCTTCAGTTCATTGTTGGACGGTGTGATCCGCACATCCAACTCACTTTGCGCCAGCGCCGTGCAGCTGGAAATCAGCATTAGCACGCCACTGGTAATTTTTCCTGGAAACTTCATAGGCGCGAATGCTATCACGAGCTTGAGAGCGCGATAGAGCCTTCAGCGCGCAAAAAGTTCGCTGTCTAGCCGGTTGCTGCCTGTAACACCTGCGGATTGGGATGAAAAAATACGTGCTCGCGGATAGGCCCTATCGCGACCTCGCCAATTTCTTCATAACCCTGGCGCTTGTAAAAATCCAGATAGCGAGGGTTGCCGGTATCGAGGATCACACCCTGAGAGCTTTCATCCACCGCGCACCAGTTATGCACGGCTTGCAACAGTTGTTCGCCGAAATGTTTGCCCTGGAACTGCGGATGCACGCCCAGCAATGGCAGGACATGCACCGAGTCGTTCGGCACGCACGCCGCCACAGCATCGTGATACTCAAGGTAGCGCCGAGTGCAGCGAAAACCGGTACTGAGCACCATGCGCAGACGCCAGGCCCAGCTTTCAGTGATACCCAGGCGTCGTTGTGGCGGGGCGATCAGGGCGATGCCGATCAAGCGATCGTTGACCAACAGGCCGATGGCCGGCAGATCCTGAAGAAAATGCTGCGTGACCAGTTCGCGCACGGTGGCGCGGACCCGCTGTTCATAACCGGGACGTTCGGCTTCGAACAGGTAGGCGAATGTCGGTTCATGCCGGTAAGCCTGATACAACAAGGAGCGCGCTTCGCGGGCGTAGCCGCTGTCGAGCATGTGAATATCAGCGATGGCGGTCGAGGTTTCGGGCATGACGGTCGTTCTCCCCGGCACAGCTCGAACGGCTGCGCTCTTGTTGTTACGAGCTCATTTGGGCGGACACAGTTCCTGGCGGATCGGAATTGAGTGTAGGCAATGAAATGGCCTTCGTGAGCAGGTTCGCTGCCAATACATTGCTGACAGACAAAGGCGAATCCCCTCCCCCCAACACTGGCCCGATTCCTACATGTCAGATAGCATCGCCCTTTTGCCAGGACTGCCGACCATGAAGATCGTCTCCTTCAACATCAACGGGCTGCGCGCCCGTCCCCATCAGCTGGCGGCGCTGATCGAAAAACATCAGCCCGACGTGATCGGGCTGCAGGAAACCAAGGTCCACGACGAACAGTTCCCGCTGGCCGAGGTTCAGGCACTGGGCTATCACGTGTATTTCCACGGGCAAAAGGGCCACTACGGTGTCGCCCTGCTCTCGCGCCAGGAACCCCTGGCCCTGCACAAAGGTTTCGCCACCGATGAAGAAGACGCCCAACGGCGTTTCATCTGGGGTACTTTCGCCGACGCCAATGGCGTGCCGGTGACCATCATGAACGGCTATTTCCCACAGGGAGAAAGCCGCGACCATCCGACCAAATTCCCGGCCAAGCAGCGTTTCTACAACGACTTGCAGCACTTGCTGGAAAGCCAGTTCAAGAACGATCAACCGCTGGTAGTGATGGGCGACGTGAACATCTCCCCGGAAGACTGCGACATCGGCATCGGCCCGGACAACATGAAGCGCTGGCTGAAAACCGGCAAATGCAGCTTCCTGCCGGAAGAGCGCGAGTGGATGGCACGCCTGAAGAATTGGGGCCTGACTGACAGCTTCCGGCACCTGAACCCGGAAGTGGCGGATGTCTTCAGCTGGTTCGACTACCGCAGCCGTGGTTTTGAGGACGTGCCCAAGCGCGGGCTGCGTATCGACGTGATCCTCGCGTCCCACGGTCTGTTGCCACGGGTCAAAGCGGCCGGCGTCGACTACGAACTGCGCGGTATGGAAAAACCTTCGGATCATGCGCCGATCTGGCTCGAATTGAGCTAAAAAGCAAAAGATCGCCGCCTGCAAAATCCTGCAGGCTGCGATCTTTTGACTGTCATCTTTTAGCAACCTCACTGACTTAATCTCCCGACACCTCCTTTGCTATATAAGGTGCCGGCATGATGCTGCGCGTGCTGTTCCTGTTGACACTCAGCCTTGGCTTGCCGCCGTTGGTCTCGGCCGACAATTTGCCGATGCCCGAGCACGGCCCGGTGCTGCGCATTCAGGGCTCCAACACCATTGGCGCAGCGTTGGGGCCGGCGCTGGTCGAAGGGTTGCTGCGTGAACAAGGTCTGCGCAATGTTCATCGCGAGCCCGCAGACACGGCCAACGAACTACGTATCGTGGGTGAAACCGGGCAAGGCCGACCAGTCATCGTGGAGTTGGCGGCCCACGGCTCCAGCACCGGTTTTACCGCACTGAAAACCGGCACCGCCGATCTCGCCGCCTCGTCGCGTTCGATCAAGGACAGCGAACTGGCCAGCCTCGAACCCCTGGGCGATCTGAAAACTCCCACGGCCGAACAGGTCATCGCCATCGACGGCCTGGCGATCATCCTTCATCCGGACAATCCGCTGCATCAACTCGACACCACACAATTGGCGCGTATTTTCAGTGGCGACGCCAAAACCTGGGAAGAAGTCGGCGGACACGGTGGGACGATTCATCTGTATGCGCGGGATGATCAATCCGGTACGTACGACACGTTCAAGGATCTGGTCCTTGATGGCCGCGGGAAAACGCTGAGCAGCACCGCCAAACGCTTCGAATCCAGCGAACAACTGTCAGACGCTGTCAGCGCAGACCCGCAAGGCATCGGCTTTATCGGCCTGCCCTATGTGCGCCAGGCCAAAGCCGTCGCCATCATCGACGGCCAATCCCAAGCCATGCTGCCGCTCAATAGCCTGATCGCCACGGAAGACTATCCGCTGTCCCGTCGTTTGTTCTTTTACCTGCCGCCGACCGGGAAAAATCCCTGGGCCCAATCGTTGGTGGACTACACCCAGAGCAGCAAAGGGCAAGCGATTGTCGCCGCCAACGGATTTATCGCCCAGACCGTCCAGGCCATGACCGTCACGCCGAATGCGCTGATGCCCGAGGGCTACCAGTCCCTCAGCCGTCATGCCCAGCGCCTGTCGGTGAACTTTCGCTTCGAAGAAGGCAGCGCCAGCCTGGACAACAAGGCGCGGCAGGACCTGACACGGGTGCTCGACTATATAAAGCAGCACGATAAAACGGCTGGGCAAGTGACACTGGTGGGGTTTGGTGATGCCAAGAGTGACCCGGCTCGCGCCGATCTGCTGTCGAAACTGCGGGCCATGGCGGTGCGGCGGGAGTTGGTGAAGGACGGCGTAGTGTTCCGCGAGATTCGCGGATTCGGCGCCGAAATGCCGGTGGCTGCCAACAGCAAGGATGAGGGGCGGATCAAGAATCGACGGGTTGAGGTTTGGGTGTATTGAATTGCAATGCGAACAAATGTGGCGAGGGGGCTTGCCCCCTCGCCACACATACTCACTGCCCACAAATTCTTTGCGGTCTTATTGCCCGCTGCGCATCATCTCTTTCGGCACATATTTGCCGATCTCGAATTTACCGATCGCCGCACGGTGCACTTCGTCCGGGCCATCGGCCAGGCGCAGGGTGCGTTGCATCGCATACATGTAGGCCAGTGGGAAGTCGTTGGAAACCCCTGCCCCGCCATGAATCTGGATCGCCCGGTCGATCACCCGCAAGGCCACGTTCGGCGCCACGACCTTGATTTGCGCAATTTCACTTTTGGCCACTTTGTTGCCGACAGTGTCCATCATGTACGCCGCTTTTAATGTCAGCAGGCGCGCCATGTCGATTTCCATCCGCGAGTCGGCGATCTTGTCGATGTTGCCGCCCAGGCGAGCCAGCGGTTTGCCGAACGCCGTGCGATTCACCGAGCGTTTGCACATCAGCTCCAACGCGCGCTCGGCCATGCCGATCGAACGCATGCAGTGGTGAATCCGCCCTGGGCCAAGGCGACCTTGAGCGATTTCGAAGCCGCGTCCTTCGCCCAACAGGACGTTTTCGTACGGCACCCGGACATTTTCAAAGTGCACTTCGGCGTGACCGTGAGGTGCATCGTCGTAACCGAACACGGGCAGCGGGCGCACGATCTTCACGCCAGGCGCATCCACCGGCACCAGAATCATTGAGTGCTGGGCGTGACGCGGTGCGTCGGGATTGCTCAGGCCCATGAAGATCAGGATCTTGCAGCGTGGGTCGCAAGCGCCGGAAGTCCACCATTTCTTACCGTTGATGACCCACTCGTCACCGTCACGCACAGCACGGGCGGCCATGTTAGTGGCGTCGGAGGACGCGACGTCCGGCTCGGTCATGGCGAAGGCCGAGCGGATCTCGCCACGCAGCAGGGGTTCGAGCCAACGCTGCTTTTGCTCTTCGTTGGCGTAACGCACCAACACTTCCATGTTGCCGGTGTCCGGCGCCGAGCAGTTGAATGGCTCAGGCCCCAGCAGTGAGCGGCCCATGATTTCCGCCAACGGCGCATATTCAAGGTTGGTCAGCCCGGCGCCCAGCTCGGACTCAGGCAGAAACAAATTCCACAGGCCTTCAGCCTTGGCCTTGAGTTTCAGTTCTTCCATGATCGCGGTCGGCTGCCAGCGATCGCCTTCGGCGACCTGACGTTCGAACACCGCTTCGGCGGGGTAAACGTAGGTGTCCATGAACGCAGTCACGCGCTCACGCAGTTCCTGAACCTTGGGCGAATAAGCGAAATCCATGAGCGAGATACCTTCTTGGGGGAGGTTGTTTAGGTCATGTATCGATGCTAGAACAGCGTTGATAATTTACCTAGCCTATTCTCGGCGTGTATAAACATTCATCACCGATATATGATCGGCTGATCTTCAAGGCCAGCCCGTCCACACAATAAGAGTGCCGCGCAATGAATCTGAGCAAGGTCGACCTGAACCTTTTCATCGTCTTCGACGCGATCTATACCGAAGCGAACCTGACCCGTGCGGGGCAAATCGTGGGCATCACCCAGCCAGCCGTCTCGAACGCTCTGGCCCGCCTGCGCGAGACCTTCAACGACCCTTTGTTCGTGCGTACCGCCCAGGGCATGGTGCCCACACCGATGGCGCAGAACATCATCGGCCCGGTGCGCAACGCCCTCTCGCTGCTGCGCATCTCCGTACAGGAAAGCCGCATTTTCAACCCGCAACAGGCGAACAAGACCTACCGCATCAGCATGACCGACCTCACGGAAGCAGTGATCCTGCCGCCGCTGTTCCAGCGCCTGCGTCGTCTCGCGCCGACGGTGATCATTGAAAGTTTCCTGTCCAAGCGCCGCGAAACCACCAAGGAGCTGGCAGCCGGTCGCCTCGATTTCGCCGTGGATGCGCCGCTCAACACCGACCCGCAGGTTCGCCACGTCAAATTGATGGAAGACCGCTACGTGTGTGCCATGCGCAAGGGGCATCCGCTGGCGGGCAAGGAAAAGCTCACCCTCGATGATTACCTGGGGCTGACCCATATCCATATTTCCAGCCGTCGCAGCGGCCTTGGTTATGTTGACCTCGCGCTGGGCAAGATGGGTATCCAGCGCAAGATCGCCCTGCGCTCTCAGCATTATTTGATGGCATCACAAGTGATGCAGCAGACGGACATGGTCATGACCGTGCCGGAGCGCTTTGCCCGTCGCAATGAGCTGCACGCCTTAAATCTGCCGGTCAACGACGTGCCGCCGGTGGAGACGCACCTGTACTGGCATGAAAGCACCGACCAGGATCCGGCCAACCGCTGGATGCGCGAACAAATGATCGAGTTGTGCCAGCAGGTGACGGCGCATGAGAAGAAGTTCGACGCTAAAATGGTGTAAAGCCATTCAAAAGATCGCAGCCTGCGGCAGCTCCTACATGGATACGCATTTTCCTGTAGGAGCTGCCGCAGGCTGCGATCCTTTTCGCCCCTTGACGTAAACGTCAACCTGCCATTAGCTTAGCGCCATGACCTTTCGTGAGCGCTTCCATGAGCAGCCAGACCTACAGCATTTCCGACCTCGCCCGCGAGCTCGACATCACCACCCGCGCCATTCGCTTTTATGAAGAGCAAGGCCTGCTCAGCCCTGAACGCCGTGGTCAGGAACGCATCTATTCGCCCCGTGACAAGGTCAGCCTGAAGCTGATCCTGCGGGGCAAGCGCATTGGCTTCTCCCTGGCCGAATGCCGTGAGTTGATCGAACTCTACGACCCGTCCAGCGGTAACACCAAGCAACTGCACAGCATGCTGGCGAAAATCAGCGAGCGCCGGGAGCAGCTTGAACAGCAAATGCTCGATATCGAGCAGATGAAACTGGAACTCGATACGGCGGAAGAGCGCTGCGTGCAGGCGCTGGAGCAGACGCTCAAAAGCCAGGAAGTCATTCAGTAAAACCCGGCCCCTGTAGGAGCGAGCCTGCTCGCGATGGTCGTTAACGATAACGCGTGCTTGCTGAATAACCGCGGTGGCTGGGAGCCCATCGCGAGCAGGCTCGCTCCTACAGGGCTCTTCGAACAATCAGCACAGGTCGAACCCCATGTCCCTTCCCTCCCACGTACGCCTTGTCGAAGTCGGCCCCCGCGACGGTCTGCAAAATGAAGCCCAACCCATCAGTGTTACCGACAAGGTGCAACTGGTCGACGCACTGACCGCCGCCGGGCTCGGCTATATAGAAGTCGGTAGCTTCGTGTCGCCCAAGTGGGTGCCGCAGATGGCAGGGTCCGCCGAGGTTTTCGCGCAGATTCAGCGCAAGCCCGGTGTGGTCTACGGCGCACTCGCCCCCAATTTGCGCGGTTTTGAAGATGCCCTCGCAGCCGGGGTCAAGGAAGTGGCCGTATTCGCGGCGGCATCCGAGGCGTTTTCGCAGCGCAACATCAATTGCTCGATCAGCGAAAGCCTGGAGCGTTTCGTACCGATCATGGACGCCGCCAGACAGCACGGCGTGAGTGTGCGCGGTTACGTGTCGTGCGTGCTGGGCTGCCCTTATGAAGGTAACGTCGCCCCGGAACAGGTCGCCGTCGTCGCTCGCGAGCTCTACGCCATGGGCTGCTATGAAGTGTCCCTGGGCGACACCATCGGTACCGGCACAGCTGGCGCGACCCGCCGGATGTTCGACGTGGTATCGGCCGATGTGCCCCGGGACAAACTGGCGGGGCATTTCCACGATACCTATGGCCAGGCGGTCGCCAACATCTATGCAAGCCTGCTGGAAGGCATCGCGGTGTTCGACAGCTCCATCGCGGGGCTCGGCGGCTGCCCTTACGCCAAGGACGCCAGCGGTAACGTTGCCACCGAGGACGTGGTTTACCTGCTCAACGGCCTGGGTATTCAGACCGGAATCGACCTGGATGCCCTGATCCGTGCCGGTCAGCAGATTTGCAACGTGCTGGGGCGGCCTACCGGTTCTCGGGTGGCCAAGGTACGTAGCGCGCAATAAGTGGGGGGAATATGTCCGGGTGTTACCGCTGTGGTCCGAAACGTGGGCAAAAGCGAGTAACACGGAAACAAAATATAGGGGATTACCTGAGAGGCAAAATCCCGATAAAACCCAAAGCATTGATTTTAAAGGGTTTTAAAAAGTTGGCACGGCTCCTGCTATATCTATCGCACAACAAGAATAAAAAAAATTGCAGCAACCCTAATAAAAACAAAACGTAACGACTCTGACATAACAAAAACAACACGGCAGAGACGCAGCTAACAGATTTTTTTGGAGAAGATGTGCTTTTCAGGGTGCTTTTCGGAGTTACCCGCAACCGGACAGAGAACAATAAAACTACCCTCAGGTAGCTCCCGTACTGGTTGGATCGCTCAGCGAAAAAGTAGATCAGCGCTCAAAAAAATACGTTTGCTCTTGATCCCGAATGGGGGTCGCAAAAAACAGCGGTAAAGGGCAACGGTTGCCAAAAACAAAAACAGACCGACCCTCAATAATAAAAAAAGAGCACGCGCAACGACAAATTAAAGGGGAGCTTCGGCTCCCCTTTGTGCTGTCTGCGATTTGGAATTCTCGATCCCGTAGGAGCTGGCTTGCTGGCGATGAACGATGACGCAGTCTGTCTGATGGACCGCGGCGCGCGCATCGCCAGCAAGCCGGCTCCTACGGGATCGCTTTGAGCTCCGCGACGCTGATTTCACGCATCCGGAATTTCTGGATCTTGCCGGTTACCGTCATCGGAAACTCTTCCACAAACTTGAAGTAGCGCGGCGTCTTGTAGTGCGCGATGCGCTCCTTGCACCAGGTTTGCAGCTCTTGCTCGGTGGCGCTGTGGCCCGGATGGAACTTGATCCAGGCAACGATCTCTTCGCCATAACGCGAGCAAGGAATGCCAATCACCTGCACGTCCGCAACGGCCGGGTGAGTGAAGAAGAATTCTTCCAGCTCCCGTGGGTAAACATTCTCACCGCCACGGATGATCATGTCCTTGTTACGTCCGGCGATGCACACGTAACCCTCCTCATTCATGCTCGCCAGATCACCGGTGTGCATCCAGCCGGCCTGATCAATGGCTTCTGCCGTACCTTCGGGGTTGTTCCAGTAACCGAGCATCACACTGTAACCACGCGTGCACAGCTCGCCGATGGTTCCGCGGGGCACAAGGTTGCCCGACTCATCGATGATTTTGCTTTCAAGTTGCGGTTGAGTGCGGCCGACGGTGGTCACGCGCAGTTCCAGGTCGTCTGAAGGACCGGTCTGCAATGACACCGGACTGGTTTCCGTCATGCCGTAGGCAATCTGCACTTCGCTCATGTGCATTTCGCTGATGACCCGGCGCATCACCTCGATAGGACAAGTTGCGCCCGCCATGATCCCGGTGCGCAACGTCGACAGGTCGAACTCGGCACGCTGCGGCTGATCCAGCATGGCGATGAACATGGTTGGCACGCCGTAGAGCGCTGTAGCCTTTTCTTCAGCGACCGTGTTCAGCGTCAGCAACGGGTCAAATGCATCGTTCGGGTAAATCATGGTGCTGCCGTGGGTCATGCAGCCAAGGTTGCCCATGACCATGCCAAAACAGTGATACAGCGGCACTGGAATCACCAGGCGATCATCGGCCGTCAGCCCGAGACTTTCACCGACCATGTAACCGTTGTTGAGAATATTGTAGTGACTGAGGGTCGCGCCTTTGGGGAACCCGGTAGTGCCTGAGGTGTACTGAATGTTTACGGGCTGATCGAAATGCAGGCTGTCCTCGCGCTGGCGCAACTGCTCGACCGAAACGCTGCCCGCCAGATCGGCCAGTTGCGACCACGGCAGAAAACCATTCGGCGGTTGCACATCCAGGCTGATGACGCCGCGCAGATCAGGCAAGCGCTCGCACTGCAATTGGCCAATGGATTGTTCTGCCAGCTCCGGCACCAGGCCTTGCAACATCGCGTGATAGTTGGACGTCTTGAAGGCCCCGGCGCACACCAGCCATTGGCAGCCGGACTGCTTCAATACGTACTCGAGTTCGGAACTGCGATAGGCGGGATTGATATTGACCAGAATCACGCCGATTTTCGCAGTGGCGATCTGCGTTATGCACCATTGCGCGCAGTTCGGCGCCCAGATGCCGAGACGATCCCCGGCTTGCAGGCCCAGCGTCAGCAATGCTCTAGCATGCAGATCCGCCGCGTCCCCCAGTTGTCGCCAGGTGTAGCGCAGCTGTTGATGGCGTACGACCAACGCCTCTGCGCTCGCATACTTCGCAACCGTGTTGTCGAAGGCCTGGCCGATGGTCATCGCCAGCAAGGCTTTGTCCTGAGAACCGCGGGTGTAACTACGCTGCGAACTTGCACTGGGTTGATCCATGACGACCCCTATTGTCTTTATTGATGGGCTTGCCGCGGCAACCTGTAGGAGTGACCTGTGGCGAGGGGGCTTGCCCCCGTTGGGATGCGCAGCAGCCCCAAAATTTCCGATGTCTCGAAGACCTTGTGGGTGCTGCGCACTCAAACGGGGGCAAGCCCCCTCGCCACTGGCCATCAACACAGGATGAGCCGCGCTCTATCTTGAACTGGCTCTACTCTCGCTTAAGTTGACGTTAACGTAAAGGGTGATTGACAGCCATTCGTCACAGGCTTACGTTAACGTAAAGGTGAGAGCTGTAGCACTGCCCTCCCTACCCTACAAAAAAGCCAAAAGGTGACCCATGAGCTACCCATCCCTGAACTTTGCCCTCGGTGAAACCATCGACATGCTGCGCGATCAGGTTCAGTCCTTCGTCGCTAAAGAGATCGCCCCGCGCGCCGCTCAGATCGACATCGACAACCTGTTCCCCGCTGACCTGTGGCGCAAATTCGGCGACATGGGCCTGCTGGGCATTACCGTGCCGGAAGAGTACGGCGGTGCCGGCCTGGGTTATCTGGCTCACGTTGTCGCAATGGAAGAAATCAGCCGTGGTTCGGCGTCGGTGGCACTGTCCTACGGCGCGCATTCCAACCTCTGCGTCAACCAGATCAACCGCAACGGCACTCACGAACAGAAATCCAAATACCTGCCAAAACTGATCAGCGGCGAACACATCGGCGCCCTGGCCATGAGCGAGCCGAATGCCGGTTCCGACGTGGTTTCGATGAAACTGCGTGCCGACAAACGTGGCGACAAGTACGTGCTCAACGGCAGCAAAACCTGGATCACCAACGGTCCGGATGCCAACACTTACGTGATTTACGCCAAAACCGACCTGGAAAAAGGCCCCCACGGCATCACCGCCTTCATCGTCGAGCGCGACTGGAAAGGCTTCAGCCGCAGCAACAAGTTCGACAAGCTCGGCATGCGCGGTTCGAACACCTGCGAACTGTTCTTTGATGACGTCGAAGTGCCGGAAGAAAACATCCTCGGCGTGCTCAACGGTGGTGTGAAAGTGCTGATGAGCGGCCTCGACTACGAACGCGTCGTGCTGTCCGGCGGCCCTACCGGGATCATGCAAGCCTGTATGGACCTGATCGTGCCGTACATCCACGACCGCAAGCAGTTCGGCCAAAGCATCGGCGAATTCCAGCTGATCCAGGGCAAAGTCGCCGACATGTACACCCAACTCAACGCCAGCCGCGCTTATCTGTACGCCGTGGCCCAGGCCTGCGAGCGTGGCGAAACCACACGCAAGGACGCTGCCGGCGTGATCCTCTACAGCGCCGAACGCGCCACGCAAATGGCCCTCGACGCGATCCAGATTCTCGGCGGCAACGGCTACATCAACGAATTCCCGGCCGGCCGACTGCTGCGTGACGCCAAGTTGTACGAAATCGGCGCGGGCACCAGTGAGATCCGTCGCATGCTGATCGGTCGCGAACTGTTCAACGAAACCCGCTAAACGGAGCTGTCCATGGCAACCTTGCATACCCAGCTCACCCCCCGTTCAGCGGAGTTCGCGGCCAACAGCGCGGCGATGCTCAAGCAGGTCGACGCCCTGCACACTTTGCTCGCTCAAGTGGCGCAAGGTGGCGGCCCCAAGGCTCAGGAACGCCACACCTCGCGGGGCAAACTGCTGCCTCGCGAGCGCATCAATCGCCTGCTCGATCCGGGTTCGCCGTTTCTGGAGATCAGCCAACTGGCGGCCTACGAGGTTTATGGAGAAGACGTTCCCGCGGCTGGCGTGATTGCCGGGATCGGTCGCGTGGAAGGCATCGAATGCATGATTGTCGCCAACGATGCCACCGTGAAAGGTGGCTCGTATTACCCGCTGACAGTGAAGAAGCACCTGCGCGCCCAGACCATCGCGCAGCAGAATCGCCTGCCGTGCATCTACCTGGTGGATTCGGGCGGCGCCAACCTGCCGCGTCAGGATGAAGTGTTTCCGGACCGCGAACACTTCGGCCGGATCTTCTTCAATCAGGCCAACATGAGCGCCATGGGCATTCCGCAGATTGCCGTGGTCATGGGTTCTTGCACCGCCGGTGGCGCTTATGTGCCGGCAATGGCCGACGAAGCGATCATGGTCCGCCAACAGGCGACGATTTTCCTCGCCGGTCCACCGCTGGTGAAAGCTGCAACCGGTGAAGTGGTCAGCGCTGAAGACCTTGGCGGGGCCGATGTGCACTGCAAGATCTCCGGGGTAGCGGACCATTACGCCGAGAGCGACGAACACGCGCTTGCCCTCGCCCGCCGCAGCATCGCCAACCTCAACTGGCGCAAACTCGGTGAGGTGCAACAGCGCGCACCGATCGCGCCGCTGTACGGCAGCGACGAGTTGTACGGCGTGGTCCCGGCCGACGCGAAGCAGCCATTCGATGTGCGCGAAGTGATTGCACGGCTGGTGGACGGTTCGGTGTTCGATGAATTCAAGGCACTGTTTGGGACTACATTGGTTTGCGGCTTTGCCTACCTGCACGGTTACCCGATCGCAATCCTCGCCAACAACGGCATCCTGTTCGCCGAAGCCGCTCAGAAAGGCGCACACTTCATCGAACTGGCGTGCCAGCGTGGCATTCCGCTGCTGTTCCTGCAGAACATCACCGGTTTCATGGTCGGTCAGAAATACGAGGCCGGCGGCATCGCCAAGCACGGCGCGAAACTGGTGACTGCCGTGGCTTGCGCCAAGGTACCGAAATTCACCGTGATCATCGGCGGCAGTTTTGGCGCCGGTAACTACGGCATGTGCGGCCGCGCCTATGACCCGCGCTTCCTGTGGATGTGGCCGAACGCGCGCATCGGCGTAATGGGCGCCGAACAGGCGGCCGGCGTGCTAGTGCAGGTCAAGCGTGAGCAGGCTGAACGCAGCGGCCAGGGTTTCAGCGCCGAGCAGGAAGCCGAGATCAAGCAGCCGATACTCGACCAGTACGAAGAACAGGGTCACCCCTATTATTCCAGCGCGCGCTTGTGGGACGACGGTGTCATCGACCCGGCCCAAACCCGCGACGTACTGGCCCTGGCCTTGTCCGCGTCGTTGAACGCGCCAATCGAACCGAGCCGCTTCGGCGTGTTCCGGATGTGATCGGGAGAAGAACATGAGCGACTTCAACACCCTCGAACTGCTGACCGACCCCCGTGGTTTCGCGACCCTATGGCTCAGCCGTGAAGAAAAGAACAACGCCTTCAACGCCGAAATGATCCGCGAGTTGATCCTCGCCCTCGATAAAGTGGCGAGCAATTCCAGCCTGCGATTCCTGATCGTGCGCGGTCGCGGCAAGCACTTCAGCGCCGGCGCCGACCTGGCCTGGATGCAGCAATCGGCCGAACTCGATTACGCCACCAACCTCGATGACGCCCGGGAACTGGCGGAGTTGATGTACAACCTGGCCAAACTGAAAATTCCGACCCTGGCCGTGGTGCAAGGCTCAGCCTTTGGTGGCGCCCTGGGCCTGATCAGTTGCTGCGACATGGCCATCGGCGCCGATGACGCGCAGTTCTGCCTGTCGGAAGTACGCATCGGCCTGGCACCTGCAGTGATCAGCCCGTTCGTGGTGCAAGCGATTGGCGAGCGCGCGACCCGTCGTTATGCCTTGACCGCCGAGCGCTTCGGCGGGCAACGGGCGCAGGAAATCGGTTTGTTGTCGGAGAGTTATGCAAGTGCCGAGCTGGAACAGAAAGTCGAGCAATGGATCGTCAATCTGTTGCTCAACAGTCCGGCCGCGATGCGCGCCAGCAAGGAGCTGCTGCGCGAAGTCGGCGACGGTTCACTGACCCCGGCATTGCGCCGCTACACCGAAAACGCCATCGCCCGCATCCGCGTCAGCCCTGAAGGCCAGGAAGGCCTGCGCGCCTTCCTGCAAAAACGTCCGCCGAACTGGCAAGCCGAAACCACCAAGGAGCCCCGCTGATGAGCGCACCTGTTATCACCACGCTACTGGTGGCCAACCGTGGCGAAATCGCTTGCCGGGTGATGCGCACCGCCAAGGCTCTGGGCCTGACCACCGTCGCGGTGCACAGCGCCACCGACCGTGATGCTCGCCATAGCCGGGAAGCCGATGTTCGCGTCGACCTCGGTGGCAGCAAAGCCGCCGACAGCTACCTGCAAATCGACAAACTGATCGCGGCGGCCAAGGCCAGCGGTGCCCAGGCGATTCACCCCGGCTATGGCTTTTTGTCGGAAAACGCCGGGTTCGCCCGCGCCATCGAAAACGCCGGCCTGATTTTTCTCGGCCCGCCCGCCTCGGCCATCGACGCCATGGGCAGCAAGTCCGCCGCCAAAGCCCTGATGGAAACCGCTGGCGTGCCATTGGTGCCGGGCTATCACGGTGAAGCCCAGGACCTCGACACCTTCCGCGATGCCTGCGAACGCATTGGCTACCCAGTGTTGCTCAAGGCCACGGCCGGTGGTGGCGGCAAAGGCATGAAAGTGGTCGAAGACGTCAGCCAACTGGCCGAAGCCCTGGCCTCGGCCCAGCGTGAAGCGCAATCGTCATTCGGCGATTCGCGGATGCTGGTGGAGAAATACCTGCTCAAACCGCGTCACGTGGAAATCCAGGTATTCGCCGATCAGCACGGCAACTGCCTGTACCTCAACGAACGTGACTGCTCGATTCAACGTCGGCACCAGAAAGTCGTCGAAGAAGCGCCCGCGCCGGGGCTGAGCCCCGAACTGCGTCGCGCCATGGGCGAAGCCGCTGTGCGCTCGGCGCAGGCCATTGGTTACGTCGGCGCCGGTACGGTGGAGTTCTTGCTGGATGCGCGCGGTGAGTTCTTCTTCATGGAGATGAACACGCGACTGCAAGTCGAGCACCCGGTCACCGAAGCCATCACCGGCCTCGACCTGGTGGCCTGGCAGATCCGCGTGGCCCGTGGCGAGGCCTTGCCGATGACCCAGGATCAGGTTCCGTTGATCGGCCATGCGATTGAAGTCAGGTTGTATGCCGAGGATCCGGGTAATGACTTCCTGCCGGCCACCGGCCGCCTGGCGCTGTACCGCGAATCGGCCCCGGGCGCGGGTCGCCGGGTGGACAGCGGCGTCGAAGAAGGTGACGAGATCTCGCCGTTCTACGACCCGATGCTGGGCAAGCTGATTGCCTGGGGTGAGGACCGTGAGCAGGCCCGTTTGCGCCTGCTGAGCATGCTCGATGAGTTCGCCATCGGCGGGCTGAAGACCAACATCAACTTCCTGCGTCGCATCGTTGCCCATCCCGCGTTTGCCGCCGCCGAACTGGATACCGGGTTCATTCCGCGCTATCAGGAACAACTGCTGCCGGCCCCTTCGCAACTAGATGACGAATTCTGGCAAGCCGCCGCACAGGCATTTACCCAAAGCCAGCCGAATGCAACCCGCGCCGATGACCCGAGTTCGCCTTGGTCGAACGCCAGCGGTTTCCGCTCCGGCCTGCCTCGTGAAATCACCTTGCACCTGAGTTGTGAGGACCAGGATCGCGCACTGACCTTGGGTAACGATTGTTCTCACACAGCACAGCTCAAGGGTGAGTACTTGCTGACCGAGCACAACGGTTTACGTCGCCAGCATCGCGCCATTCGCCATGGCGACTCTGTGTACTTGCAATGGGACGGTGAACTGCGCCGCATCGAGACTTACGACCCGATCAGCGCCGTCGAAGCCAGCCACAGCCATCAAGGTGGCCTGACCGCCCCCATGAACGGCAGCATCGTCCGCGTGCTGGTAGAGGCCGGCCAATCGGTGGAAGCCGGGGCGCAATTGGTGGTACTGGAAGCGATGAAGATGGAGCACAGCATTCGTGCGCCCCATGCCGGAGTGATCAAGGCGCTGTATTGCCAGGAAGGCGAGATGGTCAGCGAAGGCAGTGCGCTGGTCGAGCTGGAAGAGGCTTGAAATGAAGATCGGTCCTACGCTTTGCGTGGACCGATCTGACTAGAACCTGGTGGTTGCCTGAACCACCACGCCGATGATTCGGCATTCTTCTGAGTAAAGGGCTTTCGGATAGGTCGGATTGAGCGGAACCAGATAACGCTGCCCGCCCTCCTCGATCAACTTGCGAAACGTCGCTTCGGCACTGCCAGGCCATTGGGCAATGACCAGTTTGCCGGGCTCCGCCTCTACGTCCGGATCCACCAGGATCAGCATGCCTTCCGGGATGCTGACGCCGTTGGGAGCGGTCATTGCGTCACCCACCACCTTCAACCAGAATGCCGCGCCCCGGGCGTGATAGTCGGTCAATTCGAACTGCGCCTTGCCATACACCGCCAACTCGCCATCGCGTGCTTCGACAGGTTCGCGCCAGTCACTGACGGGGTAGCGGAAGTACGGGTTGTACTTGTGCGTCAGCGAAAGCTCGTCGTCCTGAGACGCCTGCGGCTCGCGGATCACCAGGGCCACTTCGAGGAACCCCAGGCCGAGCGCATGCAACACGCGATTCATGTCATCGATGCCAGGCTCGCGGCGCTTGTTGAGCCAGTGACCTATGCCACCCTGGGACATTCCGAGACGTTCGGCGAGTATTTCCTGAGTGATCTTGAGTTCACTCATCTTGGCCTTGACCAATTCGATCCATTTATCCATGTGCGGCACGATACGTGGGCGACTCCGGCCATCAAAACACACATTGTAGTATTTAATTGATCGTCACAAATACAAATCGTACTAGGATGGATTCACGGATCTGAATCAATCACGGAGCTTGCCATCGCCATGAACCAACCCGCCAACGACCTGCCCGACATGCAAATGGACACGTCCCTCACCTCGCCGCAGGGGTCCGCCGCTGCACAGCGTGCGCTGGACTATTACTTGAAACCGACTGTTTCAGAGGACATGAACGAATCGCGATTCTTTGATGTAAACCGCAATGTCAGCAGTGAGGAGGCACTGGTCCATGCCTCGGACCTGTTGCGATGCGCCGCCGCGACGGCGTTCGAGTCAGCCAGTCATTTGCAAGGAGCAAACCGGGACCTGGCGTTTTCGACGGTGCATATGATCGACATGGCCAAGGCGATGGTGGATCGCTCGCTGGAAGGGCATCAAAGAGGTTGAATTCGGGATGCAAAAAGGGAGGACGGAAAAGAATTTTCCAATCGAATAGATAAAAAAGTTTGACTTGCAAACGAGAATGATTATTATTGCAACAACTGGTCGCGAGATCAGTCGATGGACCAGGGACCTTAGGTCGGTCTCCTGGACTATCTCCTCATCAGGCTAATCACGGTTTTTGACCCGGCTTTTTGCCGGGTCTTTTTTTTGCCAGTTTTTCTGGCTTTGGCTTCAGGCTAATGAAGTCTTTTTGGGCACTGCCAATTTGATGGCGCGGATAATATCAAAAGAGCATCAGCTGGCAAGAGAAGCCCGTCTTCATTAGCTAAAATTAAAATAGAAATAGCACTTGAGAATCAATCGCACAGTCTCTAAGCTGCGTCCGCGTCATGGAGGACGCCCCCCTCACACCCCGCAATTTCCCTCGGTTTCACCCCTGTCTTGCGTGTAAAGTAGCTGCGATAAAAATCATATTCAGGAAACGATTATGACCGTGGCGAAATCCTCTTTCGATATCAGTGCCAACTTCGACAGTGGCAATATTGAAGTCCTGGATATCAGCAATCCATTGCAAGCATTGTTGGCCATCAAGCCCGATACCCGCAGCCCGCATTTCCAGTGGTTCCACTTCAAGGCCAGCGGCCTGCATGTCGGTCAGGAACACTGGTTCCGCCTGAGCAACGCCAGCAAATCCTCGTATAACAAAGCCTGGGATGGCTATCAGGCCGTCGCTTCCTACGACCACGTCAACTGGTTCCGGGTGCCGACCATTTTCGAAGGCGATTGCCTGCGCTTCAGCCTCGAAGCTACCGCCACCCACGCCTGGTTTGCCTACTTCGAACCCTACAGCCGTGGCCGCCACGACTGGCTGATCGAGCAAGCCCTGACCAAGGCCGGCACCGAACTGCTGGCGACCGGCAAGAGCGTCGAAGGGCGTGACATCCAGTTGCTACGCAAAGGCACCGGCGCTGAAGGCCGGCGCAAGGTGTGGATCATCGCCCAGCAGCATCCGGGCGAGCACATGGCCGAATGGTTCATGGAAGGCGTGATCGAGCGCCTGGAAAAGCGCGACGACCCGGTCCTGAACAAACTGCTGGCCAGCGCCGACGTGTACCTGGTGCCGAACATGAACCCGGACGGCGCTTTCCACGGTCACCTGCGCACCAACGCCATGGGCCAGGACCTCAATCGCGCCTGGCAAAGCGCCAGCCAGGAAATCAGCCCGGAGGTCTTTTTCGTACAGCAGCAGATGGACAAGTACGGCGTCGATCTGTTTCTCGACATCCATGGCGATGAAGAAATCCCTTACGTGTTTACCGCCGGTTGCGAAGGTAATCCCGGTTACACACCGCGCATCGCCAAACTCGAAGAACACTTCCGCAGCCATCTGAAGCACCTGACCAAGGACTTCCAGACCGCCCACGGCTACACCCTCGACAAACCGGGCGAAGCCAACATGACCTTGGCCTGCAACAGCGTTGGCCAGCAGTACGACTGCTTGTCGCTGACCCTGGAAATGCCGTTCAAGGACAACAACGATGCGCCGAATGTGCTGACGGGGTGGTCAGGCAAGCGTTCGAAACAGTTGGGCAAGGATGTGTTGACGACGGTGGCGGAGATGGTCGACTCCCTGCGTTGATCAACTTCGCAGGAAAATGAGCACACACTGTGGCGAGGGAGCTTGCTCCCTCGCCACGGATTTCCGCAGTTTTCTAACCGCGATCCCTGCCCCGCAACATGCTGTCCAGCACATCATCGCGGCGCACCCAACCGTGAAACAACGCCGCCGCCAGATGCAGCAATACGGTCAAAAACAGCAAATACGCCAGATACCCGTGCGCCTTGCGAAGGAATGCAAACACCTGCGCATTCGCCGACACAATGGATGGCAACTGCAGCGAACCACTGAGCATCACCGGCTCACCCGACGCCGAAATCATCGCCCAGCCAAGCAATGGCAAACCCAACATCAAGGCATACAGCAAGACATGCGACGCCTTGGCCGCCAACACTTGCCAACCCGGCAGGTCCGCCGGCAGCGGTGGTTGCGTGGTGGAGAAGCGCACCACCAGCCGCACGATCACCAGCAGCAAAATGGCGATACCCAAGGGTTTGTGCAGATGGATCAGCCATTCATGTCGCTCGGAGACCGAGGCGACCATACCGGCGCCGATAAACAGCATGGCAATGATCATCAGTGCCATCAGCCAGTGCAGCAGACGCGCCAGCGGGGCGAAGTGGTTCGGTTGAGTGCTCATTGCCGGGTCTCCTGTTTGGCGGCGGGCAATTGACTGACTTCGCTGGTGCGACGCAGGTAGGAATTGGCGTAACCGGCTGAACGAGCGGCGAGTAACGGGTCGTCGGACCCTTCGATCCCGGCAGGCAATACCAGCGGGTCGTAGTTGATGTCACGGCATTCGCCACTGAGTTGCGGCTGGGTGCTCTCAAGGACCAGGGTCCCGGCGTTCAAGACTTTGCGCCCTGTGGGCCAGGCCTTGCTGGCGTCGTCGACCGGGTCACCCGGGTTGGCCAGGGTGAGATTCAGTTGCCAGCGCAAGGGTCCTGCGGCGATGCGCTGCACCAGATCCTTTTCCAGAAAGTCGCCACCTTCGGATGCCATCGCACCCGGCACGTCTTGCGCCACCGGCACCATGCTCCAGCGCACGGCCTGGCGCTGCCCGGTGGCGTTGACCAGGTAAAACGCGTTGACGCTGTTGTAGGTTTCCGTCACATAGCTTGCCGACGGTTTGGCGGTCTTGACCCACGCCAGGAACGGCGCGGATTCCGGGTGCGAACCGAAGAACGCCGGCACCGCTTTAGGGTCCGGTTTGCCGGTCGCCGGATCGGGCGACTGGGCCTGTTGAAACTGGTAGAACGCTTCCGGCGTACCCACCGGGAACACCGGCATGCTGTTCATCCCGGTGCGCCATTGCTGGCCGTTGGCCTGAGTGAAGCGCAGTGCCAGGCTGCGGATCGGCACGGCGTTGTCCGGCGCATAAGGATTACCCGCCGGCAAGGCAAAACGCCCTACCACCGGGGTCCGCGCCTCATTGAACACCTGGGCGGTTGAATAACTGCGCGCCTCACCGCTGCTTTCGAAGTGCCCGATCACGCACACGCCTTTGGAGTGGTTGCGACGGAAACCGGGGTGCACGCCGTTGTTGGTTTCCAGCACATTGATCAGCTTTTTCGGCGTCAGGCGCTGTGGGTCGAAGGTGCCATTGACGTAGGCAAACGCCCCGGCCAGTACAGCGACGACGACGGCAATGCCGGTCAGGCGCAGTGTCAGGCTCGCGGCACTCAGCGGTGGCCGGTCCGGCCCCGTTGGCGGTGATGATCGATCTACCATGAAAGACTCCAGGGCCATCGGCCACAAGTGAGAAGAATCAAGCAGACGAACCGCACACCGGTTTATTCCCACGTGTGGTGTTTATTTTTCCAGGCGTGGAATAACCTCCCGTACCGGGCGTCTTCCTAGTCCACAGCGTAGTGACTAGCCAGAACCACATGAACGATATCGACGAACAACTGCGAGAAATCATTCCCCGATTGCGGCGATTTGCTGTGTCGTTGACGCGCAACCCAAGCAGCGCCGACGACCTGGTCCAGGCCAGCCTGGAGCGTGCGCTGTCGAGTTGGGGTGATAAACGTGTCGACGGTGATTTGCGCGCCTGGCTGTTTTCAATTCTCTATCGCCAATTTCTCGATGCGCACCGACGTTCCCGTAGGTATGCGCGCATGCTCGAATTTTTCACCGGGCGTGACGACCCGCAGCCTTCGGTGGAACGCACCGTCATCGCCCAGTCGACCCTTACCACCTTCGATCAATTGCCCACCGAGCAACGCGCGTTGCTGCTGTGGGTGTCCGTTGAAGGCCTGAGCTACAAAGAAGTCGCCGAGATTCTCGACGTTCCCATCGGCACCGTGATGTCCCGTCTGTCCCGGGCTCGACAGGCTCTGCGCCAGCTCAGCGATGGCGAAATCAATCGCCCTTCCCTGCGGAGACTCAAATGATCAGCATGCCCCCTGACGAGCGTGACCTTCACGCTTACGTCGACCATCAACTCAGCGACGCTGACCGACGTCTGATCGAGACTTTTCTCACCAGCAACCCGGACGTTGCCGCACAGGTCCGTGCCTGGCAGCAGGACGCCCAGGCACTGCGCGCAGCCCTCGGTGGCGCCTTGCAGCAACCGGCCAACCCGGACCTCGATCCGGTTGCGATTCGCCAACGCCTGAAACGCCAGTCGCGCCGTCACCTGGCCAGCGCGGCGGTGTTGTTCATCGCCGTCAGCGTGGGCGGCGTCAGCGGCTGGCAAGCACGCGAGATGACGATTGCCGCCGCTCCGCTACCGATGACCGACGCCTTGCAGGCGTATCGCCTGATTGCCCAGCAAGGCATCCTGCCGGCGGACTACAAGGTCAGCGATGACGGTGACATGCAAGGCTGGCTCGACCGCTATTTCACCCAGGCCAATCGCCTGCCTGACCTCTCGGGTGCGGGGTTCAAACCGGCCAGTGGGCGATTGCTCAGTACCGAGCAAGGGCCGGCGGCGATGGTGGTTTATGAAAATCAGGGCGGACAGAAAATCAGTTTTTATGTCCGGCCACCGGGGCCGAAAAACTTCCTGCTGCCAAGAGGCAGTCGTCGTGATAACGGCTTGCAGGCCGAGTATTGGTCGGGAGGTGGCTACAACTACGCAATGGTCAGCCCGGCGGACACACCGGCAGCGCAGATGCTCAGACAGACCGCGCAATTCTAGGGATCAACGTATCGCAGCAAAAACCGGCTCTGGTTACACTACGCCGCAGCGGCTCGGGGGAGCTCGCCAGTCAATGAAGGTGATATCACGTGGCCGTTCGACCACCCAAACGTTCGCGACTCACACCGCGCTGGTCCGCGTTGCGCCGCCTATTTGGCAAGGCATCGGTGCCGGGCTGCGCTGCGAGCGGTCAAGCCATCCACGACTACTTCCGCCACAAGGCGCACTCCCAGGGCTACACGCTCAGCCACAGCCAACAGCGTGTGATCGACTGCATGGCCTTGTATGCCTCAGCGTTGTCGGGGCCCTCGACGAGCGCCCTTCCCGGCCTTTACTTGCATGGCGCCGTGGGGCGCGGCAAAAGCTGGTTGCTCGACGGTTTTTTCCAGGCCGCTCCCCTGGAAAAAAAACAGCGTCTGCACTTCCATGATTTTTTTGCTCGCCTGCACCAGGGCATGTTCACCCATCGCGAGCAGCCCGACGCATTGACGACTTCTCTGGATGAATTGCTGAGCGATTGTCGGGTGCTGTGTTTCGATGAGTTCCATGTGCACGACATCGGCGATGCCATGCTCATCACACGGCTGTTCAAGGCCCTGTTCCAGCGCGGCACCCTGCTGCTGGTCACCTCCAATTACCCACCCGAGGGCCTGTTGCCCAACCCGCTGTATCACGCGCGCTTCAAACCGGTGATCGACCTGATCAACACTCGCATGCAGGTCATGGAAGTCGGCGGCCCCCACGACTATCGCAGCCAGGCCCGCACCCATGCGCAACAGCTCTTCACCCAAGGTCATTACGTCTGGCCGGCCAGCGCCGCACAACGGTTGTCGCTGAACCTGCCTGAACGCGACGCGCCGCCCGTGTCACTGCCTGTCGGCACCCGGCAGTTCCAGGCACGGTTCTGCGAAGGACGGCGTATCGGCTTCACCTTCGCCGACCTGTGCGACCGCCCCACGGCGGTGATGGACTATCTGGAGTTGTGCCGACGCTTCGACAGCTGGGTCATCGATGACCTGCCACCACTGAGCGAATGCACGATTGCCGCGCAACAGCGCTTTATCAATCTGATCGACGTGCTTTACGACCAGGACAAGCACCTGGTCTTGTTGGGGCAGCAATCGCTGCGTGACAGCCTGGGCGGTGATGCCATTGATCTGGCGCGTACCCGCAGTCGTTTGGGGCAACTGATGGAAGTCAGGGAGCCGGCCTGACAGGAAACATGCCGTTCCCGCTATCATGTCGCCCATTCCCGGGCCAAGTGCCTGCTCCTTGATCAATAGCGAACCTGTTCATGCACACCCTTGCACAATTGCGCGCCGGCCAGCTGTCGGGCATCACACGCCTGGATCTGGCCGAAGACCTGAGCGAATTCCCACAGGAAATTTTCGCGCTGGCGGACTCGCTCGAGGTGCTCAACCTTAGCGGCAATGCCTTGAGCTCGCTGCCAGAAGACTTGCACCGCCTGACTCGATTGCGCGTGCTGTTCTGTTCCGATAACCGCTTCACCGAGTTGCCGGCCTGCCTCGGCCAATGCGCCGAATTGACAATGATCGGCTTCAAGGCCAACCGCATTGCCCATGTCCCCGGCACTGCGTTGCCGCCGCGGCTGCGTTGGCTGATTCTCACCGACAATTGCGTCGAAACGCTGCCGGTTGAGTTGGGAGAATGTCTGCACCTGCAAAAGCTCATGCTCGCGGGAAACCGTTTGCAAGCGTTGCCGGCGTCGTTGCGCAATTGTCATCGGCTGGAGCTGATCCGCATCGCCGCCAATCAGTTGACCGAATTACCGCAATGGCTGCTGGCCCTGCCGAGCCTGACGTGGCTGGCCTATGCCGGTAACCCGCTGGAAACCGAAGCCGATGCCGCCGCCCTCGACGCCACCCCGCGCATTGACTGGTCGACGTTGCGCCTGGAACAACAACTGGGCGAAGGCGCCTCCGGGGTCATCCATCAGGCCCTCTGGCAATCTACCCAGCAGCCGGCGATGCCGGTTGCGGTCAAGCTCTACAAAGGTGAGATGACCAGCGATGGTTCACCGCTGCATGAGATGAATGCGTGCATTACCGCCGGTCTGCACCCGAACCTGATCCGCGTCGAAGGCCGGATTGTGGATCACCCGCAGGAAACGGCCGGGCTGGTCATGCAACTGATCGCGCCGAGTTACCGCAACCTCGCCGGGCTGCCAAGCCTGGCGTCCTGCAGCCGTGACGTGTATGCCGGCGACCTGCGTTTCAGCGCCGCGGTGGCGCTGCGTATCGCTTGTGGTATCGCATCGGTCGCCGAGCACCTGCACCGGCATGGCATCACCCACGGCGATCTCTACGGCCACAACATCTTGTGGAATGAGCACGGTGACTGCCTGCTAGGCGATTTTGGCGCAGCGTCGTTTCACGCCACGGATGACAGCCTTGCAAGCCAGGCGTTGCAGCGAATCGAAGTGCGGGCGTTCGGGGTGTTGCTGGGGGAATTGCTGGAGCGGATCGACTCAGGGTTGAGCGATGAGCAGCGAGAGGTGCTGGAAGACTTGCAGCAGCAATGTTGTCAGCCGCAAGTGCTGACTCGACCTGGGTTCAATGAAATTATCCAGGCGTTGAATGCCACCTGACCGCTTCGCGGTCAATCGCGAGCAGGCTCGCTCCCACAGGTTTTGTGTCATCTACACAAATCCCTGTGGGAGCGAGCCTGCTCGCGATGACGGCCTGCCAGGCAACAGAACCGTCATTGACACAAAGACTTAACCCGCCAACCCGACAAACATATCCTGTACGTCGTCATGGTTATCGAGGCCTTCCAAAAAGGCTTCAACTTCAGCCATCTGCTCATCGCTCAGGCCGCTGACCGGGTTTTTCGGCTGGTAGCCCAGTTTGGCCGACAGCACGGTGAAGCCTTGTTCCGGCAGGGCTTTCTGTACCGCGTCCAGATCCGTAGGTTCGGTCAGGAACAGGGTTGCACCGTCTTCACCCGGCTCGAAATCCTGAGCACCGGCTTCGATGGCGGCCATTTCCGGATCGGCGTCCGGGGTGTCCGGCGAGGCTTCGATCATGCCCACGTGGTTGAAATCCCACGCCACCGAGCCCGAAGCGCCCAATTGCCCCTTGCGGAACGCCACGCGAATTTCCGCCACGGTACGGTTGATGTTGTCGGTAACGCATTCAACGATCAACGGCACTTGATGCGGTGCGAACCCCTCATAGGTCACGCGATGGTACTGCACGGTTTCGCCCAACAGGCCCGCACCTTTCTTGATGGCGCGATCCAGGGTTTCCTTGGGCATTGAGGCTTTCTTGGCCTGCTCGACCACCAGACGCAAGTGTGCGTTGGTGGTGGTATCGGCACCGTTGCGTGCAGCGATGGTGATTTCCTTCACCAGTTTGCCGAAGATCTTGCCCTTGGCATTGGCTGCCGCTTCTTTGTGTTTAACCTTCCACTGTGCGCCCATTACTCACTCTCTTGTCGATGGCGCCGAGACATCTATTGGCCGACGCTTTGCGCAAGTTTATACGGCCTAAAGTCGGCAATCGACCAAAAATTCTGACGTGCATCGACATCTTCACCGGCGGTTGTAGGGCGATTCTGAAAAGTCGATTTGCGATGACCACAAAGCGCTGCGGTTTCGTACCCTCTTCACCCGTATTCCATGGCAGCAGCGAGTTCGATGCATAACGACACGCAAAGTCCCTTCACCTTGTCCCTGCTCGACGATGATTTGCACTTTCAGGTGGTGCGGTTCAGTGGTCATGAAGCGCTCAACCAGCCCTATCGTTTCGAGATCGAGGTGATCGGCCTGGCTCCGGCCTTGAGCCTGGAGCGATTGCAGAATCAACCGGCCTACCTCGGGCTAGGCCCAGGTCAGGGCGTTCATGGCGTTTTGTGCAGTACCGGTCTCGAATACCGTGGCACCTTCCAGGTCGCCTACAAACTGCAGCTGATCCCCCGCCTGAAAACGCTGGATCAACATCGCCGCCGCATTTTCCAGCACTTGAGCGTGCCCATGATCCTGCACCGGTTGCTGGAGGAAAATGAACTGCCCGCCGACAGCTATCGCTTCGAACTGACCACCGGCCAGTACCCTGTGCGAGCGTTTTGCATTCAGTACGAGGAAACAGACCTGGACCTGCTGCAACGGCTCTGCGAAGAAGAAGGTATCCACTACCACTTCGAGCATCAGCGCGACGGGCACGTGCTGGTTCTGGCCGATGACAGCCTGAGCTTCCCCCAGGACGCATTGTTGACGACGTTCCAGAGCGACGCGTTCGATGAAACGAAAGAGCCGATGATCACTGAACTGTTTCAGCGCCATGTGTCGCGGCCCTCGCCGCCGCGCCCTGTCCCTGGAAATCGAGGTACGGCAAACGTTACCGATGGCGCCGCCAATCACTCACTGCCGCCCACCATGCCACCGTTGCGCAGTCCTGCCCGCGATCAGCTCAGTCGTCGACAGCTGGAGCGGCTGCGTTGTCGACAGCTACAAATAGAGGGACGGAGCCATCTGGGTGCATTGCGCAGTGCGCGGATTGTGCAGGTGTCGGGACATCCGCTGACGAGTTTCAATGATCAATGGCTGGTCACCGAGGTGTGGCATCAAGGGCAACCGATCTCCCCTTTTGCCGAAAACACGCCGGGCGTGACGCTGGAGTACCACAACCGGTTCACTGCCATTCCCTGGTCGACCGCGTTCCGGCCGGCACTCAAGCAACCCCGGCCCAACATTCCGGGCTATCAGCCGGCCCGGGTGTGCGGCCCGATCGGGCAGCCGGCAGACCGGGATGAACAAGGGCGGATTCGGGTCAACATTTGGTCTTCCCTGCAAACGGATACAGACGAATCTGCCGGGCTTTGGCTGCCGGTTGCACTGGCCTGCGCGCAGGACCCTGGCAACCTGAGCCGACTGCCCGTGGCCGGCAGCGATGTGCTGGTCAGTTTCCTCGACAGTGATCCGGACCGGCCAGTGCTCTGCGCGGTCATGGCCCCACTCGAACCGCCGCGCCCTGCGCCCAATCCGAGACCCGTCGGTGACAGCCGCCTGCTGCTCGATTGGCTGGTCAATCGTTCGGATTTCGAGCTTTGATATCAGCCCTTGTCGGCCTTGCCCGCTGCCGCCGCGAACTTCGCCAGGCGCACATCCAGGTGACGAGGGCGGCGTCCGTGGTCTTCGGCGCGCTCCTTGCGGCGGATGGCGTTGCGCACCATCAACGACCCCAGGTAGCGAATCGGCTCCGGTGGAAAAAAGCCCAGCGGTCCGTTCACCAGTGGCGAACGGGTCCAGGCGTTGTCCAGGCCCAGGACCATCGACGCCAGAATCTGCCCGCCCATATGACACGGCCCGACCCCGCTGCCGGAATAGCCAAAACCGTAGAACACGTTGCCACTGGCGCTCATCTGCCCGAAGAACGGCAGCCCGGTGACCGATCGATCCGACGGGCCGTTCCAGGTTGCCTCGACCTTGACGTCGGCAAACGCCGGGAAGAAATCCGCGAGACTGCTCTGCAACAAGCCGGCATAAGGCGACGGTTGATCGAATACCGGCCGCATGCGCCCGCCAAAGGCGAAGGTGTTGCCGCCCTTGCCAAGCATGATCCGGCCGTCCGGGGTGTTGTGGTAGTAGTGCACGAAAATCCGCGAATCGAGCACCGTGACGCCGCTGGTCAAGCCGATCTCATTGAGCAGGTCCGGCCGAGGTTCGGTGATCAGCATGTCGCTGGAAACGATCGCCACGCTGCGCTCGAACTGCGGGAAGGCGCGAGCCATCCACGCGTTCATCGCCAGCACCACCCGATCGGCGCGAATCGTACCGTTCGGCGTTTGTATTCCCGCCGGCTTGCCTTCTTCCAGCCCGGTCATCGCGGTGTTTTCGTAAATCCTCACACCCAATTGCAGGGCGACACGGCGTAACCCGCGCACCAGTTTGCCCGGCTGCACACTGGCCGCTGCCGGGGAAAACCAGCCTTCCAGGTGTTTGCTGGAACCGGCCATGCGCTGCACATCGGCCACTGGTCGCTGGGTGAACGAGTTGATGCCATTGCGCTCCAGCGCCGCAATGACCGCGTCAGTCGAGCCACATTGCGCGCGGTTGGTGGCGGTGTAGAGCGTGCCGTCGAGGCGATAATCGGCATCCACCGCGTACTGCTCGCAGAAGTCGCCGATGGCATGGATGCTGCGCTCGGATTCCTTGACCAGACGCACGGCCTCTTCAACACCGAACAGCCGCTCAAGGGTGAAGTACTTGGCCGACCACGACAGCGCACAGCCGCCATTGCGACCACTGGCGCCAGCACCGCAGATATCTGCCTCGATCAGCACCACATCCAGCTCGGGGTTCTGTTCCTTGAGCATGATCGCGGTCCACAACCCGGTGTAACCACCGCCGACAATGCAGACGTCGGCGCGGCTGTCGCCCTCCAGTGGCGGGCAGGGTTCGGATGTATCAGCCTTCAAGGCCTGGTCCAGCCAAAAGGGTCTCATGGGTCATCTCCAGTCAGACGTCCACACGCCGGCCTGCCACCAGTGCAGCAGGCTGCGCGGGACAGGATTCAGGTTCGCAGGGGTTTGATGGCCATTGCCCGGTTGGGCACGTAGGCGTAATGGGTACCCAGGCCACCGGGGCGGCTGTTCCAGTGCGGGATCAAGACGAGTGCGGAGAACATCGCGCAGCCGGCAAAGACAATGAACACCGTGACGGTGTCGAAGTAGCCCGGCAGCAATCCACCGAGGATCGCCCCGACCGACCCGCAGCCGTTGACGAAACCGGCCGCCGTGGCACCCGCCTTGGCAGTGCCGAAGTCAATGGCGGCCGCGCCGCTGATCATCGAGTCTGGTCCGTAAAGCGTCAGGCCCATGACGAACAGCAGTATCACCACCAGCAGCACGCTGCCGGTATGCAGGGCGCCCATGAAAAACGCCAAGGACACGGTCAATGCCAACAGGCTGATCACACAGGCTGGCATGCGACGGGCTCCGAACAGTTTGTCCGAGGCCAGACCGATCATGATCGGCCCGAGCAATCCGGCCAGTTCAAACGCAGTCGGAATGATCGCCGCGCCGACCTTGCCCACTGAGGGCATCTGTTCGAAAACGATCACCGGCCCCCACAGCAGAATCGCGTAGCGCGCCGGTTTGAGCATGAAGTACGCCAAACCCAGCACCAGCACGGTGCGGTTGCGCAGGATCTCCCTCAAAGGCTCCCACATGCTGATTTTGCTTTGCGCGTCAGCTTGTTCGGCGGTCAGCTCAGGTTCCGGCTCCACCGCCGGCAGGCCGACGTCTTCCGGTTTGTTGCGTTGGAAAATAAAAAACAGCACGGCGACCAGCCCAACCACCGCCGCACTGGAAATGAACGCCGCATGCCAGCTGCCGATGAGCGTGTACGCCCACCAGCCGGCAAACGGCGAAGCCACCAGACCACCAAAGGCATAGCAGGAACTCCACAGGCCCAATACCCGCCCGCGTTGCTCGGAGGGAAAGAAACTGCCGAGGTTTTTGCACAGTCCCGACCATCCGGTGGACTGCGCCAGGCCTTGTATCAGCATGCAGGTGGCGAAAATCGGCAAGGTCGCGAAACTGCCCATTACCAGCGCCGCACCGGCGGAAATCAGCAAACCACCGAGCACCACGACGCGCGGACCAAAACGGTCGGCCAGGATGCCCCAACCGAACTGGCCCACGGCGTAGGCGGCCAGGTAAATGGCATCGAGGTTGGCCATGGTCATTTTGTCGAGCATGAACGTCGGGTCTTCGCCAATGCCGAGTTTGGCGACAGAGAAAGCTTTGCGAGTGAAGTAGAAAGCGGCGTAGGCGAGCCAGGTGATCGCGAAGATCTGCATGCGCCAACGCTTGATGGTGCCGATGTGCTTGTTCATTGTGGTTCTGACCTCAGGGTGTGAGTGTGCCGGCAGAATTTGGAAGAAAACGCCTGTGTTTTTATTGTTGAGCACTGCGATATCGCCCTGTCCCTGCGGCGGATACCGGTCAGATGAGTCCTGTAGTTGCACGCACAGGCTCATGCCTCCCGCTGCTGTTCGACTGACCAGTCACCGGGGCTGAGGTGGATAAAAACAATTACTGATTAATAAGTGAAATCGATTTATCGTATTTCAAATATAAGCTCAGCTTGTTACTGGAGATTCCCATGTCGGTGTCCCACGCCCAGCTCAAGGCTTTCCACGCCGTGGCAGTGCATGGAAGTTTTACCAAGGCCGCCGAACGCCTGTTTCTGACGCAACCGGCGATTTCCGACCAGGTGCGCAAACTCGAAGAGCGCTACGGCGTGTTGCTGTTTCACCGCAACAAACGATCGGTACGCCTGACTGATCTGGGCGAGCGCCTGCTCGGCGTGACGCAGAAACTGTTCGTCATCGAAGCCGAGGCCCAGGAACTGTTGCAGGATTCCCAGGCCTTGCAGACTGGCAGCCTGATTCTGGCGGTGGATGCACCGGTCCATGTGCTGCCGCAGATTGCCCGGTTCTGTGAGCGCTACCCCGGGATCAGCGTGAAGATCGAAACCGGCAATACCGATGAGTCATTGTTCCGGCTCTTCAACTATCAGGCTGATCTGGCATTGCTGGGCCGTGACGTCAGCGATGAACGCCTGCTCTCCCTGCCGCTGCGCAACGACCCGATGGTGGCGTTCGTGTCACGCAATCATCCGTGGGCCGATCGTGAATCCATCTGCCTGGCTGACCTCGACGACACACCACTGGTGCTGCGTGAAATCGGTTCCGTGACCCGCCAGACGCTGGAAGAGGAAATGGCCGGCGCCGGGTTTCGCATCCGTCCGGCGATTCAGGTCGAAGGGCGGGAAGCTGCGCGAGAGGCGGTGGTGGTCGGGATTGGCGTAGGCGTAGTGTCGGCGGCCGAATTTGGTGCGGATTCGCGGGTATGTGCGTTGCCGATTACGGATTGCAAACGCAGGCTGACGGAAACCCTGGTGTGCTTGCGCGAGCAGAGTTCACGACGGGTGGTGGCGACTTTTCTGGAGATGGTGCGCGAGAGTCTGGTGTAGGCAGGTCCGACGCCATCGCGGGCAAGCCACGCTCCCACAGGTATCGGGTTGCACACAATATCGGCGAACTAGAATAAATCCCTGTGTGTGGGCTTGCCCGCGATTGCAGGCAACTCGGTCTACCTGACTGGCGCCAACCCGAAAAACGCCTGAATCAACCGCAAATCCCTCCTTCGCTCCATGCACCCCATCATGTGCCGGTTCACCAGCCCCTCGCCAATGATCGGCACCGCAGTCACCCGTGGATCGTGGCTGACCTCCACTGATGCCACCACCCCTACCCCCAGTTCGGCGGCCACGGCCTCGGTCACCGCTTCGCGGCTGTCCAGTTCCAGCAACACCCGTGGATTGACCTTGGCCTGGGTGCACGCCTCATCGAAGGTGCGCCGGGTAATCGAACTCGGTTCACGCAACACCATGATCACCTGATCCAGTTCCTTGAGCTGCACGCCTTTGGGCTTCTGCGCCCAAGGATGCGTGTGCGGCACCAGCGCGCAAATCCGCGATTCGCTCAGCGCTTGCAAGTGCAAGCCCTTGCGCGGCTCGACTTCGGTCAGCACCGCCACGTCGGCATGCTCGGACAACAGCGCTGCCAGGGTTTCCTGGGCATTGCCCAAGCGCAGGTTCACGGTGATCCCCGGATAACGTGCCCGCAGGCTTGCGAGCATTGGCATGACCATGTGCGGACCGTCCGCCGCCACTTCCAGGCGTCCGGTCAGTAATTGTCGGTTGGCCTCCAGCATCACTTGAGCTTCTTCAGCCAGGCCAAACATCGCCCGGGTGATCGCCGCGAGCTTGGTGCCCTCCTCCGTCAGCTCCACCCGTCGGGCGGTGCGGCGCAACAAGGTGATCTGGTAGTGCTCTTCCAAAGCCTTGATGTGCCCGGTGACTGCCGGCTGACTGATGAACAACCGTGCGGCCGCCCGGGTAAAGCTGCCTTCCCGGGCCACGGCATCAAAGGCGCGGAGCTGGAACAGGTTCATGGATAACCCTCACTGATGGCTGGCATAACAATAAACAATTTGATTGATAAGTCGGCAAATTGCAATTTAAGCCCCGTAGCTTCATCCCATCGAATGCGAGGACACGAGAATGAGTATTGCCGCCCCCATCCTGCTCACCCCCGGCCCGTTGACCACGTCGGCCCGCACCCGTCAGGCAATGATGGTTGACTGGGGTTCATGGGATGACCGCTTCAATCAACTGACCGCCAGCCTGTGCGAGCAACTGCTGGCGATCATCAACGGCGCCGCCACCCACCACTGCGTGCCTTTGCAAGGCAGCGGCACTTTCGCGGTCGAAGCGGCAATCGGCACGCTGGTGCCTCGCGACGGCAAAGTGTTGGTGCTGATCAACGGCGCCTACGGCAAGCGCCTGGCGAAAATCTGCGAAGTGCTCGGCCGCACCTTAAGCACCTTTGAAACCGCTGAAGACGAACCGACCACCGCCGCCGACGTCGACCGTCTGCTGCGCGCCGATGCCGACATCACTCACGTGGCGCTGATTCACTGCGAAACCAGCACCGGCATCCTCAATCCGCTGCCGGAAATCGCCGAGGTCATTGCACAACACGGCAAACGCCTGATCATCGACGCGATGAGTTCCTTCGGCGCCCTGCCGGTGGACGCGCAACAAATCCCGTTCGACGCGCTGATCGCTGCATCAGGCAAATGCCTGGAAGGCGTGCCGGGCATGGGCTTCGTCTTCGCCCGCAAAGAGTCCCTGGCCAGCGCCGCCGGCAACTCGCACTCACTGGCGATGGACCTTTACGACCAGCACACCTACATGGCCAAGACCGGCCAATGGCGCTTCACTCCGCCGACCCACGTGGTCGCCGCGCTGCACGAAGCCCTGCTGCAATACAACGAAGAAGGCGGCTTGCCGGCCCGGCATAAGCGCTACGCTGCCAACTGCCAGGCATTGATGGAAGAGATGGGCAAACTGGGCCTGCGCAGTTTCCTGCCGGCCGCGATCCAGGCGCCGATCATCGCCACCTTCCACGCCCCGAAAGATCCGCGCTACGCGTTCAAGGATTTCTACGAACGGGTCAAGGCCAAGGGTTACATCCTCTACCCCGGCAAACTGACCCAGGTCGAAACCTTCCGCGTCGGCTGCATCGGCTACGTCCAACCGGCCGAAATGCGCGAAGCCGTAGCCGCGATCGCTGAAGTGTTGCGCGAGATGGAAGTGCTCGAAATCTAACCCACACCACATTCCCCCTGTAGGAGCGAGCCTGCTCGCGATAGCGGACTGTCAGCCAACACATCCGTTGAATGTCAGGCACTCATCGCCAGCAGGCTGGCTCCCACAGTAAAAGCAGCCCCCATTAGTCAGTTGCCAAAGGATTTCCAGACATGAACTACACCAACCCAACCAAGCTGCAAGCCGCCATCCTCGACTGGGCCGGTACCGTCGTCGACTTCGGTTCCTTCGCGCCAACCCAGATTTTCGTCGAAGCCTTCGCCGAGTTCGACGTCCAGGTGTCCATCGAAGAAGCGCGTGGCCCGATGGGCATGGGCAAGTGGGATCACATCCGCACCCTGTGCGATCAGCCGGAAGTTGCCGAGCGTTATCGCAAAGTATTCGGCCGCACGCCGACCGACGATGACGTCACCGCCATCTACCAACGTTTCATGCCGCTGCAGATTGAAAAAATCGCCGAACACTCGGCGCTGATCCCGGGGGCTTTGGACACCATCGCCAACTTGCGCCAACAAGGGATCAAGATCGGCTCCTGCTCCGGCTACCCGAAGCAGGTAATGGACAAAGTGGTCGAACTGGCCGCTACCAACGGCTACGTTGCCGACCACGTGGTCGCCACCGACGAAGTGCCGAACGGCCGTCCATGGCCGGCCCAGGCGCTGGCCAACGTCATCGCCCTGGGCATCGACGATGTCGCCGCTTGTGTGAAGATCGACGACACCGTGCCAGGCATTCTTGAAGGCCGTCGTGCCGGGATGTGGACCGTGGCACTGATCTGCTCGGGCAACGCGTTGGGTCTGGACTACGAAGGTTATCGCGCCTTGGCCAGTGACAAACTGGACAGCGAACGCAAGCGCATCCACGCCATGTTCGAAGGCTCGCGCCCGCACTACATGATCGACACCATCACCGATTTGCCGGAAGTGATCGCTGACATCAACAAGCGTCTGGCCAATGGCGAGATGCCGCAGTCGAGCTGATCACAACAAAACACAGCCCCCCTGTAGGAGCGAACCTGCTCGCGCCTACAGGGGGGCGGTGCGTTTTTCCTGTCTATTAGCGGAATCAGAGCATCCCGCGACCAATAGCCTCAGGCAAACCCAGTGAAACGGGCTTAGAGTTAAAGCACACCGTCGAACAAGAACGGTGGCTTTAAACCGGACCTCTGAGGAACACTGTATGCCATGGAAAAACTCCGCCTCGCGCTACAGCACCGTATCGATTGCGCTGCATTGGTTGATGCTGGTCCTGTTGGTGCTGGTTTACGCCTGTATCGAGCTTCGAGGGATTTTTCCCAAGGGCAGTGGCGGCCGCACGCTGATCGTCGAATCACACTTCATGCTCGGCCTGACCGTATTCGTTCTGGTCTGGCTGCGATTGTTCGCGCGCAGCCTCGGCCCGGCCCCGCAAATCTTTCCGGCCTCACCGCGCTGGCAAACGGTGCTGGCCAGGCTGATGCATTGGGCGCTGTATGTTTTCATGATCGCCATGCCGATTCTCGGATGGCTGATCACCAGCGCCAAAGGCAATCAGGTGATGTTCTACGGTTTCGACCTGCCGTTGCTGGTGGCCGAAGACAAGGCGTTCGCCAAACAACTGGAAGGCTGGCATGTGCTCGGTGGCACCATTGGCTACTGGCTGATCGGCCTGCATGCTGTTGCCGGGCTGTATCACCATTATGTGGTGGGCGATAACACGTTGTTGCGGATGATGCCAAAACGGGTGAACCGCGATACCTGAGACCACCTGTAAAACTGTAGGAGCGAGCCTGCTCGCGATGGCGCCCTATCATTCAACAGATGTATTGAATGACCTGACCTCATCGCGAGCAGGCTCGCTCCCACACTGGTTGGCGATGCCCTTCAGATCGGTGAATCAAACCCGCGACGCCCCTGCAAGCCGCCCGTGTGGATAAAGACAAGTCGTGTGCCCCTGGCAAACTGTCCTGCTTCGACTTGCTGCTCCAGCGCCAGCAAAGCCTTGCCGGTATACAAAGGCTCCAGTGGAATGCCGCTGACCTGCTCGGTCTGTTCGATGAAGTCGAGCAGCATTGGATCGACCTTCGCAAAGCCGCCGCGACTGGCATCGAACAGTTCATACACCGGATCCACCGCCCCCGCTTGCTCCATGATCAATTCGACCTGTTGCGCCACGCCATGGTCATCAGGCACCGCCAACGCGCCGTAAACCGGATGTTCCCCCGCCTCAGCCAGCACCAGACCGGCCAGTGTGGTGCCAGTGCCGCAGGCCAGCCACCAGCCGTCGTAGTCGCTCCAGCCCAAACCGTCCAGTTGCGTGCAAACCGTTTCCTTCAACTGCATGCAACCCCGAGCGCCAAGCCAACCACCGCCCCCCTCAGGTACCGGATGCAACGTCGGATATCGGGTTTGCCACGGCTGCCAGAAACCCGGTTCATTCCGGGCGCGATATCCGCCATAACCCAACCAGTGCAACTGCATGCCAAATGCCTGCAAATCCCCCACCGTAGGGGTTTGCTGTGGATGGCCGCGCAACAGCCCGACAGTGGAAAAACCGAATCGTTTGCCCGCCGCCGCCAGCGCATGAAGGTGATTGGAATGGGCGCCACCGAGGCTGATGATGCCCTCGGCGCCCGCGACTTCTGCCGCCCTGAGGTGTTCGATCAGCTTGAACCACTTGTTGCCACTGATCAGCGGATCGATCTGATCCAGGCGCAGGATCGCGACTTCGATGCCGGCGCGGGCCAGCCAGTCGAGGTGAAGGGGTTCGAGGGGAGCGTGAGGAAGCCAGTTGTCTGGAGAAGAAAGCATGATGCCGGATCTTTGGAAAGATCCGGCATCTTAGCAGCACCTTGGTGGGTGGTCTGAATGTGTGTTACAGCTCGGCCGCCAACCGCGAACCCTGATTGATCGCCCGCTTCGCATCCAGCTCCGCCGCGACATCCGCGCCGCCGATCAGGTGCACGTTCTGCCCCGCCGCCACCAGCCCGTCATGCAGCTCGCGCAATGGATCCTGCCCGGCACAGATCACGATGTTGTCCACTGGCAGCACTTGCGGCTCGCCGGTTTCACCAATGCGGATGTGCAGGCCCTCGTCGTCGATCTTCAAGTACTCAACGCTGTTGAGCATTTGTACCTGCTTGTTCTTCAGACCGGTGCGGTGAATCCAGCCAGTGGTCTTGCCCAGACCATCGCCAACCTTGGATTTCTTGCGTTGCAGCAGGAACACTTCGCGGGCCGGCGCGTGAGGCGCAGCCTTGATACCGGCAACGCCGCCGCGAGCTTCCAGGTGCGTATCGATGCCCCATTCTTTCCAGAACGCAGCACGATCCTGACTGGTCGCTACGCCTTCATGGACGAGGAATTCCGAGACGTCAAAACCGATACCACCGGCGCCAATCACCGCGACACGTTTGCCGACCGGTTTGCGCGCAAGGATCACGTCCAGGTAGCTCAGCACCTTGGCGTTTTCCACGCCCGGAATCGCCGGCAAGCGCGGCGCGATACCGGTGGCCAGGATGATCTCGTCGTAACCGCCTTCGACCAGTGCAGCGACGTCGACACGGGTGTTCAGGCACACCTCGACGTTGGTGGTCTGCAACTTGCGGTTGAAGTAGCGAATGGTTTCGTAAAACTCTTCCTTGCCTGGCACGCGCTTGGCGATGTTGAACTGACCACCGATTTCGCTGGCCGAGTCGAACAGCGTCACCTGGTGACCACGTTCTGCGGCCACGGTCGCGGCGGACAAACCGGCAGGACCGGCACCGACCACGGCAATTTTCTTCAACTGCTGCACCGGCAGATAGTTGAGTTCGGTTTCATGGCAGGCACGCGGGTTGACCAGGCAACTGGTCAGCTTGCCGCCAAAGGTGTGATCGAGGCAGGCCTGATTGCAACCGATGCAGGTGTTGATTTCATCGGCGCGCCCTTCGGCGGCCTTGTTGACGAAGTCCGGATCGGCCAGGAACGGCCGCGCCATGGACACCATGTCGGCATCGCCTTCCGCCAGGATCTGCTCGGCCACTTCCGGGGTGTTGATACGGTTGGTGGTGATCAGCGGAATATTGACCGAACCACGCAGCTTGGCCGTGACCTTGCTGAAGGCCGCGCGCGGCACTTTGGTGGCGATGGTTGGAATCCGCGCTTCGTGCCAGCCGATACCGGTGTTGATGATGGTCGCGCCAGCCTGTTCGATGGCCTTGGCCAACAGCACGATTTCTTCCCAGGAGCTGCCGCCCTCGACCAGATCGAGCATCGACAGGCGGAAAATGATGATGAAGTTCGGGCCTACCGCTTCACGCACACGACGGACGATTTCCACCGGCAGGCGCATACGATTTTCGTAGCTGCCGCCCCAGCGGTCGGTGCGGTGGTTGGTGTGGGCGGCGAGGAACTGGTTAATGAAATAACCTTCGGAGCCCATGATTTCCACGCCGTCGTACTCGGCGGTTTGCGCCAGTACCGAGCAGGTGACGAAATCGCTGATCTGCTTCTCGATGCCTTCCTCGTCCAGCTCTTTGGGCTTGAACGGGTTGATCGGTGCCTGGATCGCACTGGGCGCCACCTGTTTCGGGCTGTAGGCATAACGACCGGCATGGAGGATCTGCATGCAGATCTTGCCGCCCGCATCATGGACGGCACGGGTGACGATGCGGTGCTTGAGCGCTTCCTCTTCGGTAGTCAGCTTGGCTGCACCGGAGTACACGCCCCCCTCTTCGTTCGGGCCGATACCGCCAGTCACCATCAGGCCGACGCCGCCAAGGGCCCGCTCGGCGAAGTACGCGGCCATGCGCTCGAAGCCACCCGGTTTCTCTTCAAGGCCGGTGTGCATTGAACCCATCAAGGTGCGGTTGCGCAAGGTGGTAAAACCCAGGTCCAGCGGAGCCAGCAGGTGCGGGTAATGAGCGGCGGTCATCGGTAACTCCACTTCGAGCGATCACGGAAATATGCAGGAGCTCTACGGCCCCCATCTGACATGTCCGACAGACTAAGAGCCGCTTCGCTCTCACTCAATGACCTAAACTCACAACTTAATGATCGAAATGCGCAGCAACACCCTCAGGCTCACCCTCCGGGTGTCAATCCTCATGCAGGATCACTCGGGCGATTCAATTGACGGCACAGAGCCAAAGAAATCTGGCAGCAATTCCAAAGCAGAACTGCGCGAGTTGTAGCAAAGTACAAAAACACCCGTACCCGGCTTTTCCTCAGGATCTCCCCTATGTTCAACCCCACCGCGCTGCCAAAAAGATCCCCCCTTGCCCGGCTCGCCCTGGCCATCTCCCTGAGCGCCCTTGGCCTGCCTTTTTGGGCGAGCAATGCCCAGGCCCATGGCGGCCATGCCGACATGGTGCCACTGCAAGCAGGGCTTGAGGAGTTTGGCGCCACGGTGAAGTGGGACGACTATGCCAACCTGTTCACCATCGCCAAGGACGGGGTCTACCTCAAGGTCAAGCCGAACAGCAAAGTGGCCATGCTCAACGGCAAGCGCATGGAGCTGACGGTACCGGTGGTGTTCAAGGACAAGACGGCCTTCATGTCCAAGGACTTCATCAATCAGGTGTTCCAGTCCGGCCTGGACACGACCTTTGTCGTCGAGACCCGCCCCAACCCGCTCAATCCTCTGAGCGCAGCCGAAATCACGGCGGCGGTGGACATCGTCAAGCAATCGGAAAACTACAAACCCGGTTTCCGCTTCACCGAAATCTCAGTCAAGACGCCGCCAAAGGATCAGGTGTGGAATTTCGTCTACACCGGGCAAAACGTCACGCAGCCGCGCCAGGCCAACATTGTGGTGCTGGACGGCAAGCATGTGATCGAAGCGTTGGTGGATCTGGACAGCAAACAGCTCAAGTCCTGGAAGCCGATCGAAGGCGCCCACGGTATGGTGCTGCTGGACGATTTCGTCGCGGTGCAAACGGCCGTGGAAAACAGCCCCGAATACGCGCAGGCCCTGGCCAAGCGCGGCATCAACGACGTGAAGAAAGTCGTGGCCACGCCGCTGACCGTCGGCTATTTCGATGGCAAGGACGGCCTGGCGCAGGACAAGCGATTGCTGAAAATCGTCAGCTACCTCAATGTCGATGACGGCAACTACTGGGCGCACCCGATCGAAGGCCTGGTGGCGATTGTTGATCTGGAACAGAAGAAGCTGATCAAGATCGAAGACGATGCGCTCATTCCGGTGCCGATGAAACCGACGCCGTATGACGGCCGCGGACGCAAGGGCGTGACGGTCAAGCCGCTGGAAATCACCGAGCCAGAAGGCAAGAACTACACCATCACCGGCAACAGCATTCACTGGCAGAACTGGGATTTCCACGTCCGCCTCGATTCGCGGGTCGGCCCGATCCTGTCCACCGTCACTTATGACGACAAGGGCAAGAAGCGCAAAATCATGTACGAAGGCTCGCTGGGCGGCATGATCGTGCCTTACGGCGACCCGGATGTCGGCTGGTACTTCAAGGCGTACCTCGACTCCGGCGACTACGGCATGGGCACGCTGACCTCGCCGATTGCCCGTGGTAAAGACGCCCCGGAAAACGCCGTGCTGCTGGACGCCACCATCGCCGACTACACTGGCGCCCCAACCTCGATCCCGCGCGCCATGGCGGTGTTCGAGCGCTACGCCGGCCCGGAATACAAGCACCAGGAAATGGGCCAGCCCAACCTCAGTACCGAACGGCGTGAACTGGTGGTGCGCTGGATCAGCACCGTCGGCAACTACGACTACATCTTCGACTGGGTCTTCCAGCAGAACGGCACCATCGGCATCGATGCCGGCGCCACCGGCATCGAAGCGGTCAAGGGCGTGAAGTCCAAGACCATGCACGAAGACACCGCCAAGGAAGACACGCGCTACGGCACCTTGCTGGACCACAACATCGTCGGCACCACGCACCAGCACATCTATAACTTCCGCCTCGATATGGACGTGGACGGCGAGCAGAACTCACTGGTGGAAGTGAACCCGGTGGTGCTGCCCAACGACCGTGGCGGCCCGCGCACCAGCACCATGCAGACCGACACCAAAGTGGTCACCACCGAACAGCAAGCAGCGCAGAAATTCGACCCGTCGACCGTGCGCCTGCTGAGCAACCCCGGCAAGGAAAACAAGGTCGGCAACACCGTTTCCTATCAACTGATTCCGTATGCCGGCGGTACGCATCCGGTGGCCAAGGGCGCCAACTTCGGCAAGGACGAATGGCTCTACCATCGCCTGAATTTCATGGACAAGCAGCTGTGGGTGACGCAGTACAACCCGGAGGAAAAGTACCCGGAAGGCAAGTACCCGAACCGCTCGGACAAAGACTCGGGGCTGGGGCAGTTCACTCAGGATAACCAGTCCATCGAGAACACCGACGACGTGGTCTGGCTGACCACCGGCACCACCCACATCGCCCGGGCCGAGGAATGGCCGATCATGCCGACGGAGTGGGTGCATGTGCTGTTGAAGCCGTGGAACTTCTTCGATGAAACGCCGACCTTGAACCTCAACGCACCGAAGTAGACACGCAGTAACCCCTGTAGGAGCTGGCTTGCCAGCGATGGCGTCCGAAAGTTCGACGTACGACTCAAGACCGCCATCGCCGGCAAGCCGGCTCCTACAGGATCAGGTGGTGTTCATGCACAACAATCACGCGTGCTGCTTGCGATACTCCCCCGGCGCAATGCCGAAGCGCGTTTTGAACGCCGTCGAAAAATAGCTCGAATCAGAAAAACCCCACGAATAACCCAGCACCGACAACTTCTGCTCCTTGCCCGAACGCCGCAGGGATTCGGCGCACAAATCCAGGCGACGGTTCTTGATGTAACGCGCCACCACCAACCCCTTCTTGGCAAACATCCGGTACAAGCCACGGGTCGACATGCCGACTTCCCGTGCCAGCCATTCCGGGCACAGTTCTTCGGAGCGAATGTTCGCGTCGATAAAGCTCAAGGTCTTGCGGAAAATGCGCTCATGCGGATCGGTGCAGTCGTCGCTCTGGCTGATGGCCGGGCGCAACAGGCTGACAATCGCCTCCAGCGTCGCTTCACTTTCCTCCCGGGTCAGGTGTTGTTGACGGCTGGCATCCAGGATCAACCGGTGTGACAACATCGCGATGGGGGATGACGCGGCGATCCGGTGACCGCATTTGATCTGATTGAAGCGCAGGGTTTGCTCGACCACTTGATGCGGCAGGATCAACGACAGCTGCCGGGAATTTTCGCCGTAGGTGAAATCGCTGGGCCGCGCAGCGTCGATCAAGGTGATGTCGCCGGGTGACAGCAACACCTTGTCGTCGCCCTGGGCCATGCCCGCCGAACCTTCGAGCTGGAACACCGCGAAGTACTTGCCGCCCTCACCCGCCGCGACCTCATGGGGCGTTCGAAACAGTCGGGCCTGGCACACGTCGACAAAACTGAGCTTGAGCGCATCGCTCTGGTATTCACGGATACGCCCGGCAAACTCGTTGCCCAGGGGTTGTGCGTTGAAGGCGCCACAGATCTGGTTGATCTGATGGATCCACAGGTCGAACCCATCATGGCGCTGTGCAGTTGTAGAAATCATGTCAGGCCTCACGCAGGCTTATTTTTATTGTCTACGTCAATCCACACGACATCGGGATGCTTCAAGTCTCCTGAACCGCACCACTCCCGGAACAATGACGTGTTACTTCAGTCCGCCGAAACGTCGATAGAAGCTTTCACCGACATCCGGCAACGGGCCGTCGGCCGTTTCCAGTGCGCTGTTGAGCCACTCTTCGGCCTTGGCGTAAATCAAACGATAAATGTTGCGGCACAACTGTCGGGCGGCGCGGCCTTCCCAGTCGCCGGGCAACAACTCGTCCGGCAGTTGCGGGTCGCGCAGCAGCAGCTTGCGGTATTCGTGAATCAGCAGGATCCGCGCCAGGAAGCAATCGGCCGGTTGCAGGTTTTCCTGCTCGCGAAGTGCTTGCCACAGTGGGCGGAACAGCTGGATGAACTCGCTGTAATGGGTCGCCAGCTCTTCGATGTTCCAGCTCTCGCGCACTTGCAGGCGTAGCGCCTTGGAGGCCAACACGTCCTGGGCGGTGGTTTCGAAAACGATGGTGTCTTCCTGGGCGCCGAGGTCGAGCAGCGTCGCGTTGACGTCGGAACGGTCGCTACGCGGACAGGCCAGCACCATCGGCGAAATCGCGCCGAAGCCTTGCCATTCCAATTCTTCGCGCACTTGCTTGCGCTTGTCCTGGGTCAGTTGCGACAACATCACCAGACACCACGAGCCATCCCATGCCGGCATCGTGGTGCTGTAGACCCGCTTGAAAGCCTTGTCGAAACGGCGGCGACCGGTGCCGGTCAGGCTGTAGTAGCTGCGACGACCGACTTTTTCGGCGGTCAGCCAGCCTTCCTTGGTCAGGCGGAAAATCGAAGTGCGGATCAACCGTTCGTTGATGCCGATCGGTTCGAGCAACTGAATCAGACTGCCCAGCCAGACAGTGCCGCCATGGGGTTCGATGGCATCCCCGTACAACGTGATGATCAAGGAGCTGGCGCGGATCGGCGTCTGCTCCTGGAAGCGGGTAATCAGATGGTTCAAGGGCGTCAGGGACGACATGGGCGTTCCGTGCAAAAAAAGAAAAGGAATATACCGAAAGCTATGGGGTTAAGCCCAATCCCTTGTAGGAGCCGGCTTGCTGGCGATGGTGTGTCAGTCGACACCAAGGTAGCTGACACCGCTTCGCCAGCAAGCCGGCTCCTACAGGGGGTCGGTGTTCATGCGTTGCTGCCTTTGGGGCGTAACCCGCTGTCACTGATACGCGGGCGATCCGGCTCCGGTTCGCTCAGCGGTTCGCAGACCTGCATCTGCGTCAGGCAACGCTGGGCCAGTTGCTGATACTCCCGGGTGCCGGCCATCTTCCACGCCACTTCCTGATCGCTAAGGCTGCGTTTGACGCTGGCCGGGGCGCCCATGACCAGCGACTGCTCCGGGCATTCGAACCCGGCCTTGACGAACGCTGCCGCCGAAACGAATGAACGCGGCCCGATGCGGGCGTTGTCCATCACCACCGCATTCATACCCACCAACGCGTCGGCACCGATCCGACAACCGTGCAACACCGCGCCGTGGCCGATGTGGCCGTTGCGTTCGACCACCGTGTCGCTGTCGGGGAAACCGTGCATCACGCAGGTGTCCTGCAAGTTGGCGCCCTCCTCCAGCACGATCCGCCCGAAGTCCCCGCGCAGGCTGGCCAGCGGCCCGACATAGCAATGCGGGCCGATGATCACGTCACCGATCAATACGGCGGACGGGTGCACATAAGCGCTCGGATCAACCACTGGAGTCAGGCCATCAAGGCTGTAGCAGGTCATGGAGACTTCCTTCACAAAGCGATGCGATTAATGACTCATTTTGTATCACATCACTTTTAACAACACAAAGACCAAAAACCGTATCACTTGAAATACACCTTTCCGACGAATGCCATGACGTCTCTAAAATCGCCACAAAACCCAATGTTTTCTGGGATATCCCTGCTATCAGCATCCCTTTACAAGGAAGATGAAAAACCAAAATCCACACCATTGGGACACATTAAATCTATTTTCGTATTGCATTTACGTATCACGTTATAGCTATACTGGGGCAAAACCGGCCCCCGCAGCCGATCCAATAACAAGCCGGCACCACGCCGAGCGTGCACCGCGAGAGCATCCGCCATGCCTCTGACCCTTGCCGTCGAATTGATCGAGCCTGGCGTCCGCCTGATTACCCTGCTGCGCCCGCAAGCGTTGAACGCCTTGACCACCGAGTTGCTGGGCGAACTGGCCGCTGAACTGAATATCGCGCAAGCCGACCCCGACACCCGCGCGGTGGTCCTCACCGGCAGTCGCAAGGCCTTCGCCGCTGGCGCCGACATCAAGGAAATGGCCGAACGCAACCTGGTCGGCATCCTCGACGACCCGCGCCAGGTTTCGTGGCAAACCATTACCCGCTTCAGCAAACCGCTGATCGCCGCCGTCAACGGCTTCGCCCTCGGCGGTGGCTGCGAACTGGCGATGCACGCCGACATCATCATTGCCGGTGAAGACGCCCGCTTCGGCCAACCGGAAATCAACCTCGGGATCATGCCCGGCGCCGGTGGCACGCAACGCCTGTTGCGCGCCGTCGGCAAATCCATGGCCATGCAAATGGTGCTGACCGGCGAGGCGATCGACGCCCGCCAGGCCCAGCGCGCCGGCCTGGTCAGCGAAGTCACCCAGCCGGAATTCACCGTCGAGCGCGCCCTGCACATCGCCCGCAATATTGCGACCAAGGCACCGCTGGCGGTGCGCCTGGCCAAGGAAGCGCTGCTCAAGGCCATGGACACCGACCTGGCCAGCGGCCTGCGTTTCGAACGCCATGCCTTCACCGTGCTGGCGGGCACCCGTGACCGCGACGAAGGCATCGCTGCCTTTCAGGAAAAGCGCACGCCGACCTTCACCGGCCAGTAATCCCAGAACTCGAACGACCGCCAAGAGAGCGCCAAGACCATGATCTTCGAACACATCCTGTTTTCCATCGACGCCGGCGTCGCGCTGCTCAGCCTCAATCGGCCGGACCAGCTCAACAGCTTCAATACCCAGATGCATGGCGAAGTGAAGGAAGCACTCAAGCAAGTTCGGCAAAACCCGGACGTGCGCGTGCTGCTGCTGACAGGCGAAGGCCGCGGTTTCTGCGCCGGGCAGGACCTGAGCGACCGCAATGTCGCGCCGGGCAGCACTGCGCCGGACCTGGGCGAGTCCATCGAGAAGTTCTACAACCCGCTGATCCGCCAGTTGCGCGACCTGCCTATGCCGGTGATTTGCGCGGTCAACGGCGTCGCCGCTGGCGCCGGTGCCAACATTCCGCTGGCTTGTGACCTGGTGCTGGCGGCGCGTTCGGCAAGTTTCATTCAGGCATTTTGCAAGATCGGCCTGATCCCTGACTCCGGTGGCACCTGGACCCTGCCGCGCCTTGTCGGCATGGCCCGCGCCAAGGCTTTGACCCTGCTGGGCAATCGCCTGAGCGCCGAACAAGCCGAGCAATGGGGCTTGATCTACCAGTGCGTGGACGACGCCGATTTACGCGACGAAGCGCTGAAACTGGCCCGCCATCTGGCGACCCAACCGACCTACGGCCTGGCACTGATCAAACGCAGCCTCAACGCCAGCATGAGCAACAGTTTCGACGAACAGCTGGAACTGGAAAAAGACCTGCAACGCCTGGCCGGGCGTAGCGAGGACTACCGCGAAGGCGTCGGCGCCTTCATGGAAAAACGCACCCCAAGCTTCAAGGGACGCTGAGTCATGACCGCACTGAACACCAACGCACGCATCGCCGTGATCGGCGCCGGGGCCATGGGTGCCGGTATCGCCCAGGTCGCGGCCCAGGCCGGCCATCCGGTATTACTGCTGGACAATCGTCCCGGCGCTGCCGCGCAAGCGATTGAAGCTATCGATCGGCAATTGGGCAAGCGAGTCGAGAACGGTAAGCTGTCCGCCGAGTCGCGTAGCGCGACGATTGCCCGCCTGCAAGCGGCAGAAACCATCGAAACCCTGGCTGACTGCGATCTGATCATCGAAGCCATCGTCGAGAACCTTGAGGTCAAACGCGCCCTGTTCCGTCAACTCGAAGGTATTTGCGGCGAGCACTGCATCCTCGCGAGCAACACTTCGTCGCTGTCGATCACCAGCATCGCCGCGCAACTCGAACATCCAAATCGCCTGCTCGGCCTGCACTTTTTCAACCCGGCACCGGTCATGGCGCTGGTGGAAATTGTCTCCGGCCTGGCCAGCGATCCGAAACTCGCCGAATGCCTGTACGACACCGCCAAGGCCTGGGGCAAAAAACCGGTGCACACCCGCTCGACGCCGGGGTTTATCGTCAATCGCGTGGCCCGGCCGTTCTATGCCGAAAGCCTGCGCCTGTTGCAGGAAGGCGCCGCCGATTGCCCGACACTGGATGCCCTGATGCGCGAAGCCGGCGGCTTTGCCATGGGCGCGTTCGAGCTGACCGATCTGATCGGCCACGACGTCAACTACGCCGTGACCTGTTCGGTGTTCGACGCCTATTACCAGGACACGCGCTTCCTGCCGTCGCTGATCCAGAAAGAACTGGTGGACGGCGGACGCCTGGGACGCAAGAGCGGTCAGGGTTTCTACAGTTATGCCGAGGGTGCGGTGCGCCCACAGCCTGCCGAAATAAGCAGTGACGCGGCAATCCAGACCTGCGTGATCGAAGGTGATCTGGGCATCGCCCGGGGCCTGATTCCACGCATGCAGGAACACGGCATCGAAATCATCCAGCGCGACGGCCAAGGATTGCTGCGCGTCGGCGATGCCGTACTGGCCCTGAGCGACGGGCGCATGGCCTGTCAGCGCGCCCAGGAAGATGGATTGCGCAATCTGATTCTGCTGGATCTGGCGTCAGATTATGGACAAGCCAAACGCATCGCTATCAGCTACTCGGCCGGGATCGATCCGGTCGCGCTCGAACAAGGCGTTGCCCTGCTGCAACGGGCCGGCCTCAAGGTCAGCCTGCTCAGCGACAGCCCGGCACTCGCCGTCTTGCGCACCGTAGCGATGCTCGCCAACGAAGCGGCCGACGCGCTGCTGCAAGGCGTGGCCTCGGCCGCCGACATCGATCTGGCCATGCGCGCCGGGGTCAATTATCCGCAAGGGCCGCTGGCCTGGGCCGATGCCATTGGCCTGTCGCACATTCTTCAAACGCTGGAAAACCTGCAAGCCAGTTATGGCGAAGAACGCTACCGGCCGTCGCTGCTGCTGCGCCGTCGCGTCGCCGAAGGGAGAAACCTCCATGACTAATCATGAAGCCATGACGTTGGCCAGCGAATGCGCCCAGGCCTTGCTCCAGCGTGACGCCGCCAGCCTGGGAATGGGCATGCGCCTGCTCTCGGCCGGCCCCGGTTGCTCCCGGGTCGGCATGACCGTGCGGGCCGATATGGTCCAGGGCCACGGCACGTGCCACGGCGGCTATCTGTTCGCGCTCGCCGACTCGGCGTTCGCTTTTGCCTGCAACAGCTACAACGAAGCCACCGTCGCCATCGGTTGCAGCATCGACTACATCGCCCCGGCCCGCCTGGGCGACACGCTGAACGCCGACTGCATCGAGCAGAGCCGTTCCGGTCGCACCGGCAACTATGACGTGCGCATCGAAAACCAGCAGGGTCAGTTGATCGCCCTGTTCCACGGCAAATCCTACAAAGTGCGCGGCCCGGTGCTGGCGCAGGAGACTCCCAATGAATGACGCCCTGATCATCGACGCAGTCCGCACCCCGATTGGCCGTTACGCCGGCGTCCTCAGCGGTGTGCGCGCCGACGACCTCGGCGCCGTACCCTTGCGCGAACTGCTGCGCCGTCACCCGCAAGTCGACTGGACCTCGGTCGACGACGTGATCTACGGCTGCGCCAACCAGGCTGGCGAAGACAACCGCAACGTCGCACGCATGTCGGCGCTGCTGGCCGGGTTGCCGGTCAGCGTGCCGGGCACCACCCTCAATCGCCTGTGCGGTTCCGGGCTGGATGCCATCGGCACCGCCGCCCGCGCCATTCGCAGCGGCGAAACCGGCTTGATGCTGGTGGGCGGCGTGGAATCCATGTCCCGCGCACCGCTGGTGATGGGCAAGGCCGAGCAGGCGTTTTCCCGGTCAGCCGAGATCTTCGACACCACCATCGGCTGGCGCTTCGTCAATCCGCTGATGAAAAAGGCCTACGGCATCGACTCCATGCCGGAAACGGCAGAGAACGTCGCCGAGCAGTTCAACATCTCCCGCGCCGACCAGGACGCCTTCGCCCTGCGCAGCCAGCAACGCGCCGCTGCGGCACAGGCCAACGGGCGTCTGGCCAAGGAAATCGTCGCGGTGGAAATTCCGCAGCGTAAAGGCCCGGCGAAAGTGGTCGAGCACGACGAACACCCGCGTGGCGACACCACGCTTGAGCAACTGGCCAAACTGGGGACGCCGTTCCGCGAAGGCGGCAGCATTACCGCTGGCAATTCCTCCGGGGTTAACGACGGCGCTTGCGCATTGCTGCTGGCCAGTCCGGAAGTCGCCAAGCGCCACGGCCTGACCGCACGGGGCCGCGTTGTCGCGATGGCCACCGCCGGCGTTGAACCACGGATCATGGGCATCGGTCCTGTCCCGGCCACGCGCAAAGTGCTGGAAGTGGCCAACCTGAGCCTGGCCGACATGGACGTGATCGAGCTCAACGAAGCCTTCGCCGCACAAGGTCTGGCGGTGCTGCGTGAACTGGGCCTGAGCGACACCGATCCACGGGTCAACCCCAACGGCGGCGCCATCGCCCTGGGTCATCCGTTAGGCATGAGCGGCGCACGCTTGGTCACCACCGCCCTGCACGAACTGGAAGAACGCAATGGCCGTTACGCCCTGTGCACCATGTGCATCGGTGTCGGCCAAGGGATCGCGCTGATCATTGAGCGTTTATCCCACTAAAGAATCGCGATTCCCAAGGAGCCGAGAGGTATCCTTGGGGCATGCACTCAAAGCCCTTGTGCAAAAGGGCTGGAACACAAAAACAATTCGAGTGAACACATGAACATGCCAATAGCCCAAGCCGTGCTGAATCCTGTGCTGGACCCGCTGGAAACCGCCAGCATCGACGAGCTGCGCCAGCATCAGCTGGAGCGCCTGCGCTGGAGCCTGAACCACGCCTACAACAACGTGCCGCTGTACCGTCAGCGCTTCGATGCGCTGGGCGTGCACCCCGATGACATCAAGTCCCTCGACGACCTGGCGAAATTCCCTTTCACCACCAAGGCCGACCTGCGCGACAACTATCCCTACGGCATGTTTGCCGTGCCAATGAACGACATCGTGCGCCTGCACGCCTCCAGTGGCACCACCGGCAAACCGACCGTGGTCGGCTACACCCAGAACGACATCGACACCTGGGCCAACGTGGTGGCGCGTTCGATCCGCGCCGCCGGTGGCCACCGTGGCGACAAGGTGCACATTTCCTACGGCTACGGCCTGTTCACCGGCGGCCTCGGCGCGCACTACGGCGCTGAACGCCTGGGTTGCACGGTGATTCCGATGTCCGGCGGCCAGACCGAAAAACAAGTACAGCTGATCAAGGATTTCCAGCCGGACATCATCATGGTCACGCCGTCCTACATGCTCAACATCGCCGATGAAATCGAGCGCCAGGGCATCGACCCGCACAAACTGGCCCTGCGCCTGGGTATCTTCGGCGCCGAGCCGTGGACCGCCGAACTGCGCAGCGCCATCGAGAACCGCCTGGGCATTACGGCGCTGGATATTTACGGCCTCTCGGAAATCATGGGGCCGGGTGTCGCCATGGAATGCGCCGAAACCAAGGACGGCCCGACCATCTGGGAAGACCACTTCTACCCGGAAATCATTGACCCGGTCACCGGCGAAGTGCTGCCGGACGGACAGATGGGCGAACTGGTGTTCACCTCATTGAGCAAAGAAGCCCTGCCGATGATCCGCTACCGCACCCGCGACCTGACGCGCCTGCTGCCGGGCACCGCACGGCCGATGCGGCGTATCGACAAGATCACCGGGCGCAGCGATGACATGCTGATCATTCGTGGCGTTAACGTGTTTCCGACGCAGATCGAGGAACAGGTTCTCAAAGTTAAACAACTTGCCGAGTGTTATGAGATTCATCTGTATCGCAATGGCAACCTGGACAGCGTGGATGTGCATGTCGAGCTCAAGGCTGAGCACCAGCATCTGACCGAGGAACAGCAGAAGGCTGTTTGCGGGGAGCTGAGCAAGCACATCAAGACGTACATCGGGATCAGTTCGCGGATTGTTTTGCAGCCGTTTCATTCGATCAAACGGTCGGAGGGCAAGGCTTGCCACGTGTTGGATAAACGTCCTAAAGCATGACTGCTGCACCCTTTATGGCCCCGCTTATTGCGGGGCTTTTTTTTGGGTTTCGTGTGTATATCCGTTTCTTCGGTAACGGCCGCCAATGGTTCCGCTCTTACAGCGGGTCACTTGGAAAAACGGAGTGCCGCCCAACCCCAAGTAACCAAGGGCTCTTGCCCCTGACATTCGGTGCCTCGCTGTGGCTCGGCCTCACGAGTGGGCGTGTACCGCAACAGCGTCCGAGGCGACCTACCGGCCGGCCTGTTTCTGATGCGTACGCGCTCCCCTGTAGGAGCTGTCGAGTGCAACGAGGCTGCGATCTTTTGACTCTGTTTTTTTACAGGCAGGATCAAAAGATCGCAGCCTTCGGCAGCTCCTACGGAGTGATACATCCGCGAATTCAGGTCGGCTGTTGGGCCGCCATCGCTGGCAAGCCAGCTCCTACAGTTGATCGGCGTACCTCCACGCTTCTCACCACTCATCAGGCCGAGCGTCAGCTCGCCTGCAGCTTTTGATCCACCCGCCCCCTCGGGAGAGTGATACATCCGCGAATTCAGGTCGGCTGTCGGCCGCCATCGCTGGCAAGCCAGCTCCTACAGTTGATTGGCGTACACCCACGCTCTTCACCACTCACCAGGCCGAGCGTTAGCTCGCCTTCCGCTTTTGATCTCGGGAAAGTGATACATCCGCGAATTCAGGTCGGCTGTTGGGCCGCCATCGCTGGCAAGCCAGCTCCTACAGTTGATTGGCGTACACCACGCTTCTCACCACTCATCAGGCCGAGCGTTAGCTCGCCTTTCGCTTTTGATCCACCCGCCCCCTCGGGAGGCTGAGTGGAGGTGTTCATCCGGGGATTGGCGCGCAGCGCCGTTCGACGCAGTCGAACTCATTGCATGTAGGTCGTAGCGAAGCAGACCGGAGGGCAATGCCCCCGGATGAATGCCGGAGCGAAGGAACGCCGAGCCTCAGCGAGGGGCCGTACGTAAGGGGCGAGACCTTTTGGTTACTTTTGGGGCGTTTGCCAAAAGTGACCCGCTGTAAGAGCGGAACCATAAGTCGCCATTACCGCAGCAACGGATATGTACACCCCCCCCCAAAAAAAGCGACCCCCCATCCAAAGCGATACAAAAAACAAATACGACACGTCATTTTGTGTTTGATATTAATTTCCGTATCGCTTATAAAGTTCTCCATGCCTCAGAACAGATTCAAGGCGGGAGAACAAAAATGTACGCACAGCTCGTAGAAACAGGCGTCAAGCGCATCAAGGACCTCTCGGAGATGTCCGAAGAGGAACGCGCCTTCCAGGAAAAAATCGATTCAGAAATCAAGATCGAAGCCAAGAACTGGATGCCAGATGCTTACCGCCAGACTTTGATCCGGCAGATTTCCCAGCACGCCCACTCCGAAATCGTCGGCATGCTGCCCGAAGGCAACTGGGTCACCCGCGCGCCAAGCCTCAAACGCAAACTGCAACTGATGGCCAAGATCCAGGACGAAGCCGGCCACGGCCTGTACCTGTACAGCGCCATGGAAACCCTGGGCGCCGACCGCGATGAAGAAATCGCCAAGCTGCACAGCGGCAAGGCCAAATACTCGAGCATCTTCAATTACCCGACGCTGAACTGGGCCGACATGGGCGCGGTGGGCTGGCTGGTGGATGGCGCGGCGATCGTCAACCAGGTAGTGCTCCAGCGCACTTCCTACGGCCCCTACTCCCGGGCCATGGTGCGCATCTGCAAGGAAGAGAGCTTCCACCAGCGCCAAGGCTACGAAATCCTCCTGACCATGATGCGCCACGGTACCCAGGCGCAAAAAGACATGGTCCAGGACGCGATCAACCGCCTGTGGTGGCCGTCTCTGATGATGTTCGGCCCAAGCGACGAACACTCGCCGAACAGCGCGCAATCCATGGCCTGGAAGATCAAGCGCCAGAGCAACGACGAACTGCGCCAGCGCTTCATCGACCAGACCATTCCGCAGCTGGAGTTGCTGGGCTGCACCTGCCCTGACCCGGACCTGAAGTGGAACGCCGAAACCGGCCACTACGACTTCGGCGACATCCAGTGGAGCGAGTTCTACGAAGTGCTCAAGGGCAACGGCCCGTGCAACCAGGAACGCGTCGCCACCCGCCGCAAGGCGATTGAAGACGGTGCCTGGGTTCGCGAAGCCGCCGTCGCCCACGCCCGCAAAAAACAAAACAAGAACGCCGCATAAGGCAATCCGACCCCCTGTAGGAGCTGCCGAAGGCTGCGATCTTTTGGCGCTTTTGAAGCCGCTGAAGATCAAAAGATCGCAGCCTGCGGCAGCTCCTACAGAAGCAAACGATGTGGAGTAACTGAAATGTCCGAGTGGACCCTCTTCGAAGTTTTCGTGCGCAGCAAGCACGGCCTCAACCACAAGCACGTCGGTAGCGTGCATGCCGCCGACACCACCATGGCCATCGAGAACGCGCGCGAGCTGTACACCCGTCGCAGCGAAGGCGTGAGCCTGTGGGTGGTGCCTTCGGCGCTGATCACCGCCTCGTCGCCGGATGAAAAAGACCCGCTGTTCGATCCGTCGGACGACAAGGTTTACCGCCACGCCAGCTTCTACGAGCTGCCGGCCGAAGTCGGGCACATGTGAGGTCGACCATGGACAACAAGACTGATCTGATCGAATACCTGTTGCGCCTCGGCGACAGCGCCCTGATCCAGGGCCAGCGCCTGTGCCAATGGTGCGGCAAGGCCCCGGCACTGGAAGAAGAGCTGGCGCTGATGAACGTCGGCCTCGACCTGGTGGGCCAGGCGCGCAACTGGCTGGAATACGCCGCCGAACTGCTGGACGACGGCCGTAATGCTGATGACCTCGCATTCCGCCGCGACGAACGCGCTTATCGCAACCTGCTGCTGGTGGAACAACCCAACGGCGACTTCGCGGTGACCATGCTCAAGCAGTTCCTCTATGACGCCTGGCATTTGCCGGTACTGCAGGGCCTGAGCCAGTCCAGCGATGAACGCATCGCCGGGATCGCCGCCAAAGCCGTCAAGGAAGTGACCTACCACCTGCGCCGCTCCGGCGAATGGATCGAGCGCATGGGTGACGGCACCGAGGAAAGCCACCAGCGCATGCTCGCGGCAATCCCCGAAGTCTGGCGCTTCACCATCGAACTCATCGCCGCCGATGACAGTGAACAACGCTTGAACGCAGCCGGCATCACCCCGGACATCGCCAGCGTGGCTGCCCAATGGCAAGCCAAGGTCGAGCAGATTTTCACCAGCGCCACCCTGCCCGTGCCTGCCGCGCCGAGCTATTTCTACCTGAATGCTCGTACCGGCCTGCACACCGAACACCTGGGCATTCTGCTGGCTGAAATGCAGTTCCTGCCACGAGCGTATCCCGATGCAACCTGGTGAGTTGATCGCCAGCGACCTCGGCGCCCGGCCGGCTCAACCGACCGACCTGGCGGCTGCGTGGGCGATTCTGTCTGAGGTCATGGACCCGGAAGTGCCGGTGGTCAGCGTGGTTGACCTGGGCATCGTCCGCTACCTCGACTGGCAGGCCGGTCACCTTCACGTGGTGGTCACGCCGACCTACTCCGGTTGCCCGGCCACCGAAGTGATCGAGAGCGACATCCGCGAAGCGCTGGAACTCGCCGGATTCAAGGCGCCGCAACTGGAGCGCAAGTTGACCCCGGCCTGGACCACTGACTGGATCAGCGACAGCGGTCGCGAACGTCTGCGCGCCTACGGCATCGCACCGCCCGAGGGCAGCACCAGCAAGCGCAGCCTGCTCGGTGAAAGCCCGCAGGTTGTGTGCCCGCAGTGCGGCAGCGCCCACACCGAGGTGCTCAGCGAGTTTGGCTCCACCGCGTGCAAGGCGTTGTATCGCTGCGTCGATTGCCGGGAACCGTTCGACTATTTCAAGTGCATCTGAGCGGCGAATCGGCCGTCCCAGCTGGAGAATAACAATGAGCAAATTTCACATCCTGACCATCAAGGACGTGCGCGCCGAGACCCGTGACGCGGTGTCCATCGCCTTCGAGATTCCGCAGGAATTGCAAGACAGCTTTCACTACACCCAAGGCCAGCACCTGGTGATGCGCACCCAACTGGACGGCGAAGAAGTTCGTCGTTCCTATTCGATCTGCACCGGGGTCAACGACGGTGAGTTGCGTGTCGCCATCAAGCGTGTGGCGGGTGGGCGCTTCTCGGCGTTTGCCAACGAACAACTGAAAGCCGGACACACCCTGGAAGTGATGCCACCGGCCGGGCACTTCTGCGTTGAACTCGACCCGGCGCGCCATGGCAATTACCTGGCCGTGGCTGCAGGTAGCGGGATCACGCCGATCCTGTCGATCATCAAGACCACCCTGGAAACCGAGCCCCACAGCCGCGTCACGCTGCTATACGGCAACCGTTCCAGCTCCGGCGCGTTGTTTCGCGAGCAGCTGGAAGACCTGAAAAACCGTTACCTGCAACGCCTGAACCTGATCTTCGTGTTCAGCCGCGAGCAGCAGGACGTCGACCTGTACAACGGCCGGATCAACGCCGACAAGTGCGAGCAACTGTTCAGCCGCTGGCTCGACGTCAAGGCCCTCGACGCCGCGTTCATCTGCGGCCCGCAGGAAATGACCGAGACCGTGCGCGACAGCCTCAAGGCCAAGGGCATGCAACCCGAGCGCATCCATTTCGAACTGTTCGCCGCCGCCGGCAGCGAGCAAAAACGCGAAGCCCGTGAGGCGGCGCGCCAAGTGGATTCAGCGGTCAGCCAGATCACCGTGATCAGCGACGGCCGCGCCCTGGCCTTCGACCTGCCGCGCAACAGCATGAGCATCCTCGACGCGGGTAACGAGCAAGGTGCGGAACTGCCCTACTCGTGCAAGGCCGGCGTGTGCTCGACCTGCAAGTGCAAGGTCATCGAAGGCGAAGTGGAAATGGACAGCAACCACGCCCTGGAAGACTACGAAGTGGCCGCCGGCTATGTGCTGTCGTGCCAGGCCTTCCCGATCAGCGACAAAGTGGTACTGGATTTCGATCAGCTCTGAAAAGCAACACCTCCCTGTAGGAGCCGGCTTGCTGGCGATAAGGCCAATGATTTCACCGGTGATTTCACCGGCCTTATCGCCAGCAAGCCGGCTCCTACAGGGGGAAAACCGTGGTCACCCCAAAAAAAACAAAAAAAGGACGCTACCCATGAGCCCGCAAGAAGTAGAACTCATCCGCCAGCACCCGGATTTCATCCAGCTGGTTCGCCGTAAACAGAAGCTGTACTGGTCGCTGAGCCTGGCCATGCTGGTGATTTACTACGGCTTCGTGCTGCTGGTGGCTTTCTCCCCTTCTACCCTCGGCCAATCCCTGAACGGCGGCGTGACCACCGTGGGCATGCTGGTGGGTGTCGTCATCGTCGGGCTGGCCTTTGCGCTGACCGGGTTCTATGTCTATCGCGCCAACAACGTGATCGATCCGCTGAATGAAAAACTCAAGCAGGAGTGCGCCCGATGAGCCGCCTTCTCGCGCTGTTCCTGCTGCCGCTGGCGGCTGTCACGGATGTTGCGCTGGCCGCCGACGGCGTCGCCCGCCCACTGAACTGGAACGCCATCGGCATGTTCCTGGTGTTCGTGCTGTTCACCCTTGGCGTGACACGCTGGGCGGCACTTCGCACCCGCTCCACCAGCGATTTTTATACCGCTGGCGGCGGCATGACCGGTTTCCAGAACGGTCTGGCGATTGCCGGCGACATGATCTCGGCGGCGTCGTTCCTCGGCATCTCCGCGATGATGTTCCTCAATGGCTACGACGGCTTGCTCTACGCACTGGGCGTTTTGGCCGGCTGGCCGATCATCCTGTTCCTGATTGCCGAGCGCCTGCGCAACCTGGGCAAGTACACCTTTGCCGACGTGGTTTCCTATCGACTGGAACAGACCCCGGTGCGCCTGACCTCTGCCTTCGGCACCCTGACCGTGGCCCTGATGTACCTGGTGGCGCAGATGGTCGGCGCCGGCAAGCTGATCGAATTGCTGTTCGGCATCGACTACCTCTACGCAGTGATGCTGGTCGGCGTATTGATGGTGTTCTACGTGACCTTCGGCGGCATGCTCGCCACCACCTGGGTGCAGATCATCAAGGCGGTGATGCTACTGTTCGGCACCACCTTCATGGCATTCATGGTGCTCAAGCACTTCGGCTTCAGCACTGAAGCGATGTTTGCCGGTGCCACCGCCGTGCATGCCAAGGGCAACGCGATCATGGCCCCCGGCGGCTTGCTGTCCAATCCGATCGATGCGATTTCTTTGGGCTTGGGCATGATGTTCGGCACCGCCGGCCTGCCGCACATCCTGATGCGTTTCTTCACCGTCAGCGATGCCAAGGAAGCGCGTAAAAGCGTGTTCTACGCCACCGGTTTTATCGGCTACTTCTACTTGCTGCTGATCATCGTCGGCTTCGGCGCCATCGTCATGGTCGGCACCGATCCGGCGTTCCGTGACGCCAACGGCGCGATCATCGGCGGCGGCAACATGATCGCCGTGCACCTGGCCCAGGCGGTAGGCGGCAATCTGTTCCTCGGTTTCATCTCGGCGGTCGCTTTCGCCACCATTCTGGCGGTGGTGGCCGGGCTGGCACTGTCCGGCGCCTCGGCGGTGTCCCACGACCTGTATGCCTGCGTGATGCGTAAAGGAAAGGCCACCGAGCAACAGGAAATCCGCGTTTCGCGCATCGCCACCCTGTGCATCGGTGTGCTGGCGATCATCCTTGGCCTGCTGTTCGAATCGCAGAACATTGCCTTCCTCTCGGGCCTGGTGCTGGCCATCGCCGCGTCGGTGAATTTCCCGGTGCTGTTCCTTTCGATGTACTGGAAAGGCCTGACTACCCGGGGTGCCGTCACCGGCAGCCTGGCGGGCCTGGTGTCGGCGATTGTCTTGCTGGTGCTGAGCCCGGCGGTGTGGGTCAACGTGCTGCATCACGACAAGGCGCTGTTCCCTTACTCCAACCCGGCGCTGTTTTCCATGAGCCTGGCGTTCTTCAGTGCATGGCTGTTTTCCGTCACCGACACCTCGCCCCGTGCAGCCCTTGAGCGCGGTCGTTATCTGGCGCAGTTCATCCGTTCGATGACTGGCATTGGTGCCTCTGGCGCCAGCAAACACTGAATAACGACCGATGAGTTGGTAGGGAATAAAAATAATGAAACCCGCACGTACTGCACCTTTTGAATCACTGTTTTCGCTGGCCGCCGCATTGAGCCTGCCCATGATCGCGCCCTGCGCCATGGCCGACTTCATCGGCGACAGCAAGGCCCGCATTGATATGCGCAATCACTACATCAATCGCGATTTCCGTCAGGACAACGCGCCGCAATCCAAGGCCGAAGAATGGGCCCAGGGATTCACTGCGCGCATCGAGTCCGGGTTCACCGACGGTACTTTCGGTGTCGGTCTCGACGCACTGGGCGAACTGGGGCTCAAGCTCGACTCCAGTCCTGATCGCCGTGGCACCGGGCTGCTGCCGTTCGGCCCGCAGAGCCATGAGCCCGACGACGAGTACAGCGAACTGGGGCTGACCGGCAAACTGCGCGTATCCAAAAGCGTATTGAAACTCGGCACCCTGCAACCCTTGCTGCCGGTCGCAACCTATAACGACACACGCCTTTTGAGCTCGACCTTCGAGGGCGGCTTGTTGACGAGTCAGGACATCAATGGCCTGACCCTGAACGCCGGACGTCTGACCAAGGCCAACCTGCGGGATTCTTCCAGCAACGATGACATCGGCTACGGCGCCGCCAGCAGTGATCACTTCGATTTCGGCGGAGGCAGCTACGCATTCAGCCCGCAACTGAACGTGAGCTACTACTACGGCAAGCTTGAACAGATCTATCGCCAGCAATTCGTCGGGCTGGTGCATATGCAACCTTTGGGCAGCGGCTTCAACCTGCGCAGCGACATACGCTACTTCGACAGTCGCGGCGATGGCGCCGAAAAGGCCGGACGCATCGACAACCGCAACTTCAACAGCATGTTCACCGTGTCCCACGGCGCCCACAAGGTCAGCGCGACCTACCAGCAATTGTCCGGCGACAGCGCCTTCCCGTTTCTCAACGGTGGCGATCCGTACGTGGTCAACCTGGTGACCTACAACACCTACACCCGCGCCGAAGAGGACTCCTGGCAACTGCGTTACGACTATGACTTCGCGGCGCAAGGCATTCCCGGCCTGACCTTCATGACCCGCTACACCGACGGCAGCCATGTCAAGGCGGGCAGGGTCGACAACGGCAGCGAATGGGAGCGCGACACCGACATCAGTTATGTCATCCAGAGCGGCCCGTTCAAGGACGTCAGCTTGCGCTGGCGCAACGTGACCTTCCGTTCCGGTAATGGCTTGACGACCGACATCGATGAGAACCGCTTGATCGTCGGTTACACCCTGGCGCTTTGGTAATTCCGAAACAGTGCGGCTGCGGCCGCACTTACACTTTTCACAATCAGGAGCAATCGTGATGTCTCACGCCCCTACCCTGCATGCCCCTACCCTGCAGAGTTTTATCGCCGGTCGCTGGATCGGCCAACAGGGCGCACAAGTGCTGCGCAGTGCCATCGACGGCCATGAAATCGCCCGTACCCACGAAGAGCGCCCGGATTTCGCCGAAGCCATCGAGCATGGCCGCCGCCAAGGCATCAGCGGCTTGATGGCGCTGGACTTCCAGCAGCGCGCCCAGCGTCTCAAGGCCCTGGCCCTGTACCTGAGCGAGCGCAAGGAACAGCTCTACGCGATTTCCCACCACAGCGGCGCAACCCGGGCCGACAGCTGGATCGACATCGAAGGCGGCAACAGCACGTTGTTCACCTACGCCAGCCTCGGTTCCCGTGAACTGCCGTCAGGCAACGTCGTCCACGAAGGCCCGGCGATGCAGCTGAGCAAACTGGGCACCTTCGCCGGCACGCACATTCTGGTGCCACGCGGCGGCCTGGCCGTGCACATCAACGCGTTCAACTTCCCGATCTGGGGCATGCTGGAAAAATTCGCCCCGAGCTTCCTTGCCGGCATGCCGTGCATCGTCAAACCGGCCAGCGCCACCAGTTACCTGACTGAAGCCGTGGTCCGCCTGATGGACGAATCCGGCCTGTTGCCGGCAGGCAGCCTGCAATTGATCATCGGCGGCACCGGCGACCTGCTCGACCGTCTGCAAGGCCAGGACGTGGTGACTTTCACCGGTTCCGCCGACACCGCGGCCAAGCTGCGGGTCAACCCGAACCTGATCCGCAATTCGGTACCGTTCAACGCCGAAGCCGACTCGCTGAACTGCGCAATCCTCGCCCCGGACGTGACCCCGGATGACGAAGAGTTCGAGCTGTTCATCAAGGAAGTCGCCCGGGAAATGACCACCAAGGCCGGGCAGAAATGCACCGCCATCCGCCGCGCCATCGTCCCGGCCAAGCACATCGACGCCGTGGCTACTCGCCTGCGTGATCGCCTGGCCAAAGTCGTGGTCGGCGACCCGTCGGTGGAAGGCGTGCGCATGGGCGCACTGGCTTCCCACGATCAGCAGAAAGACGTGAGCGAACGCCTGGAAGCCCTGTTGCAGAGCAGCGACATGCTGTTCGGTGCCCGCGACGGTTTCGAACCGCGCGGTGAAAATGTCGACAAAGGCGCGTTCTTCGCCCCAACCCTGTTGCAGGCCCGCGACCCGCACGCTGAAGGCGGCGCCCACGATATCGAAGCGTTCGGCCCGGTCAGCACCCTGATGGCCTACGACGATCTGGACGAAGCTCTGGCCCTGGCCGCACGCGGCAAAGGCAGCCTGGTGGCGAGTTTGATCACCAAAGACCCGAAAATCGCCGCCAAAGCCATCCCGGTAGCGGCCGCATTGCATGGTCGTCTGTTGGTGCTGGATCGCGAGTCCGCTGGCGAATCCACCGGCCACGGCTCGCCGCTGCCACAACTCAAGCATGGCGGCCCGGGACGTGCTGGCGGTGGTGAAGAACTCGGCGGCCTGCGAGCAGTGAAGCATTACCTGCAACGTGCAGCGGTGCAAGGCTCGCCAACCATGCTGGCAGCAGTCACCGGCGAATTCGTCCGTGGCGCGAAAGTCATCGAGACTGAAGTCCATCCGTTCCGCCGCCACTTCCAGGACCTGCAGATCGGCGAGTCGCTGCTGACCCACCGTCGCACCGTCACCGAAGCGGACCTGGTGAACTTCGGCTGCCTGTCGGGCGACCACTTCTATATGCACTTCGACGATATCGCGGCCAAGGAATCGCAATTCGGCAAGCGCATCGCCCACGGTTACTTCGTGCTCTCGGCGGCAGCCGGTCTGTTCGTCTCCCCTGGCGTCGGCCCGGTACTGGCCAACTACGGCCTGGACACTTTGCGCTTCATCAACCCGGTGGGCATCGGCGACACCATCCAGGCGCGCCTGACCTGCAAGCGCAAGATCGACCAGGGCAAGACTAGCCCGCAAGGCATCCCGCAAGGGGTGGTGGCGTGGGACGTGGAAGTCACCAACCAGTTGGGAGAGCTGGTGGCCAGCTATGACATCCTGACGCTGGTGGTGAAGCGCGAGGACTAAACCCGCCTCAGAGATCGTTCCCACGCCGTGGGAACGATCCTTCAACGTTGAACGGCGATCAAACGCGTAAAACAAGCAACGCCGGATGATCGCGGCACGCGCTGAGCACCATGTAATCTGGCGCCAGGCACCCAATCCTGATGAAAAACCATTTGAACACGAACCCGCACATTGCCCGGTGGTCATAACAGGTGATGGCATCGCGATGGATCAGCGGCCTTGGGCCTCATTCAAGCGCGAAGCTGCATTTCACACACTGTAGGGTGCGCCGGATAACGTTCAGCGAACTCGGTCCCTGTCTGAGGCAGGTGCTGATCGCTGCCTTGCATCCAATGCTCCCTCTTCGGAGTACGGAAATGACTCAATCAATGCGGTACTTTCTGTCGTTCTTCCTCGCGGTTGCAACACTGGCATCGGCAAGTCTGCTGAACACTGCAGCAGCGGCCAGTGCCGAGGACCTGAATGCCGACGCTCGCCAAGCGTTGCAACTGCTCTACAAGAGCAATCCAACTGCCGAAACCCTCTCGCGCCAGGCCAAAGCCATACTGGTCTTCCCGAAAATCATCAAAGCAGGACTCGTGTTCGGTGGTAGCTATGGCGAAGGCGTGCTGATGAAGGGCACTAAAGTAGAGAACTATTACAACTCGGTCAGCGGGTCGTGGGGGCTGCAGGCCGGCGCCCAGTCGTATGGCTATGCGGTGTTTCTGATGACCGACAAGGCATTGAAATACATCACCGAAACCAAAGGCTGGGAAATCGGTGTAGGCCCCACCGTTGTCGTGGTGGATGAAGGGGTTGCGAAAAACCTGTCCAGCTCGACGATCAAAGACGACGCTTACGCCTTCATCTTCGACCAACAAGGGTTGATGGCCGGGATCAGTATCGAGGGTACGAAGATTTCCCTTATCAAGCGCTGACTTCTTTGAGATCGATTCCTGTCAGAGGTATTGGCGGGAATCGACCTCTTCTGCGCACATTTTGCCCTCCCGTTGCCTCCCGTAAACACCCGTGAATCTTTGCGCCAACCGCTCAAATCAGTGCGGCAATGAATCATTGGTAAAAATTGTTTGTTTGCGCCCTTCAAAAAACTGCATTGAAGCTAAGCTCAAGGGCTCGCAGGGTTGGTTTTTGCCTGCCTGACATTGATCCACTCACTTCAAGCCTGCCTGACCACATAGGGGGTGCAATGCGCATTCCAGTCCTTTACACGTTGTCAGCCGTACTGTTTTTGAGCGGATCCACCTGCCTGGCGCAGTCAACGACCGCACCCGCCAACGTCGTCAACCCGGCACCCGCCGCGGCGTTGGCCAAAACCCCGGTGTTTACCCAGGAACAGTTGGATCAGATGCTGGCACCCATTGCGCTTTACCCGGACCCGCTGCTGGCCCAGGTACTGATGGCGACCACCTACCCCGGCGAGATCACGGAGGCGGTAGCCTGGTCGAAGGCTCATCCGGACGCCAAGGGCGACGATGCGGTCAAACAAGTGGCGAGCCAGCCCTGGGATCCGAGCGTGCAGGCCCTGGTCGCCTTCCCTCAGGTTCTGGCAACGCTGGGGCAAGATCCCGTCTGGGTACAACGCCTGGGGGATGCCTTCCTGGCACAGCCCGACGATGTCATGCAGGGCGTGCAACGCTTGCGTCATCAGGCGCAGGCGGCAGGCAACCTGCAGAGCAATCAATATCAGAACGTGACCATCCAGAATAGTCCCGCACCGGCGCCGGCCCCCGCACAGGAAGCCCCTGCTCCAGCCCCCGCCAGCAGTTCCACCATCATCATTCAGCCCGCCGATCCGCAGGTGGTGTACGTGCCCACCTATAACCCGACAACCACGTATGGCACCTGGGCTTACCCGGCGTCACCTCCCGCGTACTATCCACCGCCACCTGCGTATTACCCAGGTCAGGCTTTGATGGCCGGGCTGGCATTCGGGACCGGCGTGGCTATCGTTGGGGCGTTGTGGGGCGAATGTGACTGGGACGATAACGACGTCGACATCGACGTCGACCGTTACAACAACATCAATGCCAACAATCGAATCAACAACGGTAACTGGGAGCACAACCCGGTTCACCGCAACGGCGTGCCTTATCGCGACGGCAAGAGCCGGGAACAGTACGGTCGACAACTCAACGGTGCGAATCAGCGTGAAGCCTACCGAGGCGACAACGCCCAACGTGCCCAGGCTCGTGAAAACGCCCGCAGTTCCATGGACCGGGCCGGTATCGAAAGACCGCCCACCAGCAACCTCGAAGCCCGTGACCAAGCACGCAGAGCCCAAGCCGGAACCTCGGACAGAAATCGGGCACAAGCAGGAGCAGACCGGCCTAGAACGGCTGACAGAAGCCAGGGCACGGCCAGAAATACTCGGGATAATCAGCAACAGAGAAATCAGTCCTCTCAGTTGAATCAGCGTAGAGACGGTCAAGCGCAAACGCGGCAAGCCAGCCAAAAGCGGCCCAAAGCCAGTACCGGCAGTGCCCGCAACAATGCGTTCGCCGGCGCCCGCTCACCGTCGAGGACTCAAGCTCAGGCCAACCGTGGCCGGGCCAGCCAGGCCTCTGCCCAACGTCCCCAAGCCTCGCGATCGGCCGGTCAGCAGGTCAGTCGGCCGTCCAATCCACCATCGCGTCAAAGGGGGGGCCGCCGTTGAAAAATCATCCTCAAGTGAAACGACTCATGGGCTCGCTTCCTCAGGTGCTTGCGATGACGGCCGGCTTGCTGTGGTCGTGTATCGCATCGGCACAGCAGGTATTTCCAACGCCAGAAAAGGCTGTCGAAGCGTTCGTCGAAGCATTGGGCACGGAGCACGCCGACCAGGCACGCCTGACAGAGTTACTGGGCAGCGAATGGCACAGCTTCATCCCGCGCGAAGGCGTACAGCGCAAAGACGTGGATGCATTTTTGCAGCATTACCGCGAGCAACACCGGATTGAAAAAACCGGTGATCGAAAGGCTGTTCTGGACGTCGGTGCAGACCACTGGACAATGCCTATTCCGTTGGTCGAGGACGCCAATGGCTGGCGCTTCGACACGAAGGCCGGCAGTGCCGAAATCCGTGCGCGTCGAATTGGCCGCAACGAGCTTAACGCGGTGCAATCGGTGCTGGCCTATCACGATGCCCAGATGGACTACGCGGCAGTGGACCGTGACGGTGACGGCGCCCTCGAATACGCACAGAAAATCTTCAGCACCGAAGGCAAGCACGACGGACTCTACTGGGCAGACGACGGCAGCGGCCAGATCAGCCCGCTCGGGCCTTCGTTCGGCAGAGCCATTGCCGACGAAGAATGGCGCGGCTACCGCTTTCGCATCCTTAAAGGCCAGGGCCCTTCGGCGCCCGGTGGCGCCTATAACTATCTCATCGGCGACAAGATGAGCCGAGGTTTTGCGCTGATCGCCTGGCCAGCGAAATATAACGACACCGGAGTGATGAGCTTCATGATCAGTCATGAAGGTCAGGTGTTCGAGAAGGACCTGGGGCCCGATGGAGAAAAAATCGGGCAAGCGATGAAGCGCTTCGATCCGGATGCCAGTTGGAAGGAAGTGGATGTAGACAAGGATCAATAACCGTTACCTAACGGAGATTAAGCCAGTTCGGGACACTCGAACTCATCGCGACACAGCTCGCATAACGCTTGCAGGCCAGGACGCTGGGGGATTCCGGCGGTACCGAAACCTGCACGGTCACCACCAGGGAAAACAGGACAAACAAGGGGACGACATAGGCAAGAAGACTTTTTATTTTCATTGTCAGTGCTCTCATGACCTTTGAATCCGACCTGCTCCACTGCCATGACTTGCAAGGTGGCAGGGCCGCTGCGTGCGGCGCCTTCGAGGACAAATGCTTATCGCGGGAAGGCGCCTTGTTGCTCTGTCAGCGCTCGTCGACCGTAATGAACTCGCGACGCTCGGCCATGAATGCCGGCACGTCGTCCTCATTGGTGAAGAACTGCTCGTACCACTCGCGCAGCTGGTAAACCGGGCCGTCGGTTTCTGCCAGCACCGGCTTGTCGATACGGATTTTGTGTTTCCAGATCACCACGTCCTGATAGAACGAGTCGCGGTTGCCCTGGACATAGGCCTTGGCCACTTCCTGGTTTTGTTCTTCAGTCCAGCCTGGTACGCGCTTGACCATGCAACCAAAGCGCAGGTCGAAGCTGTTCGGCGTCACCGGTACGTGGCTGTTGAGCAAAATGGCGTGGATGCGCACGTCGCCGAACATCGAGCTGATGTGCGTGAAGTGCGTGGCCGGGCCGTAGTAAGCCGATGGCGCGATCAGGTCACCGCCCAGGCGTTCGGAATCGCCATGGAAAATCTGATGGCCGATATGCCCTTCGAACACATTGGCGAAATACTTCGTCGGCGTCCCGTGCACCGGCCCGAAGTGCTGGGCATCTACCAGGTTATCAACCAACTCCCGTGGGTTGGTTTCGATGTGCATGGTGTCGATGTTCCAGTCATGAACCCAATCCGGATCATCCATCTCAGGCATATGCGGAATGATCACGCCCTCTTTTGGCGGGCGGCCTTCGGGGTTGTTCCAGACGAACAGCAGGTTGTTTTCCTCGCAGGTCAACCAGCTGCGGGTCTTGGCCTTGGGTGGAATGCGTTTGCAGTAAGGAATCTCTACGCACTTACCGCCAGTGTCGTACTTCCAATGGTGGAACGGGCAGACCAGCTTGTCGTTTTCGATGGTGCCCTGGGACAGGTCCGCGCCCATGTGCGGGCAATAGGCATCCAGAATACTGATCGTGCCCTGGCTGTCGGCAAAGGCCACCAGGCGGGTGCCGAAGACTTCCAGGGTATGGGGTTTGCCATCGCGGTAATCGCTGGCATTGCCCAGACAGTGCCAGCCGCGCGCGTAACGGTGGGTACGCTGGGCGTTCTCGATGTTGATTTCAGCGAGTTTCGTCATTGTTATTGTTCCTCGAGTGCAGACTTCGGGGCAGGCAATGCCCCCAAGAAATACAGGGTGATCCCATGGCGAACATCATTGAGGAGTCGCGCAAGCAGATCATCCTTCAGTTGGACTAGATCAAATGCGAGCCACTCTCAATCGGCGCCCATGGCCCGACGGGCGCCGTGCTTGAGGGTTATTGGCCGAAGCGCCGAGCGGCTTCCGGACCAAAGTCGCGGGGACTGAAACCGGGTTTGTTCAACAGGTAACCGTTGCGCTGCTCGTTGATCAGGTTGAACGCCAGGTAGCTGCCGGCATTGAGGTCGTAATACAGGCCGACGCCTGCTTGCTGGCGCTGGCTTTCGTAGGCGTAGAAGTAGTTGACCATTGAGGTACGCCACAGCTCGCCACGGTTGTCGTAATTGTCGGCGAGCATCGGGAACCAGGTGTCTTCGTCGACATACAACTTGCGTTTGCCATACAAGTGGCGATACCCGGGTTTGAGAGTGCCTTCCAGCTCCCAAACTCGATGGCGCTCATAGCGCATGACGTCGGGATTGATGTGGCCGGGGGTCAGCAGATCGGTGTACTTAAGATTGCCCGCGTGCAGGCGATAGGTGTTGTAGGGAATGTACATCTCGCGCTTGCCGACGATCTTCCAGTCGTAGCGCTGGCCCGAACCGTTGAACAGGCGCACTTCGTCCACCGTGATTGAGCCACCACTGCCAGGGAACGACATGTCGAAACCATAACCCGGCGACTGACGCACACGACGGGTGCCGGGATCGTAACGCCAGGCCTGGCGCGGTTCGGTCTTATCGTTCCAGAACTCGGTGCCGGTATTGATCTCGCCCTTGTCCCGTTGCGGCAGCAAGGTCTCGTTGAGATAGAACGACGAGTTGCCGCTGGTTTCGCCAATCTTGCCTGGCTCCAGCGCCGGTGCCAGGTTGCGCGAATGCACGCGACCCCAGTTGATGTTGCCGTCCTTAAGCACGTAGGCGTTATCCGAGACGTATTCCTCGGTCCAGGCGCGCAAGGTAAACGTCGAGGCGTTTTTCAATAGTTCCAGGCCGCTGCGCGGTACTGGGAACGGTGTGCCGCCGGTCTTGCCGACCACGCCTTCGCCGTCATCCACCAAACGCGCGACACTGGCGTTTTCACGCGTGGCCTGGCAGACCGCGTCGTTGTAACGAAAATCCCGATGCGAGGGATAGACCGGCATTTTGTAAGTGCCCGGGTACAGCTTGAACAGCGCTTTCTGGCCGTCGGACAGGTAGTCGCTGTATTGCGCGATGTTCTGCGCGGTGATCACGAACAGCGGCTTTTCGTCCGGGTACGGATCCACCGGATGGTTGCCCGTGCCCTTGAAATCGACGTGGGGCGGTGCACCCAGCCACTTGCCGCTGAACGCTGGAATGCTACCGTCGGCATTGCCGGCCTTTTCCGCGCCCAGGCACGTCAAGTCGTTGCCCAATCGCGGGATGTCTTCCGGTGCGGCATGCACCGTGCCGATGGCACTGCACCCCAATAACAACACCAAGGCCCAGCCAGGGGACTGATTACTGCCGGTCATTTTTATTCTCCTTAGGTTCGACAACGGTTGCCCAGTATCGACAGCCCAGGAACCTGGCAGCATCGTCCGCACGGACTAACGCATTTTTGCGCAGCCGCGCCTCACAACCGGGCCCCGGTCGGCTGTGGCGCGCCCAGGGCCACCACGCTGTTGAGCATGATCCGCACCAGCTCGGTCTGGCGCCGCACACCGGTCTTGGAGAAAATCGAACGCAAGTGCGCACGCGCGGTGTTACGGCGAATATTGAGCAGTTCCGAGGCTTCCTCCAACGACAGACCGTTGGCCAGTTCCAGGGCCAGTGCAGTTTCCGCCGGGGTCAGGTTGTACAGTTGCGACGTCAACACCGTACTCACCAGCGACTTGCTCACCGCATCGCGCACATACACCACCACCGTCGGCTTGCCGTTGCCTTCGAGCAGATCCCGGGAGGGAATCAACTCCACCACAACCCCCAGGCTGACCTGTCCGGAAGGACGGGAAATCGACGTCGCCTCAGCCACCTGCACACCCTTGCCGACACCCTGCCTGGCTCGCTGAAAAGCATTTCGCACCAGGCGAGTCAATTCACGATTGTCACTGGGATACGTGGCCTCCAGCCGACCGCCCACCACCTTGAGGCCGTCCTGACTGTCGAGAATGTCCCGGGCCACGGGATTGAGTTGCACCACGCTGCCGTTTTCATCGAGCACGATGGTCGCCACCGCAAGGCGGCTGATCGTCTGCGAATACAGACTGCCGAGGGACTCACTGCGGTCGAGCTGCGAATACAGGTGTAAGGTCCGGCGCAGGTGCGGCAACAACATGGCGCACATGGCCCGCTCGGTGTCACTGAAAGCTGGCTGACCCTGTGGTCGATTGATCCGAAAGCGCACCGTGCCGCCATCCGGCATGCGGATATCGGCACCGAGCATGTGGTAGCAATCGTAGGGTTGGCAGTACAGCAGGTAAAACGCCGAACTGGCCCACTCGGCATCGCTCATCAGTTCATCGATGGTGAACACGGTGTCGGTGGGCAAGCCTTCGAACAGGGTGGATTTGGCGTAGTAGGCATAATGGTTGATCCCGCCCTGCCCCAGTTCGACATCACCGGCAACCACCATCGGTGACAACAGCGGCTCATCCTGGACCCGCAGGATCAGGGTGACGAAATTGGCCTTGAACAATGCGCGGATCTCGCGCAACGAGTCGCTCAGGCAGCGAGTATTCATCGCTGCTTCGTAGATGTTGCCGATAATCCGTTCGTACTCGGCCAGCTCCAGGCCCATTTGCGCCAGGACCTGTGCATTGGGCATGTGACTTTGCATAACCATTCCCCAGCAGCGGGCCCGACCAGCGGGCCCCCATGGATTGAATCGCGACGGCGCGGCGCTCCGCTCGCCTCACGGCAGTTCGAACAGGCCTGCGGCGCCCATGCCGCCACCGATGCACATGGCAATGACCACATAGCGCACACCGCGCCGCCGTCCTTCGAGCAAGGCGTGGCCGACCATCCGCGCGCCGGACATACCGAAAGGATGCCCGATGGCAATCGCCCCACCATTCACGTTCAGGCGATCAGCCGGGATCTGCAGCGCATCGCGACAATGCAACACTTGGCTGGCAAAGGCCTCGTTGATTTCCCACAGGCCGATATCCGCGACCCCCAAGCCAAAGCGCTTGAGCAGCTTGGGAATGGCGATCACCGGGCCGATGCCCATTTCTTCTGGCGCGCAGCCGCCCACGGCAATACCGCGGTAGATGCCCAGTGGCGTCAATCCGCGACGCTTGGCCTCGGCACGACTCATCAGCAGGCTGGCCGCGGCACCGTCGGAGAATTGCGAGGCGTTGCCAGCGGTGACGAACTCGCCCTGCTCGATCCATTTGCCGTCCTTCCACACCGGCTTCAATCCGGCCAGATCTTCCAGGCGCGTATTGGGCCGGTTGCACTCGTCGCGCAGGACCTCCACGCGTTCATGGCCATTGGGCTGGCCATCGGCGGCGAACAGCAGCTTGTCGACGCTCAGGCCGACAATTTCCTCGTCGAACAGGCCATCACGCTGGGCGGCAGCGGTGCGTAGCTGGCTTTGCAGCGAGTATTCATCCTGGGCGGCGCGGCTAATGCCATAGCGGCGCGAGACAATCTCGGCGGTTTCGATCATCGGAATGTAGGCGCTGGGCATCACCTGCAGCACGGCTTCAGACTGCGCGCGAAAGCTGTTCTTGTGTTTGGTCTGGGTCAGCGACAGGGATTCCACGCCGCCGCCGATGGCGATGTTCATCTCGCCGGTCATGATGCCCTTCGCTGCCACACCGATACTCATCAGGCCGGAAGCGCACATCCGGTCCAGAGCCATACCCGGCACGCTGTCCGGCAATCCACCGGTGTAGGCACAGAGCCGACCGATGTTGTAGGCCTGGGTGCCCTGCTGGACCGCCGCGCCCATGATCACATCCTCGACATCAGCCGGCTCGATGCCGGCGCGCTCGACCACCGCGCGCACGACATGGCCGCCCAGCACCGGGGCCTCGGTATCGTTGAAGGATCCGCGAAACGACTTGGCCAGCGCGGTACGGGCGGTGGCGACGATGACAACTTCATTCAGGTCCATGGGCAACTCACTCGGAAATTGGGTTGAAGGTGTAGCGGCTTATGGTGTCGATCACGCAGCCCGGGCGCGTCTGGCCCTCGACTTCCATGGTCATGCGCACCACCAGTTGCACGGCGTCGCCCAGGGTTTCGGCGCGGATGATCTGGCCGCTGCCGCGCACTCGCGAGTCGACCTTGACCGGTGCAGGGAAGCGCACCCGGTCGCTGCCGTAGTTGACGCCCATGGCCATGTTTTCGATGGTCATCAGCTGCGGCATGAACAGATTGGACAGGGACTGAGTCAGGTAGCCGTGGGCAATGCAGGCACCAAAAGGACCGCTGGCGGCACGCACCGGGTCGACATGAATCCACTGGTGATCACTGGTCGCTTCGGCGAACAGGTCGATGCGTTGCTGGTCGATGGTCAGCCATTCGGTGTGGCCCAGGTCCAGGCCTTCGGCCGCAAGCAACGCCTGGGCACTGCTGAAAACGTGACTCATGATTGAATCCTCAAGCCTGTTGCGAACTGACGGACAGCACTTCGCCGACCATGTAGGAGGCATAGTCGCTGGCCAGGAACATCATCACGTTGGCCACTTCCCAGACTTCGGCGGCGCGACCGAACGCCTCACGCCCGGCGAGACTGGCTAGCAACTCTTCACTGGAGGCTTTCTTGAGGAAGTCGTGCAGGGCAATCGATGGCGATACCGCATTGATGCGCACACCAAACTCGGCGGCTTCAAGCGCACTGCAGCGGGTCAGCGCCATCACCCCGGCCTTGGCGGCGGCGTAATGGGCTTGTTCCTTCTGTGCCCGCCAACCGAGCACCGAGGCGTTGTTGACGATGGCGCCCGAACCACGGCGCTGCATGTGCGGCAACATCGCCCGCGTCATGCGGAAGGTACCGGTCAAGGTCACATCCAGCACCCGCAACCATTCTTCGTCACTCATCTCGACCACGCGCTTTTGACCACCCAAGCCCGCGTTGTTGATCAGCACATCGACCCCGCCCAACGCCTCTTCGGCGGCAGCCACCAGGGCCTGGACTTCGTCTTCGACAGTGACATTGCACAGCTGGCCATAAATCGCCTGCAGACCAGTCTCGGCCTTGAGGCGCTCCACTGCGTCTTCCAGGCGCCGCGAATGCACATCGGAAATCATCAGCGCTCGACAGCCTTCCTCAGCACTGCGGCGGGCCGCCGAATAACCGATGCCAGCGCCGGCAGCAGCGGTAATCAACACCGATTTTCCAGCCAGCAGTTGATGACCTGGCACATAAGGGGGGGCTTGTTTCACAGCGTCTACCTCCGAAGAAATCAATACGCTGCAGTTGTACGGAGGGAGCGATGCGGGCGCATCGTCAAAATGGGGTATGAAGGTGGAGAAGGATGACGTGGTGCAACGGATACACTGCGGTGCTAGCAAGATCAAAAGATCGCAGCCTTCGGCAGCTCCTACAGGGGGACGCGTTCACCAGAGATCAGGTCGGCCCGTAGGCCGCCTCGCTTTGGTTTTGGCTTTTGATCTTCTTGCCCCATCGAGAGGCCGAGCGCAGGTTCTGCGCAGTGGGTAACCCGGCATGGATGCCGGGTTAGCCGCGCACGGCCATGGATGGCCGATCGCGGCGGGCCCACGGAGCAGGACCGGAGCGAGGGTATGCCGAGCCACAGCGAGGCACCGAACGAAAGGGGCAAGAGCCCTTGGTTACTTGGGGCTTTTCCAAGTAACCCGCTGTAAGAGCGGAACCGTAAGTGGCCGTTACCGCAGGAATGGATATTTACTCGGTCAAAATCCAGGTCGGCTGTCAGGCCGCTATCGCTGGCAAGCCAGCTCCTACAGTTGATCGAGTGAGTCCGCGAGTGAGGCGGGGCTTCAAGTGCCCCAGACTTTCTGCGCCTTCGGCGCTTCGGCGAGGATCGCATCCACTGCCGCGCCGATTTCTTCTGCCTGCCACAACGCGCCTTTGTCGCGAGTGACGCCGGTGCGCCAGCCGTCACCGAGGGAAATTCGCCCGCCCTGACTTTCGAAGATCTGACCGCTGACGTGAGCCGACGCAGGGCTTCCCAGCCACACCACCAGCGGCGCAACGTTTTCCGCGGCCCAAGCATCAAAGCTACCGTCCTCGGGTTTTTTCACCACGTCGGGCATGGCGCCCTCGGTCATCGAGGTGCGTGCGGCCGGTGCCAGCGCGTTGGCGGTGACGCCGTAGCGAGCCAGTTCCGCCGCTTGCACCAGGGTCAGTGAAGCAATGCCGCCCTTGGCCGCCGAATAATTGGACTGTCCCACCGAGCCTTGCAGGCCGGCGCCGGAGCTGGTGTTGATGATCCGCGCATCAACCGGTGTGCCGGCCTTGGCCAGGTCGCGCCAGCGGCGGCCCAGGATGTTGGCCAGGCAGTAATGACCCTTGAGATGGACGCGCATAACCATGTCCCAGTCTTCTTCACTGAGGCTGATGAACATGCGGTCGCGCAACACCCCGGCATTGTTGATCAACACATGCACTTCACCGAACGCCGCAAATGCTGCATCGACGATGCGCTGCGCGGTGGCCAGGGTCGTAATGTCGTCGCTGTTGGCAATCGCCTGACCACCGTTGGCGCGAATCTCACCTGCCACATCTTCTGCAGCCTCGGCGCGAATATCGTTGACCACCACGTTGGCCCCTTGCGCAGCGAACGCCAGGGCGTAGGCGCGACCGAGTCCTCCGCCGGCCCCGGTGATGATCACGGTGCGGTCTGCACACATAGCCATGTTTGACTCCTCAAATGTTGGGTGGCCGCGCACCCGAAGCGGCGGCCGGCAAAAAATCACAAGCGTTCGATAATGGTCACGTTGGCCTGGCCGCCGCCTTCACACATGGTTTGCAAGCCATAGCGACCACCGCTGCACTCCAGTTCGTTGAGCAGCGTGGTCATCAGTCGTGCGCCGGTTGCGCCCAGCGGATGGCCGAGGGCAATCGCACCGCCATTGACGTTAGTGCGCGCAGGGTCGTAATCCAGCTCCTTGGCCCAAGCCATGACGACCGAGGCAAAGGCTTCGTTGATCTCCACGCGGTCGATGTCGGCCATGCTCAGGCCGCTTTTGGCCAAGGCCCGGCGGGTAGCCGCAATCGGGGCGGTGAGGTGCCAGATCGGATCGTCACCGAGCACCGTCAACTGATGAATCCGTGCCCGTGGCGTCAGGTCGTAGCGCTTGAGCGCCGCCTCGGACACCACCAGCAACGCCGCCGAGGCGTCGCAGGTCTGGCTGGAAACGGCCGCGGTGATCGAGGGAAATTGCGGGTCCACCGGTTGCAATTCGGCCATCTTCGCCAGGCTGCTGTGGCGCGGGGTTTCATCCACCGCCAGGCCCTGGCAGCTGACGATTTCCCGGGCAAAGCGGCCACTGGCGATGGCCGCCAAAGCGCGTTCGTGGCTTTGCAAAGCAAACGCTTCCATTTGCTCGCGGCTGATCTGCCAGTGATCGGCAATCCGTTGTGCCGCGTAGAACTGGTTCACTGGCTGCTGGCCAAACCGCGCGCGCCAGCCGACGCTGCCCGAGAACGGATCAGCAAAACCCAGCGGCTGGCCGGCGAGCATCGCCGAGGAAATCGGGATCTGGGTCATGGTCTGTACCCCGCCCACCGCAACCACATCCTGGGTGCCGCTCATCACCGCCTGCGCGGCGAAGTGCAGCGCCTGTTGCGACGACCCGCACTGGCGATCGACTGTGGTGCCGGGCACCGTCAGGGGTAAACCGGCGGCTAGCCAACTGGTGCGCGCGATATCGCCGGCCTGGGAACCGATGGTGTCGACGCAACCGAATATCACGTCGTCATAATCTTCCGCAGGGATCGCATTGCGCTCCACCAGCGCCTTGAGCACATGGGCGCCCAGGTCAATCGCGTGGATCTCGCTCAGCCCTCCCTTGCGTTTGCCGGTAGGGCTGCGCAGTGCATCAACAATGTAGGCCTGTGCCATGACTCATTCCTCGAAAGTATGCCCCGGCCCCAGGCCGGTGGCGTCGGCGAACAGGTAGTCGCTGACACGGGTTTTGTGAAAGCCGCGGTCCCCCCAGGACGCATCGAGGGCCCAGGCTCGCTTCATGAACATTTGCAGATCCACTTCCCAGGTGTACCCCATCGCACCGTGCACCTGGATGCCTTTGCGCGCGGCAATCCAGCTCGCCTCATTCGCCGCCAGACGCGCTTGGGATACCCAGACGCCAGCGTTGACGTCGCCCCGAGCCAACGCATGGGCGGCGCGGTACAGCACCGGTTTGGCCTGTTCGATGTAACGGGCAACGTCGGCCAGGTGATGTTTGACCGCCTGGAAACTGCCGATCGGTTTGCCGAACTGTTTGCGTTGGGCCACGTAGTCCACCGACAGGTCCAGCATGCGCTGCGCCAGCCCTAACAGTTGCCCGGCCACCGACAGCGCGCCACGGTCCAACAGGCGTTCCTGCAAAGCCCGACCCTGCTCGCCGCTGGCCACGCAGGTCGCCGCGGACGGAGTCCAGCTCACCCGGCCCAGACGTCGCGAAGCATCGATGCTAGGGTGGTTTTCCACGTTCACTTCGGATCGCGGCACCACGTGGATGTCGTCGCCGTCGGTGAGTATCAGCACTTCGGCCAGTTGCGCGTCGCTGACCAGGGCATTGACTGGATGACTGATTGCCATGCGCAAACTGCCATCGGCGATCCGTGGCAACAGATCGGCGCGGGCGGGATGCCCCGCGGGCAGAGCGGCGAGCAAGCCACTGGCGACATAGGCGGTGTCGGCCAAGGAATCAGGAATGGCGTAGTAACCCAGATCCTGGGTCATCAGCGCCCAGGTCACATCGTCCATGCCAAGGCCACCTTCAGCCTCGGGCACCGACAAGGCGGTCAGGCCCTGATCAGCGATCTTGTTGCGCAAGTCCCGAGAACGCCCGGCATCGGTCTCCCAGATTTCCCTGAGCATTTCCGGTGCGGCTTCGGTCATCAGGAAACGACTGATGGCTTCGCGGAACGCCAACTGGTCATCGTTAAAAGTGAAGTCCATGGGCGGCTCCTTATTTCGGCAAGCCGAGCATCCGCTCGGCAATGATGTTGCGCTGGATTTCGTTGGTGCCGGCGTAGATCGGGCCGGATTGGGCGAACAGGAAGCCCTCCAGCCAACCCGCCGCATCACCTGCCTGCGCGCCCTTGTCCAGCAATTCTCCACGCGTGCCGAGAATGCGCATGGCGGTCTCGTGCATCTTCAGGTCCAGCTCCGACCAGATGATTTTGTTGATGCTCGACTCGGCGCCGACCTGCTCGCCTCGGCTCAAACGCCCGACGGTGTAATAGGCCGACAGCGCGTAGGCCTCGGCGCCCATCCAGGTCTCCAACACCGCCTCGCGCAGACCCGGGTCGCGGTCGGCACTGGCGCGGTTCGCCTTATACAGTTCGACCAGCTTGCGGGCCGTGGCCTGGAAACGCGCCGGGGAACGCAACAGCAGCCCGCGCTCGAAACCGGCGGTGGCCATTGCCACGTGCCAGCCTTGTCCTTGGTCACCGATGCGGTTGGCCACCGGCACTCGCACATCGTCGAAAAACACTTCGGCAAAAGCATCTTTGCCATTGAGCGCCTTGATCGGGCGAATGCTCACCCCCGGCGTGTCCAGCGGCACCATGATGAACGACAGACCGTGGTGACGAGCCGATCCTGGCTCGCTGCGGAACAGGCCGAACAGCCAGTCGGCGTAGATCGCCCGGGTCGACCAGGTTTTCTGCCCATTGATCACGTAATGATCGCCGTCGAGCAGCGCCTTGCTGGTGATCGCCGCCATGTCGGAACCGGCGTTGGGCTCCGACCAACCTTGCGCCCACATGTCCAGGCTGGCGGCCATGCGTGGCAGGAAACGCTTTTTCTGCTCCGGGGTGCCAAATTCCATCAGCGTTGGTCCCAGCAGCAACTGGCCGTTCTGGTTGACGCGCATCGGTGCGCCGGCACCGTAATACTCTTCCTCGAAGATCAGCCACTCGATCAGGTCGCTACCGCGACCGCCGAGTTCGGCCGGCCACATCACCATCGACCAGCGGCTCTCGAACAGCTTGGCCTCCCAGGCGCGGTGCTGTTCAAAGCCTTCGCGGGTGTCATAGCTCGCCAGGGGCTCGCGTGGCAGGTTGGCCGCCAGCCAGGCACGGACTTCGGCGCGGAAGGCGTTTTGCTTGGGGGTATAAGTCAGGTCCATGGCGTTATCTCAGAACTTGGCGTCGCGTTTTTCGACGAAGGCCCGGCGCGTTTCCGCGGAGTCCGGGCTGCTGTAGGCCTGCATGGTGAAGCCCTGTTCCCAGCGGTATTTATCTTCCAGATTGCCGTCTTCGATGCCGTTCAAGGCTTCCTTGGCGATGCGAATCATCCCCGGGCTTTTTTCGGCAATTTTTGCCGCGATGCCCAAGGCGGTTTCACGCAACTGGTCCTTGCTGACGATCCGCTCGATAAAACCGTACTGAAGGGCTTCGGGTGCGCCGATGCTGTCGCCGGTAAAGAACAGGTAGCGAACTTTCTGCACCGGGAACAGACGTTGCAGATGTGCACCGCCACCCATGGCCCCACGGTCGACTTCCGGCAAGGCGAAGGTCGCGCATTCAGAAGCGACAACGATGTCCGCTGCGCCGGTGATACCAATGCCGCCACCGAGGACAAAACCATGCACCGCGACAATCACCGGCACCGGGTTGCGGTGCACGGCCTTGAAGGTCGCGTAATTGCCGGCATTGACCTCGACGATGCGCTCCGGGTACTTGTCCAGTTCCTTGATGTCGACACCCGCGCAAAATCCGCGGCCCTCGGCGCGGATAACGATCACCCGCACCTCGGGGTTGGCACCAAGGGTTTCGATCTGTTGCGCCAAGGCTTGCCACTCCTGGCTGTCCAGGGCGTTGACCGGTGGTTTGGCGATCACCAGCTCAGCGATCCCCTGATTGAGTTGTGTGGTAAATGCCGGGTTCATAGGGGTTCTCCAATGCTGGCAGGATGGTGAGAGGGGCGTGCCTGGCTACGTGCCAGGAGCGCATCCAGGCATTCCTGGGCCTCGCTGGCGATGCCTTCGATGACTTCACGACAACTGAGCAACTCGCCGATGGCGGCGGCAACCTGGCCACTGGGCAGGATGCCTTCGTCCGGTGCGCCATCGACCATCGAGCGCTGCAACAGCACCGGCTGGTTGGCGGCCATCACCACTTGCGACAACGCGGAAGGGTCTTCACGCAGCGCGCGAACAAACACTGCGGCCATGTGTCCCAGGCTCATGCCAGTCTGCTGCTTCCACTGCCAGGCGCTGCCCAGAGCAATGCGCAGGCGACCGAAGGAACCCGCCTGTTCCAAGTGATTGATGAAGCGGTTTTCGATCATGCGGTGGCGCATGCCATCGACCGCCGTGGTCACGCGCACTTGCTGCGGATCGTTTACCTTCAGATAGTGTTCGAGCGTTGCGGCCGGGGTCGGCGATTCACGGGTCATGAGAAAACGCGTGCCCATGGCGATGCCTGCGCCGCCAGCGGCCAACACCGAGGCCAGGCCACGTCCGGTGGAAAACCCACCGGCCGCGATCACCGGCACCTTGACCGCCGCCAGCACCTGGGGCAGCAGGATCGAACTGGGTACGCCACCGGTGTGGCCACCGCCCTCACCGCCCTGAATGGTAATGAGGTCGGCGCCCAGTTCCACCGCCTTCAGCGCATGCTTCAATGCGCCAACAGTGGGAATGCACAACACCTTGGCTGCCTTGAAACGCGCGATGGTCTGTTTGTCCGGGCCGCGTCCGTAACTCACGGCGCGCAAGCGGTACTTGATCGTCAGGTCGACGCACTGCGTGGCGTTGTCCTGGAACATATGGAAATTGAGTCCGAAGTTGCTGCCGCCAGTGGCGTCGATCACCTTGAGAATTTCGCCTTCCAGTTCATCCGCCGCGATGGTCGCCCCTGCCAGGAAACCAAAACCTCCCGCTTGGGTCGTGGCGATCACCAGATTGGCGTCGGCGACCCAGCCCATCGCGGTTTGCACAATCGGATAACGGCAACCGAGGGCCTCGGTCAGCGGCGTATCGAGCCAGCTGTTCATTGGCTTTTGTCCTCGGCCTGCTTGTTGGCCCGAGCCATGCCTTTGGCATCGAAACCGCCGAGTTTGTCACCGGACAACAGCTCGTTATGGGCATGGGCAAAGTGGTGCCAGGCGAACACGGCATCCATTGCCGTGCGCTTGCCTTGCAGGTCTTCGACGTGGTTGATCGCCTGCTTGGTCAGCGCTAGGCCCATGCGCGGCTGGCGGGCGATGCCGGCGGCCAGGGCATAGGTGGCCGACTCCAGTTCTTCACGTGACACCAGGCGGTTGACCATGCCCACTTGCCAGGCGCGGTTGGCGCTCATGCGGTCACCGGTGAAGAGAAATTCCTTGGCAATACGCGGGTTCATTTCGTAGGGATGGGCAAAGTACTCCACCCCCGGAATGCCCATGCGCACCACCGGATCCTGGAAGAACGCGTCGTCGCTGGCGACGATCAGATCGCAGACCCAGGCCAGCATCAGCCCACCCGCGATACACGCGCCATGGACCATCGCGATGGTCGGCTTGGGCAGTTCACGCCAGCGTCGGCACATGCCCAGGTACACCTCCTGCTCGCGGGCATACAGCTGCTCGCCACCAGGCTTGTTGGTGTGATCCCACCACAGGTGCGCGCGCTCAAACGGCTTGTCGATATCGCGCCCCGGAGTGCCTATATCGTGGCCCGCCGAGAAGTGCTTGCCGTTGCCCCGCAGGACGATGACCTTGACGCTGTCGTCGTTCACCGCCTGGCGAAAGCACGCATCCAGGGCGTAGGTCATCTGCGAGTTTTGCGCGTTGTTGAAGGTTGGCCGGTTCAGCGTCAGCGTGGCGATACCCTCGGCCACGCTGTACAGCACCGGGGTGTCCGTCTCGTAGATGGCTTTGTCCTCGCGGACGATAAATTCACTGTCGCTGCTGTGCATGCTCGCCTCCTTGTCTCAGGCCGTACGGATGCCGGGCGGGTTGCCCTTGATCGTGGTGGCGCGGTAATCGTGGGGGTCGAGGCGGCGGATCAGGGCCAACTGCTCAGGGGTGGGGTGCACGGTTTCGTGCAACTGCGCGGACTTGAGCAACGGGAAACCGGTGTTCTCCTGAACCTGCTCGAAACTCACGCCGGGGTGCAACGAACGCACCTGCACCGCACGCTCCGGGCCATTGAAATCCAGGACGCACAGATCGCTGACCACGCAATGGATGTCCATCAAGTCGCGGCGCGCACCTTCGGGCCAGCGCTCGGCCTTGAAGCCGACACCGGAGACCATGTCCACTTCGCCGCTGACAAACACCCGCGTGTTATGGCTGGGCACGAAGAACGAGTTGAGGTGGTTGATGCTGTTGCCGGGCAAGCCCCGCACACCCAGGATCGCGGTCTTGGGCTTTTGATAGTCGCCGACGCAGGACAGATTGGTCTGGCCCCAACGGTCGATCTGGGTCGGGCCGATCATCGCGTGACGGCGACCACCCCAGACGCATTCGAAGACCCGCTCGAACGACATGTACCCCGAGTAACGCGGCACATAGTCACCACGCGGGCCGAGCGGGATCGGTTCTTCGACCAGGAACGCCTCGCTGTCGGTCATCAGCAGTTCCGGGCTGTGGGTCAGCTTGGCCAGGCTAGCGCCCAGACGCGGGATCACGCCCAGGCCCGAGGCAATCACCTCGCCATTGCCACGCCAGGCCTCGGAGGCGGCGACGATCATCAGTTCAGCGAGTGTGAAATCACAGGTTGCAGACATAGTCGCTAATCCTCAGAACACGGGAAGGGGCAAGGCGCCCATGGAGTCGGCACCACCGTTCTGTGCCTGATAGGCCTGCTCGCCACCGGCGATGTAGGTCTGCACATAGTCCTGCCAGCCGTTGTCCGCCTGGCTGCTGGCGACATAGTTTTTCAGGTGTTTGAGGTCCCAGCCGTAGTCGGGGGCGCAGAGCGTCGGGTGCGCACCGAGGGGCGCATGCACCACGCCGGTCACCAAGTAACGCTCGAAGGTGTTGAAGCGGGCCTGATCGGCGCTCAGCTCCAGGCGTTCTTCCAGGCGTTCGCAGGAGACAAAGCATTGCTTGGCAGCGCGGGCGAACAGGTGGTCAAAATATGGGTCGGGACCGGTCACCAGGCAGTTGCCCAAGCGATCGGCGACGTTGGCATGCAAGAACGCCACGTCGAGGTTGAGTGCCGGCATGGCCAGCAGCACCTCGCCATCGGCATAAGGCGACTGGATGGTCTTGAGCTCCGGATTCAGGCGCGTCACATCGGTTGCCAGGCCACAACGGGTCGGCAGGAACGGCAAGCGCATGCCGGCGGCGCGCAGGCCCCACTGGAACATGCCTTCGTCCAGTTCCATCAGCTCCAGCTCGCCGGCTTCGCGGGCCTTGCGGTAGTAGGGTTCCAGCGGAATGGCATCAAGGGTGGCGAAGCCGAACACCAGCTTCTTGACCTTGCCGGCAGCGCACAGCATGCCCACTTCGGGGCCACCGTAGGCGACCACGGTCAGGTCCTTGACCGGCGAACGCAGGATCTCGCGCACGATGGCCATCGGCTTGCGCCGCGGGCCCCAGCCGCCGAAACCGATGGTCATGCCATCGCGCAATTGAGCGACCGCATCGGCCGCTGTCAGTTGTTTGTTCATGTTGATCATTCCTTACTGTTGGCCGACCGAAAAGTCGTGCCCCCAAATGCTCACGCGAGTGAATTCGAATGCCGAATGCTCGGCCCAGTCGACCTGCAACCCACCAAACCCGTACTCCAGATCGAACCCGGACGGCGTCTTCATGTAGAAACTGGTCATGCGGTCGTTCAGGTGCTGGCCGAGGGTGGCCGAGAGGCTCACGTCGTGGGCATGCAGGCGGTCATGGGCACGGCCGACTTCGGTCATCGAATCGACCTCGACCATCACGTGCACGCAGCCAGACGGCACCGGGTACTCGGCCAGTGCCAGACTGTGGTGACGGGCGTTCTGGCAATGCAGGAAGTGAATACGGATCGGCGGTGCCGACGGGCCAGGACGAAAGTTGAAAATGTCCGACAGCTCGAAACCGAGCACATCCTTGGCGAACGCCAGGGTGGCGTCGAAGTTCGGCGCCGGCAGCACCGTGTGGCCAAGGCCCATGTCGCCAGTGATGAAGCGCGGCACGCCTTGGGGCGACACGAACGGCAGGCAATCAGAGCGATGGCCCCAGCTCAGTTCATGGCAGTTGCCGGAGGGGTCGGTGACTTTGACCAGCGCCTGTACACCGCGCTGATCGATCTCGGCGGCAGAGCCCGGCTGCCATTCGATGCCGGCCGCGCTCAGGTGCTCAAGTGCGGCCTGGAATGCCGGCTCATTGGCCAGCTCCCAACCGGAAGCCAGATAACGCGCCTCGCTGCCTTCGACGATCAGCATGCGAAACGGACGCTCGTCCATTTTCACGTACAAGCCACCGCCCGGCGCTGGCTGTACCTGCATGCCCAGCACGTCTTCGGCGTAACGCTGCCAATGGCTGAGGTTTTCGATCTGCGAGACGAAATAGCTCAAACCGCGAATGTCGATCATGCCTGGGTCCTCGTTGGCTGAATGGCTTACGTGGCTGGCATTGTGCGAAGCGCCGCCTTGCACTTCATCGTCCGTTGAGACTAAGCATCTGTGGGAGAGCGGCTTACCGGCGAAGGCGATTTCACGGACGCCTTCGCCGGCAAGCCGGGCTCCTACAGGGCGAAGCACGATGACGCAGTGTCCCTAGTCCGTTTTAGTGATTCGAACACTGCTCCCACCCGCTCAGACTTTGCGCATCCATCCGCCTTGCAGAGACCGCCCCCATGGAGTTCGCTTTTACCGAAGAGCACCTGATGATTCGCGACAGCGCCGAGCGTTTTCTCGCCCAGGCCAGCGACTCGCATGCCGTGCGTGCCGCGATGAACCGCCCGGATGCGCATGATCCCGAAGTCTGGCGGCGGATTGGCCAGGAGCTTTACTGGCCAGCGTTGATGGTGCCCGAGCGCTTTGGCGGCATGGGCCTGGGTTTTGTCGAACTCGCGATCCTGCTGGAACAAAGCGGTCGCTACCTGCTGGGTTCACCGCTGTTTGCCACGGCGTGCCTGGCCACCCCCGCCCTGTTGCTGGGGCACAATGAAGCCCTTCAGGAGTACTGGCTGGGGGCGATTGCCGCCGGCGAAACCCGCGCCACCCTGGCCTTCGCCAGTGTTCCGGGGCTGGAGGCTCGCAGCGTGCAAGTCGTGGCTGCACCGCGCCTCGGCGGCTGGACCCTTGACGGCCAGTACGCACAAGTTATCGATGGCGCCTCGGCCGACCTACTGATTGTCGCCGCTCGTGCCCCCGACACTCAGGGCGAACAGGGCATCAGCCTGTTTGTCTTGCCGGGCGATACGCCGGGCGTGGTCCGCACTCCCCTGGCCACTCTGGACCAGACCCGCCGCCTGGCATGCATTGAATTGCATCAGGTGCAGGTCAGCGAAGCGCAGCTACTTTGCGGCCCCGAACAAGGCTGGACAGTGCTGCGCGACACCTTGTTGATCGCCGCCATCGGCCTTGCCGCCGAGCAGACCGGCGGCGCGCAACAAGCCCTGGACCTGACCCTGGCGTACATCGCCGAACGACGGCAATTCAAACGCACCATTGCCAGTTTCCAGGCAATCAAGCACCGCTGCGCCGACATGATGCTGCAAGTCGAATGCGCCCGGTCGGCGGCCTATTACGCTGCCTGCGTGGCCCAGGAACGCCTGGACCCGAACGGCGATGCCGCTGTGGCCCAAGCGCTTGAGCAAGCCGCCGCCACTGCGAAAATCCACGCCAGCGAGGCGTTTTTCCATTGCGCTGCCGAGTCGATCCAACTGCATGGCGGCGTCGGTTTTACCTGGGAATACGATCCACACCTGTACTTCAAACGTGCCCGCGCCGGCGAACACCTCTTGGGCAGTCCGGCGTTGCACCGCGAGCGCCTGGCGGCTCATCTCTTGGGAGAACAAGCATGAAAATCGGTTTCAGTCGTGCAGACGAAGTGTTCCGCGAAGAAGTCGCCCAGTGGCTGGCCGAACACCTGAGCGGCGAGTTTTCGCCCTTGCGCTTTCGCGGTGGACCAGGAGATGAGCACAGCTTTCCCGAAGAACGCAAAGCCTGGGAACGCCAGTTGGCTGCCGGTGGCTGGATCGGCGTGGGCTGGTCGAAAGATCACGGCGGACGGGGACTGAGCATCAGCCAGCAGGTGATCTTCCATGAGGAATACGCCCGTGCCGGTGGCCCCGGGCGCATGGGTCATATCGGCGAAGGCCTGGTCGGCCCGACACTCGCCACCTTCGGTACCCCCGCCCAGCAGCAGCGCCTGTTGCCCGGCATCCTCGACGGCAGCCAGTTCTGGTGCCAGGGCTATTCGGAACCGGGCGCCGGCTCGGACCTGGCCAACGTGCAGACCCGCGCGAAACTCGATGCCACGGGCGAGCACTGGTTGATCAGCGGGCAGAAGGTCTGGACCTCCCTGGCGCACGAGGCTGACTGGTGTTTCGTGCTTGCGCGCACCGAGCCTGGTAGCCAGGGGCATCACGGTTTGTCGTTCCTGCTGGTGCCGATGGCCCAGGACAGCATCCGCGTGCAACCGATCCAGCAACTGACCGGCACCAGTGAGTTCAATGAAGTATTTTTCGACCACACCGCCACCAGTGCCGACAACCTGATCGGCCAACCGGGCGATGGCTGGAAGATCGCCATGGCATTGCTGGGCTTCGAGCGTGGCGTATCCACGCTGGGCCAGCAGATGCAGTTCCACAACGAACTCGACGAAATCATCCGGATCGCCCGCGCCAACGGTGCCGCCCGCGACCCGCTGCTACGCCAGCGCATCGCCCAGGCCTGGGCCGGTCTCAAGGTGCTGCGCTACAACTCACTGCGTATGCTTTCAGGTGCGCAAGACGGCAACCTCGGACGCGAAGCGATGATCTACAAACTGGCCTGGTCCACCTGGCACAGCGATCTGGGCAAACTGGCCATGGACGTGCTGGGCGACGCCGGGGAAATCCTCGACGCCGCGCCCTACCAGCTCAGCCGCTTGCAGTCGCTGTTCCTGTTCACCCGCTCCGACACCATTTACGGTGGCAGTAACGAGATTCAGCGCAATGTGATTGCCGAGCGGGCCCTGGGCATGCCGCGCGAACCGCGGGTGAACGCATGACCTGAACACCATCAAAAACCTGCTCGCGATGGCATTGTGTCTTTTATGGTGTACATATCCATTGCTGCGGTAACGACCACCTATGGTTCCGCTCTTACAGCGGGTCACTTGGAAGAGCCCCAAGTAACCAAGGGCTCTTGCCCCTTTCGTTCGGTGCCTCGCTAATGCTCGGCATGCCCTCGCTCCGGTCCTGCTCCGTGGGGGCAAAAGAATCAAAAGCACTCGAGGCGGCCGACCGGCCGGCCTGGTCGGCAGCTCGTGCACATTTCCCCGTAGGAGCTGCCGAAGGCTGCGATCTTTTGATCTCGCTTGGCTTTGGCTTTTGATCTTGATCTACCTGCCCCGTTTCCAGAGGCCGAACGCAGGCGTTGCGCAGTGGGCATCCCGGCATGGATGCCGGGATAGCCGCGCACGGCCATGGATGGCCGATCGCGGCGGGCCCACGGAGCAATGCCGGAGTGAGGGCACCCCGAGCCTCAGCGAGGGGCCGAATGGTGGGGCAAGACTTTTTGGTTACTATTGAGGCGTTTGTCAAAAGTGACTCGCCGTAAGGGCGAAACCATAAGCCGCCGTTACCGCAGCAATGGATATGTACACCACCAAAAAACAAGTCGCCCAACACAAAGCCATCGCGAGCAGGCTCGCTCCTACAGGGGATCGGGGACAGCCGCAAAACCCAGGCTAGCTGGAAGGTGCGCGCCAAAAGGGGTATACCGTCGCGCAAGCAAAAGGGCGGCACCTGCACGGGCCGCCCAGATTGGTCAGCGTACGCGAATCTTCGGGTCATCCGCCCCACGGCGCAGGGTTTTGAGAAAGCCTTCCAACGGCGCGGGTTCGGCGATCTGCGGCAAGGCGTCCTTGTCCGGACGTTGCGCCCAGAACGCATCCCACGACGGAAACAACTCATGGAAACTGCCAGCGTAAGGCTCGCGCCCCGGCCAACGCATCTTCAGGCCGCCAATCGGTGGTTTGTTCAGGTCGGTCGCGTACCAGTAGCACGGCAAGCGACGACGGAAACACCAGCGCCCGTCGATCCGCTCGTAGTCGTCCCAGTACAGCATCTGCATGATCACCCACTCGGGACCGGTCTCATGCTCGTTCTTGGAATAGACCACGCCAGTGGCGTGATCGGCATCGCTGAACTCGATGATGTGCTGCCCCAAGTGATGGGAGGTGCCGTGGAACTGCTTGCGCATGGTTTCGTCCAGCCACGCTTTGAGGTGCGCGCGACCGCTCTTGTCGCGGCCCACGCGCACGTCCGGGGCGAAGCAGTTAGCCATCGCATCCATGTCACGCATGTCCAGCGCCAGCGCGTACTTGCCGGCCAGTTGGCGGATAGCGTCAAGCGACTCCAGGCGATCGATGCGCTCAAGCAGCGCGGCGGACTCCAGGCCCATCAGTCGAGCACCGTGTACAGGTCAGAACCGCGCCCGCCGTCCACCGCCAGGCTGGCGCCGGTGACATACGACGCCTCGTCGCTGGCCAGGAACACAATCGCGTTGGCCAGTTCCACCGGCAGGCCGACCCGTTTCATCGGGATCACCTTTTCGGTGTTGGTGCGGGTTTTGGCGTCACCGAGCATGCCAGCAGTGGCCGGGGTGTCGACCACCCCCGGAATGATCACGTTGCAGCGGATGTTGTGCGGTGCGCCTTCGCTGGCCGCCGCCCGGCTGAAGTTGATCACCGCCGCCTTGGCCGCCGAATAACCGGCCATCCATGCGGTACCGAACAGGCCACAGATCGAGGCGATGTTGACGATCGAACCGCCGCCCTGCGCTTTCATCAACTGCATCGCGGTGCGGGTGCCGAAGAAGGTCCCGTCGACGGTAGTGGCGAAGTTGGCGTGCCAGTCGGCGGTGGTCATGGTGTCGATGCCGCCCCAGGTGTAGGCCATTGCATTGTTGACCAGGATGTCCAGGCGCCCGTGGCGTTGCGCGGTCGCTTGCAGCGCGCCGACGTAGGCTTGTTCGTCGCTGACATCGGCCACGGCGATCTCGGCCTGCCCGCCCTGGGCACGGATTTTTTCCTGCACGCCTTGCAACGGCTCAATGCGGCGCCCGCACAACACCACTGTTGCGCCCTCTTCGGCGAAACGCAGTGCAGTGGCTTCGCCGATGCCGGAACCGGCGCCGGTAACGAAGGCAATTTTTCCTTGTAAACGCTTGCTCATGGGTGACTCCCTGATCAGATAAAGGCCATGCCGCCGTTAACGGCGATGTTCTGCCCGGTCATGAAACTGGCGTCTTCGCTGGCCAGGAACACTGCAACCCGGGCGATCTCATCGGTCTCGCACATGCGTCCCAGCGGCACGTTTTTCAGCAGCGCTTCCATGTATTCGTCAGGGATGCCGGCCATCATCGGCGTATTGGTCGGCCCCGGTACCAGGGTGTTGACGCGGATGCCGCTGGCCGCCAGTTCACGGGCGATCGAACGGGTCAGCCCCATCACTCCGGCTTTCGACGCGCAATAGTGACTTGGGCCTTCACCGGTCAGCGCAGCGGTGCTGGAGAGGTTGATGATCGCGCCCTTACGGCCACCCTTGACCATCAGTTTTGCGCCCTCACGACAGCACAGAAAGGTGCCACCCAGGTTCACGCCGATCACGCGCGACCAGCTCTCATCCGGGGTTTCGAGGAAGCTGTCCAGTCCGCCCACGCCGGCGTTGTTGACCAGAATGTCGAGGCCGCCGAAATGCTGTTCGGTCTGGCCCATGGCATCGGCCACGGAGGCGCTGTCACCGACGTTGCAGGACAGGGCCAGGACCTTGTCGCCAAGGTCTGCCAGGCTCTCGGCCAAGGCCGCTTGATTCAGATCGACAGCCACCACCTTGGCGCCTTCGGCGACAAAACCACGCACGATGGCCTGGCCCATGCCCTGCGCGGCGCCGGTCACAAAGGCCACTTTGTTGAGTAACTTCATAGCAATCTCCGAATGTGCAAATACGCTGCGGCCCGCTGCCCTTGCAGTCACGCCGTCCCCTGCATGATTAGCGGCAAGCGCCCGGGCACACATCGTCCGATGGGACTACCACCGCGTGGTCTGAACGGACGATGTGGATAACCCCGCCAAAGCCCAGCATTCGCAAGGCGCGCACCACGCCAGGCGCTGTATTCCCCTTCAATCTGCAGCAGCGCCTGGCGCGGCTGTGCTTCATGAATCCGCCTTCAATGGAGAACCCCATGAACCAACCCGTAGATCTGCCCCTGCCCGTCGGCCATTACGCGAGCCTGCCAAACGGCCTGCGCCTGCACTATCTGGATGAGGGCGCAGGCCCCGTGGTGCTGTGGCTGCACGGCAGCGGGCCGGGCGCCAGTGGTTTCAGCAATTTCAAGGGCAACTACCCGCAACTGGTCGCCGCGGGCTATCGCAACATCGTGCTCGACCTACCGGGTTTCGGCCGCTCGGACAAACCCGAGGACGTGCAGTACAACCTGGATTTCTTCGTCGATTGCGTGGCGGCGTTCCTCGAAGCCATCGGTGTGCGGCGTTGCACGCTGCTGGGTAATTCGCTGGGCGGCGCGATCGCCCTGGGGCTGGCCCTGCGCCTGCCGCAACTGCCGCAGAGCCTGATTTTGCTGGCACCGGGCGGTGTCGAGGAGCGGGAAACCTACTTCAAGATGGAAGGCATTGTGCGCATGGTCAGCCTGTTCAGCGCTGGCCCCATCGGTCTGGAAGAGATGCGCAGCATGATGAGCCTGCAGCTATTCGACGCTTCGATCCTGCCGGAAAGCCTGCTGCAGGAACGCGTGGCGGTGGCCGTGACCCAGCCGAAGAATCTGTTCAGCACGATGATGGTGCAGAACATGGAGGCACGCCTGGGTGAAATCCAGTGCCCGATCCTTGGCTTCTGGGGAACCAATGATCATTTCAACCCAATCAGCGGCGCCCAGCGCATCATCGACGGCGCACCGAATGCCCGCTTCATCGTGCTCAACCGATGCGGACATTGGGTCCAGGTGGAACATCGCGAACTGTTCAACCGCAGCTGCATCGATTTCCTGCAAAACGGCTGATCCGGGCGACGTGGTGAGCGAGGCTTGCCAGCGATGGCGGCATCAGCTTCACCGCCGCATCGCCAGCAAGCCGGCTCCTACAGCTTTCCCTACCGCTCAACCATCCGGACACACCCGCAAAACCTGTAGGAGCTGGCTTGCCAGCGATGGCGGCATCAGCTTCAACACCGCATCGCCAGCAAGCCGGCTCCTACAGATATCCCTACCGCTCAACAATCCGGATACACCCGCAAAACCTGTAGGAGCTGGCTCGCCAGCGATGGCGGCATCAGCTTCACCGCCGCATCGCCAGCAAGCCGGCTCCTACAGATATCCCTACCGCTCAACAATCCGGATACACCCGCAAAACCTGTAGGAGCTGGCTTGCCAGCGATGGCGGCATCCGCTTCAACACCGCATCGCCAGCAAGCCGGCTCCTACAGATTTTTCGTACCGCTCAACAATCCGGATACACCCGCAAAACCTGTAGGAGCTGGCTCGCCAGCGATGGCGGCATTAGCTACACCACCGCATCGCCAGCAAGCCGGCTCCTACAGATATCCCTACCGCTCAACAATCCGGACACACCCGCAAAACCTGTAGGAGCTGGCTTGCCAGCGATGGCGGCATCAGCTTCACCGCCGCATCGCCAGCAAGCCGGCTCCTACAGATATCCCTACCGCTCAACAATCCGGATACACCCGCAAAACCTGTAGGAGCTGGCTTGCCAGCGATGGCGGCATCAGCTTCACCGCCGCATCGCCAGCAAGCTCGTACAGGCGACCCAGGCGCCGGTGTATCCGTCACCCCGCCGCCTTCTGGCTGTTCAACACGGCATCGCCCGGCTGGCCCAGTACGCAGGAGGTGCCGCCAGGGGTGTACATCATGGCCACGCAGCGGTTGCAGGCGGTGCAGATCGAATCGCGACTGGCGCCGCTGGCGAGTTTGTTGACGTAGTCATTTTCAGCCAGCAACACCCGCCCCATGGCGACCAGGTCAAAGCCCTCGGCCATGATCTTTTCGATACTCGCCAGGCTCTTGGCGCCACCCAGGTAAGCCAGCGGCATCTTTACCGCCGCCCGCACCTTGCGCGCATGCTCCAGCAAATACAGCTCACGGAACTCCACGGTCGGCTCTTTGCGACGCTGGATAGCCATCGCCAGGGCGATAATCTTGTTCTTCTGCTGTACGCGGTTTTCCTTGGGGAAGGACGAGCCGAACATGGTGGTGATCGATTCGGCGTTCATCCCGGCGCTGAGCACCAGCAAGTGTGCGCCCTCTTCTTCCAGCATGCGGGCGATCTGTGCTCCGTCCTCGGCGCTGTTACCGGCGCGCACGCCTTCGGTGATGCTGTATTTGCAGATCACCGCCATTTCCGAGCCGACCGCATCGAGCACCGCGCGCAGCACCCGGCGTGGAAAGCGCAGGCGGTTTTCCAGGCTGCCGCCATACTGGTCGCGGCGCTTGTTGTACATCGGCGAAATGAACTGGCTGAGCAAGTAGCCGTGACCCATGTGGATTTCCACGGCATCGAAACCCGCCTGCCGCGCCAGACGCGCGCCCTGAGTGAAGTCGCGCACCACTTGCTGCATGTCGGCTTCGTTCATCGCCTGCTTGAGGAACATGCCGCTCATCAAGCCGATCTTGTTGAAGCCGCCGCTGGCCGACAGCGGACGCTTGGTCGAACGTTCGCGAATAAAGGTAAAGCAACCACCGTGGGTGATCTGTGCGCTGGCCAGGCCACCGGACTGGTGCACGGCATCGGTCAGGGCCTTGAAGTGCGGCACGCTGGAGGGGGCGAGGATCAACTGATTGGGCAAGGTGCGGCCATCGCTGCTCACCGCGCAATAGGCCACGGTGGTCAGGGCAGTGCCGCCCGCGACCAGGGCCGAGTGCAGCTTGACCAGCTGTTTGGAAGGTACACCCCCGGCACTCATGCCTTCGTTGGTGGCAGCCTTGATAAAGCGGTTTTTCAGGGTCAACGGTCCAATCGCAATCGGGCTGAACGCTGACGGGGTCGGACGAGGATTCATGACTGGCCTCTCTTTATTGTTATCAGGCTACAAATAAAAGCTGCGCCGCCATGTCGCGACGCAGCTGTGATCATCAGAAGGTGTATTTGGCATTGAGCGACAGATAATCGCGGTCCGCCAACAAGCGGCCCTGGGCGACATCCGGGGAGCTCAGGTAGGCGACGTAGGTCATGCCGACCTGGAAATTGCCCAGGTACTTGAAGTCGCCACCCACCGTCAGCCGCTTCTCGTCGCGACCCAGGCCCTGGTACGCACTGCCGTCGATGTTCTGCGTCCAGACCACCTTGGTGCTCAGGTCCAGGCCATTGGCAATGGACGGGTAGTCCATGTAGGCGCCAACGCCGAGTAAGGACGAGCCACGGGTCTGGGTCTTTGACTCGAACGTGTCGAACGTGCCGTCTACGCCGGCCCCACCACCGGTGATCGTCAGGCTGTCCACACCGTCAATGTGTTGATGCACCACTTCACCCATGAAAGTGGTCTGCTGGGCGAGGAAGCTCGGGCCGAGGATGTACATGGCGTTGAGGTTGCCTTGCCAGATTTGCCCGGTGGTCGGCGCACCGTTGTTCAGGTAGACCGAGGCGCCATCGCGGTAGCTCAGGTCACCGGCATACTGCACCGAGTCGCCGACCTTGGAGCTGAAGCTGATACCGGTCAGCTTGACGTCTTCGAAGTAACCCAGGCGATAGGACGACGCGGTTCCGTCATGACCAATGCCCTTGAGCGACGAGTACTGGGTGGTGCCGGTGAAGTCGAAAAACAACGAACCGACACGCTCGTTATAGCGGTAGTGAAACAGCCCCACTTCGGTGTTTTCAGTGACTCGGTAGCGCACGCCCAGGCCCCATTGGCCGCTGTCGCTGGCGTCTTTTTCACCGGCATAACCGACCGCCAGGCCGTTGGGCAGGCTGTCGATCTGCCCGGCGCCCAGACGATAGAACTCGGCACCGGGACCGAAGGTATCGCTGCCGAAGTAGTCGCCCACGGGGTTGAGATCGGTCTTTTCCCACTCGTACTGGTAGTAGCCCACCAGCGCCAGGTCTTCATTGAGCGACCACGACCCGGACACCTGCCCTACCGGCAGGTAAGAGTCCTTGGCCTCGGTACCCGGCACGTTGAATTTGGTGGCATCCACCGGGGCCTGGCCCTGGCTGATGTTGGCCCAGAACAGGCTCTCGCCCCAGGCCACCAGATGCCGTCCGGCCTTGATCGACAGATATTGGGTCTCGCCGACATCGAAGTTGCCATACACGTACGCATCAAGCAGTCGCGCCATGCTACCGCTCAGGCGTCGGGTTTCGTCACTGAAGCCATCGTTGTGGCCAGTCTTGTTGACCGTCTGCGGCGAGTCGTTGGCGTTTTTCTGGTTGTAGATATCGTCATAGAACTGACTGCCGCGCAGCACCGCACCGAGATTGTCGTGCTTGAGCTGCAACTCGCCGAACAGGCTCACGCGGTTGTTGATCAACGAGCCGCGCTTGAAGTTGCGCGTGCCGTCGTCGTTGTTCGGGTCGTTGAGGTATTGGCTGGCCTGCTTGGCGGTACGCATGGATGCTGTGTAGTTGACCGTCAGCGACGAATCCAGGGTGGTATCTTCCCCCAGCTCGATGGTCGGTGCAGCACTGGCCGTAGCACTGACGAAGGTGATGGCCGTTGCCAACAGGCAGCGACTATCGAATGGACTCCCCGGACGGCGGGTTACCAGGTTTCGGGTAAACATGCTCCTCTCCTTTTTTGTTGTTTTTGCTTGTGCCGCCACAGCATGAAAAAATCCGCTGTGACGCACATCGTCCGTTTGGTGAGATGAGCGCTCCTCATGCCTGAGCGCCGTTGGCCACCACCGCGCGCAGTTCGTTCTTCGCCACCTTGCTCGACGGGTTGAGCGGCAGCGCACTGAAAAATCGCACCTGGCGCGGCACCTTGTAATTGGCCATTTGCTCGCGGCTCCAGGTGATCAGTTGCGCCTCGTCCAGCTCTTTGCCTTCACGCAACACCACGCAGGCACAGCCGACTTCGCCCATGCGTTCATCGGCGATACCGATCACCGCCACCTGGGCAATCGCCGGATGCCGGATCAGTGCTGCTTCGATTTCCGCCGGATAGCAGTTGAAACCGCCAACGATGAACATGTCCTTCAGCCGGTCGGTGATGATCAGATTGCCTGCGTCGTCCAGGCGGCCGACATCGCCGGTGTGCAGCCAGCCTTCGGCGTCGATGGCTTCGCGGGTCGCGTCGGGGTTCTGGAAATAGCCCTGCATGATGTGAAAGCCACGCAGGCAGATCTCGCCGGTCAGCCCGGCGTCCAGCGCCTGGTTATTCGGGTCGCGGATGCTCACCTCAGTGCCGGCAATCGGTCGTCCGCTGGTGCCGGCGATCACGTGCGCCGAGTCTTGCGGATCGCAGATCGTCGCCAGCCCGCCGCACTCGGTCAGGCCGTAGGCGGTGGTCACCACGGCAAACCCCAACTCGTTGCGCATGCGCTCGATCAGGCTCGGCGGGATGCTTGCCGAACCGGTCACCGCGATGCGCAGGCTCGACAGGTCGGTCTGCTGGAGCTTCGGATGGGCCAGCAGTGACAGGTAAAGCGTCGGCGCGCCGGGCAGGACGCTGATGCGCTCGCGGGCGATGCGCTGGAACACTTGCTCTGCGTCGAACACCGCGTGGGGCAGGATGGTCGCCCCGCCGATCAGACAGGTCAGCCAGCCAGCCTTGTAGCCAAAGGCATGAAAGAACGGGTTGACGATCAGGTAACGGTCACCCGGCACCAGGCCGATGACTTTGACGTACTCAGTGAAGGCCCGCAGGTTCTGGCCATGGCCGCTCATCACGCCCTTGGGTTTGCCGGTGGTGCCGGAGGTGAACAACAAATCACACATGGCCTCGGGGCCGACCGCCAATGCGCGGCGCAAGGCGCTGTCCGTATCGATGGTCGCCGCACCGCGCAGGAACTGTGCCAGCGTCAAATCCGAAGACTGCTCCGGCGCGTCGCCATCGACAATTACCAGATGTTCAAGGCTGGATGGCCGATGAGGAGCGAGCAACGCGGGGTAGTCAACGTCGAGAAAACGCTGTTGGACAAACAACACTCGGCAACCGCTACGCTCCAGCACATCGGCGGCTTCCTGCCCCTTCATGCGTGTGTTGATCGGCACCAGCACCGCACCGGCGCACTGAATGCCCAGCGCAGCGAGGATCCAGTCGGCACAGTTTGGCGCCCAGATTGCGACCCGATCACCCGCCTGGATCCCCAGGGCCATCAAGCCCCGGGCAAAGCCCATGACCCGCTCGGGTAACTGCGCGTAGTCGATGCACTGGCCGTTGTCCTCGATAGCCGTGCGTCCGGCAAAACGTTCGGCACTGCTGAAGACCAACTGGGCCAGGGTGGCAGGGGCTGCGCTCAGGGGCGCGGCAAGGTTCAGGCTCTGATTCATCGTGGGCTCGGGCTCATTAATCGGGAAAGCGGATACGCAGTTGCGCGCTGGTGGGCACCGCCTGACAGGCGAGGATCCAGCCTTCGGCCAATTCGCCGGCATCCAGTGCATCGTTGTGCAGCAGCTCGACATCGCCACTTTCCAGGGTGCACATGCACGAGGCGCAGCCACCGACACGACAAGCGCTGGGCGGGTTTAGACCGGCTCGCTCCATGGCGGCCAGCACGGTCTCGCCGCTGTCGCAGGCCAGTTGAAACTCCTCGCCGTCCAGGCGCACTGCCAACTGCGCGGCCACCGCCGCTTCGCTGCTGCTCACCAGCGGCAGTTCGCCCTCGCCGGGCAGCGAGACGAAACGCTCGACATGCACTCGGCGATCCGGCATGCCCAGGCTTTTCAGCGCGCTGACGGCCGCGTCCATGAACGGCCCGGGTCCGCAAATGAATGCCTGGGCATCGATAAACGGCCGAGCCAGCTCGCCCAGTTGCCCGACGCTCGGGATGCCCTGCACCGAATCAAGCCAATGGACGACTTGCAGGCGTTGCGGATGAACACTGGCCAAGGCCTTGAGTTCATCTTTGAAAATCACTGATTTCTCATCGCGGTTGGCGTAGATGAGCAGGATCCGGCCCGTACCCGCGAGCAGCGCCGAACGCAGGATCGACAGCACCGGCGTCACGCCACTGCCACCGCCGAACAGCAGCAAGTCGCCGTCGAGGCTACGGGGCACAAACACCCCGGCCGGGGGCAGCACCTCCAGGGTCTGACCGGCCTGAAACTCGCCGCACAGCCAGTTCGAGGCTCGCCCCTCGTGCACACGCTTGACCGTTACCCGCAGCGGCTCATCCAGCAACGGCGTGCTGGACAATGAATAACAACGGGGTAGCCAGCCGCCCTCGAAAGGTACGCGCAAGGTCAGGAACTGGCCGGGTTGATAGCGAAAACGTTCGCCCAGATGCTCCGGCACGTCGAACACGAGGGAGCGCGCATCGGCGGTTTCCTCGATCACTCGCGCCACGCGCAGGGCCAGATAATTACTCATAGGTCAGGTACTCATGACCACCTGCCCATGCATCACGGACAGGTGTAAACCCAGGGATGTCGAAACGGGCGCTATCGCCTCAGACGTAAGGGTCCGGGTTGGGCAAGCCGAGCATCACCGCGCCGTAGCTGCGGCCGTAGGCCAAGTAGTTGTTGGCGATGTGCCCGCGCGCCTGGTGCAGGTCGCGGAACAGCCGCGCCACCGGGTTGGTGTTGTACAAGCCCGAGGCCGCCATGCTGCGCAGCAGGTCGTTGGCCCGTTCGGCGCAGATGTTGGTCACATAGGCCGACTGGTAGCGATACAACAGGCGGGTCTCGGTGTCCGGGTATTCACCGGCACGGGCCAGGCTCATCAGATGCTCGTAGTTGCGCTCCAGCACCAGGCGCAGGCTGTCGACGGTGACCATCGCTTCGGCAATCGCGGTTTGCGCCACCGGATCTTCCGCTGTGCGAGCGCCATGCTTGCCGATGTGTTTGGCGGCGTTGTCGCGGAACTCGTTGATCGCACCCTGCAGGGCGCCGATAGCCGAGGTCGAGACGGCGCGGGAGAACACCTGGGCGAAGGGAATTGCATAGATCGGGTTGGTATTGACCAGCCGCCCGGGCGTTGCTTCGAGGTTCCAGTTATTGGTGCGCTGCACGCGATGGGCCGGGACGAAAACATCCTCGACCACGATGTCATGGCTACCGGTGCCGCGCAGACCCATCACGTCCCAGTTGCGTTCGATTTGATAGTCACTGCGCGGCAGCAGGAAGGTGCCGTGCTCAGCGGCCAGTTCGCCATCGGGTGGCAGGATGCCGCCCAGGAACACCCATTGGCAGTGCTCGCTGCCGCTGGAGAAACCCCAGCGTCCGCTGATGCGGTAACCGCCTTCGACCACCGTGACCCTGGCCGCCGGCATGTAAGTCGAGCAGATCAGCGCGTCATGGTCTTCAGCCCAGACTTCGCGCTGCGTTTCGATTGGGTAACGCGCCAGTTGCCAAGGGTGAACCCCCATCACGCCGTAGATCCAGGCCGTGGACATGCAACCCTCGGCGAGGATGGTCTGGATTTCGAAGAAGGTTCGCGGGTCCACTTCGTAGCCACCGAACGCCCGAGGCTGCAAGGCCCGCAGCAAGCCGGCGGACTGCAACTCGACGACGCTCTCCACGGGCACCTTCAAGTCCTTGTCGGCCTGCGCCGTGCGTGCCTTGAGTGCGGGCACCAGGCGCCGTGCACGTTCCAGCAGATCACGTTCGTCCTGGGTCTTTTCACGCATGCTGTGCATCACTCAATTCTCCCGATCTCACTGCGCCATTGCGCCAGTTGGGATGGATCATCGGATTGAGTGAACAATCATTCATCGTCAAAGCGGACTAGGGGGGATGGGTCTCCCAGGATTCGCACTGTCCTGCAGGAGCCGGCTTGCTGGCGAAGGCGCCCTCAAACATTGCGCCATTCTCGCGCCCCCCTTCGCTGGCAAGCCAGCTCCTACGAAGAGCGCCGAATTCCGTGACCGCACGATGTCCTGTAGGAGCCGGCTTGCCGGCGAAGGCGTCGTCAAACATCGCGTCAATCTCGCGGCCCCCTTCGCTGGCAAGCCAGCTCCTACGAAGAGCGCGGAATTCCGTGACCGCACGATTTCCTGTAGGAGCCGGCTTGCCGGCGAAGGCGTCGTCAAACATCGCGTCAATCTCGCGGACCCCTTCGCTAGCAAGCCAGCTCCTACGAAGAGCGCGGAATTCCGTGACCGCACGATTTCCTGTAGGAGCCGGCTTGCCGGCGAAGGCGTCGTCACACATCGCGTCAATCTCGAGGGCCCCTTCGTTGGCAAGCCGGTGCACCTCATCGCAGCTCCCTGTGTGCGCTGTTTGATAGTCCATTGAGACGATGCTGGCGCCAACCGTTGCGGCGATATTCAATCCATAAACAATCGACCCCACGGAGCAAGGGCTCATGAGTATTTTGCAACGTTTCCACATGCACGGCAGCGTCGCCATCGTCACCGGCAGCGGCCGGGGTATTGGTCGGGCGATTGCCCTGGCGTATGCCGAAGCCGGCGCCGATGTGGTGTGCTCGGCGCGTTCGATGGACGAGGTAGAAGCCGTGGCCGAAGAGGTTCGTGGCCTGGGCCGACGCGCCCTGGCCATCGCCTGTGACGTCAACGATGCCGGGCAACGCCAGGCACTGGTGCGTCAAAGCGTTGAGCAAATGGGTCGGATCACTCATCTGGTGAACAACGTCGGCGGTGGCGGTCCCAACGATCCGCTGACGATGACGCCCGAGCAATTCACCGAAACGCTGACCTTCAACGTCGCCACCAGTTACGCCTTCTGCCAATTGTGCGTACCGCTGATGCGCGAGGCCGGTGGCGGCAACATCATCAACATCAGCTCGGTGGCGGCACGCTATGCCCAGCGCCATTTCAGCGCCTACGGCACGGCCAAGGCCGCCCTCAGCCATCTGACCCGCCTGCTGGCCCAGGACTTCGCGCCGCAGATCCGGGTCAACGCCGTGGCACCCGGCCCGACATTGACCGAAGCGCTGAACGGTGTGATGCCCGCTGCCATGCGCGAAGCCATGGAAGCCAACACGCCACTCAAGTGCCTGGGCACCCCTGAAGACATCGCCGCCGCCGCGCTGTACCTCGCCAGCCCCGCTTCGGCCTGGGTGACCGGCAAGATCATCGATGTCGATGGCGGCGCCGAGACGTCCGTCTGGCCCGGCTGACCGACTCCTTTGGATCCGCCCCCGAACACGTTGGGGCGGGCCTTTTTTCTTCCCCCATCTGGAGCCCTCGTCATGGACGCCCATTTGATCAACACCCTCGGTGACGAGCTGTTCAACGCCTTGCGCGGCCGCCAGACGCTGGCGCCCCTGACCCGGCGTTATCCGCAGATCACCCTGGAGCAGGCCTATCAGATTTCCCTGCGCTTCCTGCAACGCCGCGAAGCGCTCGGCGAGCACGTGGTTGGCAAGAAAATCGGCGTGACCAGTCGCGCCGTGCAGGAAATGCTTGATGTCCACCAACCGGACTTTGGCTTCCTCACCAACGCCATGCAGGTCGAGGATGGCAGCGATGTCAGCCTGGCCCGTTACAACCTGATCCAGCCACGGGCCGAAGGCGAAATCGCCTTTATCCTCGGTGAAGACTTGCAAGGCCCAGGCATCAGTGCCGAAGACGTATTGGCCGCCAGTCAATGGGTCGTGCCGTGCTTCGAAATCGTCGATTCGCGGATCGACGACTGGCAGATCCGCATCCAGGACACCGTGGCCGACAACGCCTCCTGTGGGGTCTTCGCCCTAGGCAGCCAGCGCATCGACCCGCGCTCGCTGGACCTGGCTGCGGTGGAGATGAAAATGCTCAAAAACGGTCAGCCGGCAGGCTCGGGCCTGGGCTCGGCAGTGCAAGGCCATCCCTGTGCGGCAGTGGCCTGGCTGGCCAACACCCTGGGTGAATTGGGTATCCCGTTCCGCCGTGGCGAAATCATTCTTTCCGGTGCCCTGGCGCCACTGGTGCCAGTGGTCGCCGGTGACCGAATCAGCCTGTCCATGAGCGGGCTGGGCGAAACCAGCCTGCGCTTTGTCCCGTGAATTGCCCTTCCCTCTTGAGGAGCCAGAAACCATGAGTAAAAAGATCAAATGCGCGCTGATCGGGCCGGGCAACATCGGCACCGATCTGCTGTACAAGCTGATGCGCAGCGAGGTGCTGGAGCCGGTATGGATGGTCGGCATCGACGCCACCTCCGAGGGCCTGTCGCGGGCTCGCGAGCTGGGCCTCAAGACCACCGCCGATGGTGTTGACGGCTTGCTGCCGCATGTCCTCGAAGACCAGATCCAGATTGCCTTCGACGCCACCTCGGCCTACGTGCACGCGCAGAATTCGCAAAAGCTCAATGCCCTGGGCGTATTGATGATCGACCTGACCCCAGCAGCGATCGGCCCGTATTGTGTACCGCCGGTGAACCTCAAGGCGCAACTGGGCCTGGGGGTGATGAACGTCAACATGGTCACCTGTGGCGGCCAGGCCACCATTCCGCTGGTGGCGGCGGTGTCCAGCGTGCAGCCGGTGGAATACGCCGAAATCATCGCCACCGCCGCGTCCAAATCGGTCGGCCCCGGCACCCGGAAAAACATCGACGAGTTCACCCGCACCACGTCCAGTGCAGTGGAAAAGGTCGGCGGTGCCAAGAAAGGCAAGGCAATCATCATCATCAACCCGGCCGAGCCGCCGCTGATCATGCGCGACACCGTGCATTGCCTGACCGCCAGCGAACCCGACCAGCCGGCGATCACCGCGGCCATCGAGGCGATGATCAAGCAAGTGCAGCGCTACGTGCCCGGCTACAAGCTGGTCAATGGCCCGGTGTTCGACGGCAATCGGGTGTCGATCTTTATGGAAGTCGAAGGCCTGGGCGACTACTTGCCCAAGTACGCCGGCAACCTCGACATCATGACCGCCGCCGCGGCGCGCACCGCCGAGATGTTCGCCGAGGAAATCCTCAAGGGCGAACTTGTGCTCAAAGCCACCGCCCAACCCGCCCACGCATAAGGAGCCGACCATGGATCTTCGCGGCAAAAGCATCACCGTTCACGACATGTGCCTACGCGATGGCATGCACCCCAAGCGTCATCAGATCAGCCTGCAACAGATGAAAGACATCGCCTGCGGCCTCGATGCGGCGGGCGTGCCGCTGATCGAAGTCACCCACGGCGACGGCCTGGGCGGCAGCTCCGTGAACTATGGCTTTCCGGCCCACACCGATGAGGAGTATCTGTCGGCGGTGATCCCGCTGATGAAAAAGGCCAAGGTTTCGGCCTTGCTGCTGCCGGGAATCGGCACCGTCGATCACCTGAAAATGGCCCATGAACTGGGGGTCAACACCATTCGCGTCGCCACCCATTGCACCGAGGCCGATGTCAGCGAACAGCACATTTCCCACGCCCGCGGCCTGGGCATGGACACTGTCGGGTTCCTGATGATGGCCCACATGAACAGCCCCGAAGGCCTGGTCAAGCAAGGCTTGCTGATGGAAAGCTACGGCGCCAACTGCATCTACCTGACTGACTCGGCGGGCTACCTGTTGCCCCATGACGTCAGCGCCCGTGTGGCAGCAATGCGCGCAGCCCTCAAGCCGGAAACCGAGATCGGTTTTCATGGCCACCACAACCTGTCGATGGGCGTGTCCAACTCCATCGCCGCGATTGCCGCCGGGGCCAACCGGATCGACGCCGCGTGCGCAGGCCTCGGTGCCGGTGCCGGCAACACGCCGATGGAAGTGTTGGTGGCGGTGTGTGACCGCATGGGTATCGACACTGGCGTCAGCGTGTTTGGTATCCAGGACGTCGCCGAAGATCTGGTGGTGCCGATCATGGACTTCCCGATCCGCAGCGACCGCGACGCCCTGACCATGGGCTACGCCGGGGTCTATGGCTCGTTCCTGTTGTTCGCCAAACGTGCCGAGAAGAAATACGGCGTATCCGCGCGGGAGATCCTCGTTGAAATGGGCCGTCGCGGCATGGTCGGAGGCCAGGAAGACATGATCGAAGACACCGCCATGACCCTGGCCCGCCAGCGGCGGCAGGCGTAAAGAACCCTGTAGGAGCCGGCTTGCTGGCGATGGCGTTCGTCCGGTCGACGAATGGGTTGTCTGACCTGACGCAATCGCCAGCAAGCCGGCGCCTACATCTATGGCGACCGACCCACCGTTTTCGTCAACGCCAGTCGGCGACTATCCCGTGCTCCAGCGCAAACGGCTGCGCCGCGATGGTCCGGCGTTGAAAGCCCGGTGCCTGTTCGGCCGTAGCCAGCCACAGCATCACCGCCGCCGGAACATGCGGTGGAGCACTGCCGGCGCGCAGGGCGATCAGGCCTTTGTCGCCGATGGTGGCCTTGAGCGCTTCGGTGGTGACTACGCCTGGATTTAGCGTGTAAGCACGCACGCCGGCCTCGCCCAGTTCCGTGCTCAGCACCCCGGACAGTCGCGACACCGCCGCCTTGCCCGCGCCATAGGCATAACCCCAACCGCCCTTGCCCGCCGCCACTGGTGGGTCGCTTTCGCCAGCGCCGGAGGTGACGTTGATCACCACCCCGCCGCCGCGCGTCACCATGTGTTCGGCCACCGCACGGGTCAACAGGAACGGGGTGAGGATGTAGCCCTGGAACATCCGCTCCAGGGTCTGCGCTTGCAGGTCCATGAACCCGGCGTTGAGGTCGCTTCCTTGGTAGATCGCGTTGTTGATCAGCACGTCAATGCGCCCGTACTCGGCCAGCACCGCCTCGCAGGCGTTCAGGGCCGAGGCGCTGTCGAGCAGGTCCATCGGCACAACGAGCACCCGGCAACCGAGTTCTCGTAATGCCTGCGCTGTGCTGTTAAGGCTGCCGGCCAACGGCGCCCCGTCGGCATTGCGCAGCGCATGTTCATGTTGTTCGCCCTCGTTGAGGGTGCGCGCGCTGATCGCCACGTCGAAACCGGCGCGGGCGAATGCCAGCGCCGCCTCGCGGCCGATACCTCGGCTGGCGCCGGTAATGAATGCCACCTTGTTCATACAGATTCCTTTTAGAAACGCGAGGCGCGGACCATGGCGTCCATACCGCCATCAACGAACACCACGGTGCCATGGACAAATGACGCTTGTGGCGATTGCAAGAAAGCTACCATTGCGGCGATCTCATCAGGGCGCCCGGAGCGGCCCAGGGGTGCGACGAAATCACGGGTTGCCTGGCCAAAACGCGCATCGTCCAGCGAAGCCTGGTGCAGCGGGGTTTCTACCGCGCCCGGCGCCACCACGTTCAAGCGCATGCCCTGTTTGCCCCAGCTCACCGCCAGGCTGCGGACATGTTGGCTGATGGCGAGTTTGGAGGCGGCATAGGCGACGTGAGGCTGGCCGAGGCTGTTGGCCAATTCCAGCGCCCGGGCTTCATCGCCGGCGATCATCGCTTCGATCATTGGCTGGCCCTCAGGTCCCGAATGAGTCGCTGCCACCGAGCCGATCACCAGCGCCGCCGGTTGTTGTCCCTTGGCCAATGCGCCCTGCAGGCCATCGAGCAACTGACTGACGCCAAAGTAGTTGACCGCCAGGACCAAGCCGCAGTTTGGCGCGGTCACACCGACCCCGGCGCAGCAGATCAGCCCGTCGAGGACCCCGCCGCTGAGTTCAAGCACCTGCCCGATGGCGGCGTCACGCCCCTGAGGGGTAGACAGGTCGGCGATCACTTCGGCGTTGCTGCGATCGATACCGATAACCCGGTGCCCGGCGGCACGCATGGCGGCGGATACGGCGGCCCCGATTCCCGAGGCACTGCCGGTGATGGCTGTAATTGGCATGGTGGTTCTCCGTGATTGGTCCGCCCAGTATCGACAGGGCGATCACGGGACGGCATCGTCCGTGCGGACTAAAAAATGCGCGGGTCAACGACTGCGACGCCGGGCGCGAATGGCCCGGCGGTGGGTCTGCAGGATCAGGCCTGACGGTAGATCGGCACGGCCAGTTGCAGTGGCGGCACCTTGATTTTCTCGGACATTTTCAACGCCAGTTGCGGCTTGCCCAGGGCCACCACGCTGTTGAGCATGATGCGCACCAGTTCAGTCTGGCGCCGCACGCCGGTCTTGGAGAAGATCGAGCGCAAGTGTGCCCGCGCGGTGTTACGCCGGATATTCAGCACCTCGGCCGCTTCTTCCAGGGACAAGCCGTTGGCCAGTTCCATGGCCAGGGCGGTTTCGGCCTTGGTCAGGTTGAACAGCTGCTTGGTCACCACTTCGCTGGCCAGGGACTTGCTCGACGCATCGCGGATATACACCAGCGCCGCCGGCTGGCCCTTCTCCTCGGCCCAGTCCAGGGACGGAATCGATTCGACCACCACCCCCAGGTTGACCAGCCCCGAGGGACGCGTCACTGACATGGCCTCGGCGCTTTTTGGCGCATCCGGACAGAACGCACCGCGAATCAGGCGTTGCAGCTCCCGGTTGTCGCTGGGATACGTCGCCTCCAGGCGCCCGCCCACCAGTTTCAGGCCATCGGAACGAGCGAGGATTTCCTGGGCTACCGGATTGATCTGCAACACGCTGCCGCTTTCGTCGAGCACCAGGGTCGCCACCGATAACCGGCTGATGGCCTGGGAGTACAACTCGCTCAACGATTCACTGCGGTCCACCATGTTATGCAACTGCGAGGCACGCCGCAGGTGTGGCAGGAAACTGGCGCACACCGCCCGGTCGTTGGCAGAGAAGTTGGGTGCCCGTTTTGGGCGGGTCATGCGAAAACGTAGTTTGCCGCCGTCCGGAGTGGAAATGTCGGCGCACATCAGGTGATACACGTCATGGGGCTCGCAGAACATCTTGTAGTAACCGTTCTGCTCCCATTGCGAGTTGCTCATGAGGTCATCGACGGTGAACACACTGTCCAGCGGCTGGTTGGAGAAAGGCGAATTGGTCTGCGGGTAAGTCATGTAGCAAACATCACCGGCACCTTCGATGTCGCCGACGATGATCATCACGCCCGTATCGGGTTGATCCGGCACCCGCAGGATCAGGGTGACGAAGTTGGCATCGTAGAGCTTGAGAAAACTCCTGAGGGCGTGGGCCATCAGTTTCGGATCGAGGGCGCCTTCATAGATTTCGCCCACCAGCTGGTTGTAGCGCGTGAGGTCGAGGCCAAGACTGGCCAGGGCTTCATGGGTCAAGACACCATTTTGCATAGTCTTATCTCGCTCGGGTAAGAGCCTGGCCCTTCCCTTGTTATTTTTATAATTTCGGCGGGGGGAACCCAGGGCTCCCCCCCTTTTCGACTCTACTTGCCTGCCAGTTTCCCTAGCACCTGCGGACTCCACAAGAGGTCCGGCAGGTTTATTTTTCGCCTGCGGTATCACGCGCCGCCAGGCTGTTTTTCAGGTGGAACTGCCCTTGGGCCGGTGCAGGCGTACGTACCCGACAGGCAACCAACGGTCGACCTCGATTGAACCAGGCCGCCAATGCCGGCAGGAGGAAAATCGCCCCCAGCACGTTGACCAGGAACATGAACGACAGCAGCACTCCCATGTCAGCCTGGAACTTCAGCGGTGCGAACGCCCAGGTGCAGACGCCAATGGCCATGGTCACAGCCGTGAATACCGCAGCGGTGCCGCGTTGGCACATGGCCTGATAGAACGCCTCGCGCAGGTTGGCGCCACGCAGCATTTCGTGCTGGATACGTTCGTACAGGTAAATGCCATAGTCGACGCCCACGCCCACGCCCAACGCCATCACCGGCAAAGTCGCAACCTTCAGTCCGATCCCGAGCAGGGTCATCAGTGCGTTACAGAGGATCGCGACAATCGCCAGCGGCACCAGAATGCACAGCACTGCGCGGATCGACAAGAAGGTCAGCCAGCAAAACAATGCCACCGATCCGAATAGTGCCCCGAGCATGATCACTTCGGCGCGTTTGACCGCCTCGTTGGACGCTGCCATCACCCCGACGTTGCCGCCAGCCAGAAGGAATTCGACTTGCGGTGTACTGACTTCAGCAATGATCCGCTTGGCTTCCGCGATCGCATGGCTGACCGTGCTGCCTTCGTGGTTGGCGAGGAACACCAGGATCTGCATCTGCTGGCAGCCGTCGGTGACCAGTCCGTCATCCGGCATATAGGCCCGAGCGCCCTGGCTCAAGCCACGGGGCGAGCCTGGAATCGCTGCCCAGCGTGGATTGCCTTCGTTGTTGCCGGCGATCACCCGCTTGCCCATGTCCGCCACACTCTGGATCGACTGCACGCTCGAGACCGTGCGCATGCGGAAATCAAAGGCTTCCACCGCACGCATCACCGCAGGCGACAGGCAACCTTCCTCAACACCCTTGACCTGAACAAACACCGACATCACATCGAGGCCGATAGAGTAGCTGTTGATGATCTTTTCGTTGTCCTGGTTGTAGCGGGAATCGGCCCGCAGCTCCGGCGCACCCGCGCCGATGTCGCCCACCGCCAGGTCGCGAGCCTTGTAGGCCCCGGCTGCCAGCAGCAACAGACTGACAACGAACACGCCCAGAGCCGGCCCCGGCTCGGCCAGCGCCGACAGACGCCACCACAAGCGGTGCTTGCCCGTCGGTCGTGATTGCGCACGACGCAATAGCGCGGGTTCCAGGCGCAGGTAGGAAATGATGATCGGCAGCATCAGTTTGTTGGTGATGATCATCAGCATGACGCCGATGCAGGCCGTCACCCCCAGTTCGTGAACGATCGGAATGTCGATCATCATGATCACCGCGAAGCCCAGGGCATTCATCAGCAAGGCCAGGGAACCGGGGATGAAGATCTTGCAGAACGCCGAGTGCGCCGCTTCTTTGGAACTACTGCCGGCCAACACGTCCTGCTTCCAGGCGTTGGTCATCTGCACCGCATGGGACACGCCGATGGAGAAGATCAGGAACGGCACCAGGATCGACATCGGATCGATGCCCAGGCCCAGCAGCGGCAACAGGCCCAGCAACCAGACCACCGGCAGTAACGCGACCACCAGAGCCACGACTGTCAGGCGCAGGGAGCGGGAATACAGCCACAGCAGCAACCCGGTGATGACGAAGGCCACCACAAAGAAACCGATCACCGTGTTCAACCCTTCAACCACATCGCCCACCAGTTTGGCGAAACCGACAATGTTGATTTCGATATCGGGGCTGTTGTACTTGCCGCGGATCTCTTCCAGACGCTTGGCGATCTGGACATAGGACACCGGCTGACCGGTCTTGGGGTCGGTGTCCTGTAGGTCCGCGCGGACCATGGCCGACTTCAGGTCGTTGGCCACCAGACGACCGACCTGCCCGGAGGCCGCCGTGTTGCTGCGCACCTGCGCCAGGTCCTCGGCGGTGCCGCTGAAGCGCGGCGGCACGACCACGTCGCCAAAGAAACCTTCCTCGGTGATTTCGATGTAGCGCACGTTCGCGGTAAACAGCGACGTCACGCTAGGTCGGCTGACCCCGGAGATGAAGAACACGTCGTCGGTGACTTTACGCAAGGTCTCGAGGTACTCAGCGTTGTAAATGTCACCCTCGCCCTTCCAGCGCACGCTGACCAGGAAGCGGTTGGCGCCGGTGAAGTAGCGGCTGAACTTGAGAAAATTGATCATGTACTCATGACGCACCGGGATCTGTTTGTTAAACCCCGGATCCAGTTGCGTGTGGGTGGCGCTGTAGCCCAGGCCCAGCGTCACCAGAACAAACAGGAGCAGCAGCCCCTTGCGCCAGGCCATCAGGTGGTCTGCGCACGTATCGACGCAACGCGTCACCCAGTGTTTACCTTGATTCATTTCCCGCCTCTCTTTCACTGGGTGGCCTCAGTGGCCATTAGGGCAGCGACGCTGCCACCTGATCCCTGTAATACCCCGCGTTCGCCACCCACCAACAGGCGAGAGCCAACGACGGTCGCCGAGGTCAACGTGCCAAGGCCGGCCAGACGCCCGACACCGACCAGCTCACCTTTCACATTCAGGCGTACCACCGAGCTGCCCGCACCGACGATCACCAGGCCCGAGTGATCGGGCAGCACCACATGGCCATACAGCGGCAGTTGGTTTCCGACTTTGATCTGGGTCCAGCTGTCACCGAAGTCGTGACTGACAAAAACGTGCCCGCGCATGCCGTAAGTCACCCAGTTATCTGCACTCAGGCGCACGATGCCGAACAGTGAACCGCTGTAGAACGCCGGCAATGTCTGCCAGTGCTGGCCACTGTCGGTAGTACGCAACACCAGACCCTGCTCGCCCACCAACATGCGCCGACCATCGTTGCCTCCGGCCATGCTGTTCAGGTGCGCGCTGTCGATGTCCAGCGGCTGCGGTGTCCAGGTTTGCCCACCATCCGGCGATTGATAGAACTTGCCGAAGCTGCCGAACGCCATGACGCTGTCGCCACCGCCCGTCCAGATGCCCAGCAGCGGTTCACCCAGATCGCTGTCGTGGCGAATTTCCTGCCAGCTGCTGCCCGAGTCCACAGAACGCAGGATCCAGCCGTCATGCCCGACAGCAAGCAAGCGTTTGTCGTCCAGCGCCACAACGGCCGTCAGGGTGGCATTGCGTTGGGTGGCGACACTGGCTGGCTGCCAGCTGACGCCCTGATCATCACTGAGCAAGATGCTGCCACGCTCGCCCACGGCGACCACCCGCGCGCCAAGATTGAGCAGACCATTGATCTGCACTCGGTCCGGGCGCGTGGCCAACAGTTCGGCCTGCGGTGGGGATTTGGGGGAAAAGGTGTAGCCAATGGTCAAGGCAACCACCAGGCAAACCACGTAGCCGATCACCGAGCGCATGAGCAACGCTCCTGTTCGGGAAAGATATGGATAGGGCAAGTCATAGGGCCGATCCTCTTGTTTTTGTCACGCACCAGGGCATGCGAGGCAATCGAGATGGGCGTTGCCTCTGAGGGAATAGTCGGCGCAAGGGAGGGGTGACACATCGTCCAAATGGCTTATGCATTGGCGGGAATGGCGTGGGGAGAATGGCGGGTATTTATGTGCAAACCGAACTGATTGGCATCGCCCCCCCCTGTAGGAGCCGGCTTGCCGGCGATAGCGTCAGTTCAGACAACCCATTCGTCGACCTGACGGACGCCATCGCCGGCAAGCCGGCTCCTACGGGGGGATCTTCGGCGGGGATCAGGCCATGTACAGGATCACCAGATCGTTGATCACCGAAGGCCGGTCCTGGCCGACCACATGGGTGTTGAGCTCCAGAGTCATCTGGGTGCCACGGGCCAGGACTTCGACTTTTTTCACCCTGGCCCGCGCATGGATACGCGAACCGGCCGGTACCGGAGCCGGGAAGCGCAGGCGATCGGAGCCGTAGTTGATCTGAGTCGTGAAGCCGCTGATTTCGAAGCCCAGCGCCAATTTCATCCGCGACTGCAACACCTGCACCAGTGCGCCATGGGCAATAGTGCCGCCGAACGGACTTTGCAGGCGTGCCCGCTCCGGATCGGTATGGATCCAGTAATCGTCGCCCGACAACCGGGCAAAGTCGTCGATCAGTGCCTGCTCGACCACCACCACGTTGCTCCAGTCGCTGAACTGCTCGCTGACCAGCGCCTGCAAAGCCGGACCGTCATTGAGGTCGATCTGCCGCGCGGGCGTTTGCTCCGATGCCGCAGGCGCCGGTTCGTTGTCCTGCGCCAGCAACGGTTCAAGGCTGGCCGCGTCTTTGTCCACCCCGGTGAAGCGCAGCAGACGAGTGCCCTTGGCATCGACCTCGGCGAACACTGGCTGCAACGGCATGCCAATCTTGATTTCGCCTTCGTCCAGGCCCACCAGGTTGGTGTTGATGCGCACCCCTTCGGCCAACTCGACCACCGCCAGTTTCTGCGGCATCTCATCAATGAAGTCGGGCAAGGTCACAATGCGCGTTACGGTGTAGCTGTAGAGCGTCGCGGCGCCGTTGACTTCGCGCCAGGCCAGGTCATGTTCAAGGCATACCGGGCAATGCCGGCGCGGGTAGAAGTTCCAGTGTGCACAGGCGTTGCATTGCTGGATCAACAGACGGCGAGCCTTCAGGCCCTCCCAGAATGGCGCGGAGATCTGCGTCGCGACCGGCATCGGTTTGTTGTTGGACATGTGCTTATGCTCCCTGAAGTATCAATGCGCCCTGCTCGCTCATCACGCCGCCGGTACCGGAGACGTAGACGCTGTCGCAGCGGCCCAGTTGGCGTTCGCCTGCATTGCCGGCAATCTGGGTCACCGCCTCGATCACCTGGCTCATGCCACCGGCCGAGGCCGACTGGCCGAAACTCAGTTGCCCGCCATGGGTGTTCATCGGGAAGTCGCCACGCCAGGTCAGGTCGTGTTCGCGCACGAACGACATGCCCTCGCCCTTGGCGCAGAAACCGGCATCTTCAAGGGTCAGCAAGGTGGTGATGGTGTAGCAGTCGTAGATCTGCGCAGCATCGACGTCCTTGGGCTTGAGCCCGGCCATGGCAAAGGCACGCTGGGACGCTGGACCGATCGGCGTGTGCAGCATGTCCTCGGCATAGGACGGCGACTTGAAGGCCAGGTGCTCGCCAAAGCCTGTAATGAACGCTGGCCGTTTGCGCGCCCGCGCCGCCACTTCCTTGTTGGTGATGATCAGCGCGGCGCCACCGGCCACCGGCATGACGATTTCCAGGACGTGCAAGGGGTCGGCGACCATTTTGCTCGCCAGCACCTGTTCGATGGTCAATGGCTGGCCGTAGAACATCGCTTGCGGGTTGGCCAGGGCGTTGGTGCGCTGATCGACGGCGATCTTGGCCATCGCACGCTGGTCATAGTCGTACTGTGCGGCATAACGCTGGGCAATCATCGCGTAGCCGGTGTTCTGGCCCATGTGTCCGTAAGGCAGGTCGAACTCGGCTTCAGGCGCGCCGAATGCCGTGCTGTGTCCACCGAAACGCATGGAGCGGGCCATCCAGCCAGGGTCCTCGTCGGGCCCCAACGGCGCCATGCGTGCGGGGATGACGCACAGCACTGCCTGGCACAGCCCCAGCTCGATGGCGGCGGCAGCGCGCCAGACCATGCCCACCGACGTACAGCCACCCAAGTCCACCACTTCGGCGAAGTTCAGCCGCAGGCCCAGATATTCGGCCGCCATCGCCGGTACGAACACCGAGGCTTCATGAAAATGCGGGCCGTTGATCACCAGCCCGTCGAGATCCGAGGCCTTGAGCCCGGCATCGCGCAGGGCCTGGGCCGCCAGGTCGGCGACTTGCTCAAGATGGAACATCTTGGGCGCAGTCGAGTACTTCTCCGGTTTGTATTGTGCGGTGCCAACAATGGCCGCGTGCCCTTTGAGCCCCATAGTGCCTCCATGCCGAAGCGTTACGCTGCGGCGTTTTTCCAGGTTGTGTTGACGGTCCGGGCGCAGCAGGGCGACCCGGACCTCGAGTCGTCAATCAGAAGGTGTATTTCATCGAAAACGTGGCGTAGTCGCGGTCAGCGAACGGACGATCGATCGCGTCGGCTTCCCCCAGGTAGGCGATGTATCTCAAACCGAGTTCCAGGTTGCCCAGGTACTTGAAGGTCGTGCCCGCACTCAGGCGTCGGTCACCGGCAACGCCGGAAATGCTTCCGGACATGGGCGTGGAGCCGCTGAAGACGTTGGAGAAGCTGAGGGGGACATCCAGATCCCAGCCTTGGAAAACTCCCGGATAACTGAACGATGCGCCCACGGTGTAGGCGCTGGAGTACTTGGTGCGGTAACCCGCGGCTGTGCTGTAGGTATAGTCATCGGAAGAGGCCACTAGAGGTGCCAGGGAGGGCAATAGGTTCACGCCTTGCAGGTTGGGCGCCGCCGAAGTGGATTCGACGCTGTCGACCTGCACGCGGATGATTTCGGCTGTCAGACTGGTCTGGCTGGCCCAGGGACGGTCGCCGAGGATCCGGATCGCCGACAACTGCATTTGCTGGCCCTTGCCCTTGGCCGGTACTGCGCCAAGGCCGGTATTGACCATCACTGGCGCACCATCGCGGTACGACCATTCGGCGCCGACCTGGGTGTCGCCGATCTTGGTCGAGGCGCTGATGCCGGTCAGCTTGATGTCTTCGAAGTACTTGATCTCGTAGCCATTGCTGACGAAAGCGTTGCGGCCACCGCCAATCGGCAAAGCGTTGTAGCCGACCAGTGCGGTGGCCGGGTTCTTGTCGTGGTAGTTGACATGAAACAGCGACAGCTCGATTGCTGGCACCGGGCGGTAGCGCATCTGCACGCCCCACTGGCCACCATCACTCGGCTCGTCGGTGCCGCGGTAAGGGATCTTCTGGCCATTGGCGTAGATAAACTCGCGCCCTGGCCCGACTACGTCGCTGCCCGACAGATAGCTGCCCACCGGCGGCAGTTCGGTACCCTTCCATTCGTATTGCACGTATGCACCGAAGGTCAGTTGGGGGTTCAGTCGGAACGAGCCGGAGAACTGGCCCACCGGCAACAGTACTTCCTTGACTTCAACACCCGGTTGCGAGGCTTTTACCGCATCGGACGGGTTTTGTACGCCGTTCACACCCGGGTAGAACAGACTCTCGCCCCAGGACTCGATGTGCCGCCCGGCCTTGACGTCCAGCATGGTGTCGTTGTCAAAGCGCCAGCCGCTGAATACATAGACATCCAACATTTTGCTGCGACCGCCGCTGTAGTAGCGGGTATCACTGGTGAACTCGTCGTTGCTGCCGTTTTTGTTCACGGTGGCCGGCGAGTCGTTATCGTTCTTGCGGTGGTAGATGTCGTCGTAAAAGGTACTGCCGCGCACCACGGCGCCGTAGTTGTCCTTGCGCAAGATCATTTCTGCCAGGGCGCCCACGCGGTTGGTGGTCAGACTGCCGCTGTCGAAGTTGCGGTTGGCATCGTCGGCGTTGACCGTCAGCAAGCGATCGCTTTGACTGCCCGTGCGCACACCGATGCCGTAGCTGGTGGTCACCGACCAGTCGATGGTTGCGCCGTTGTCGAACTCGATCGTGTCACCGGCCCATACGGGCGTGGACAACAGCGCAATGGCCGCCGCGAGACTGCTGATCTGAAATGCGCTCGAACCGCTGACCGTGAAGTTATTGTTGTTCTTGTTGATCACACTGACTCTCCTCAATGACAACCGGCTGGCTGCCTGGAATGTTCAACACTGCTGCCGTGCCGTCCGCTCAAAACACCTTGAGCGGAGTAACAGCGCACGCTCCCCTTACAGCACGCCGGTAGCGATATCGCCCCCGGTCCTCTTCCCGCTCCAGCGACCCTTCGGCCACCAGGTAGTTGGCATGGGCCAACGTTTCGCCAAGTGCCATCAGTTCGTCGAAACGACCCGATAGCTTGGGAAACAACAGGGCCATCAGTTCGAGCACGGTGCGCGGCTCGTCACAGTTGGCCAGCATCAGCGCCAGGTGCCCTTTGTGATGGGCTTCCAGTTGATCCAGGCGCTCATGCAAATTAAAAAACGGCCGTTCGTGCGCCGGCAGCACCAGCACGCTGTCGGGCAAGCTGCGCAAATGCTCGATGGAATCGAGCCAGTCGCGCAGCGGGTCGGCCAACGGTTCAGTGGCATGCACACCGACGGTGGAGGTGATGCGCGGCAAGACCTGGTCGCCGGAGATCAGCAAGCCGTCATCCGCGGCGTACAGGCAGGCATGCTCCGGCGAGTGCCCGCGACCGATGACCACTTGCCAGGTACGGCCGCCGATATGCAGTTCACTGCCTTCGTGCAAACGGTGGAAATGGTTCAGCGGCACTGGCAGGAAATGGGCGTTGCTCATCACCGTGAACATCTCGGTGCTTTGTTCGTCACTGACGCCGGCCTTGCGGTAAAAATCGAGAAAATCCCAGCCCGGTTTTTGATCGGCGGGGAACCTGACGTGCAGCGACTGGAACTCACTGGCGGTCATGTACACAGGGCAATGAAAACGCGCCGAAAGCCACGCGGCGACCCCGGCATGATCAGAGTGAAAATGGGTACAGACCACCGCCAGCAACGGCAACCCGCCACACACTTCATTCAGCACCCGGTCCCAGACCTCTCGGGTCTGATCGGTGTTCATGCCGGTGTCCACCGCCACCCAGCCGTCGGTGTGGCGCAGCAGATAAAGGTTGATGTGGTCCAGGCGAAACGGCAGCGGCATGCGCAACCACCACACGCCTGGCGCCACTTCGCGCACCTGTCCGGAGTCGGGCGCTTGCGGCCAGGGATACCGCAGGCCGCCGCGCAGTTCATGACCGTTGACGTCGAGATCAGCCATGGTCGGCCACCGCGAAGGGTGTCAGGCCGGCCCGCGTCAAAGCCTCTGTCGAATAAGGCACATAGGTGCGCGCCTGTTCGTCGCGAATGAACAGAGGATCGCTGCAACGGGTCGGGCAGTAACCCTGGCGCTGCAGATCCACTTTGCGCAGTTTGAAGCTGGCCGTCAGATCCGCCGACTGGGTGACCCGCACGAAAACCGGTGCCGCATAACGCGGCAGGCGCGCTTCAGCCAGGGCGTACAGCGCGACAGGATCAAACGTCTGGGCCGCCTGCATCAGCACGGCGGCCATGCCGGCGCGACCTTCATTGCCCGGCACCTGGACGCCATAGATATTGATCAGCTCCAGCCCCGGCAGATCACCCAACGCATCCGCGACTTCCTGAGTCGATACGTTCTCGCTCTTCCAGCGATAGGTATCGCCGATACGGTCGACGAAGTAGCAGTAACCGTCGGCGTCTTCGCGCAGCAAGTCGCCGGAACTCCAATAAGCATCGCCCTCGCGCAACACATTGCGGCGAATCTTGCTCTCGGTGGCCTCGGTCGAGGTGTAGCCCTCGAAACGCCCGCCACCTATCTCAGGGTGATCGACGATAAAGCCCATGGCCTCGCCGACCTCGCCCACTTTGCAGACTTGATAGAAACCGTTTTCGTCCCGCGGATGGCAGTCGTTTTCGATGTCGTAACGCACCAGCCGCAGGTTGGTCTTGTTCCAGTCCGGCACGCGTCCGCAGGAACCGAAATAGTTGTCGACGTTGATCACTGCAGCATTGGCTTCAGTGGCGCCCCAGCCCTCGAACACCTGGATCGGGCCGAAGCGCTCCAGCCAGCGTTGCCAGGAATCCGGCGACAGCCCGGCACCAAGCATGCAGCGCAGGGTGTGCTCGCGCTCGTTCGCTTGCACCGGTTGATTGAGCAGGTAGCGGCAGATCTCACCGATGTACTGGAAGATGCTGATCTGATGACGAGACACGTCCTTCCAGAACTCACGCACGCTGAACTTGCGGCGGACCACAATGGCGGCACCGGCGCGCAGCGCGGTCGACGTCACGGACGTGGCCGCTGCGCCGTGGTACAGCGGCAGACAGCAATAGAACACATCCCTGGAGGTGGCCTGCAGGGTCGTTTCCATCACATCGCCCGACGACATCCAGCGCATGTGGCTGTAACGCGCCGCCTTGGGCAAGCCTGTGGTGCCCGAGGTAAAGATCAGCAGGGTCGGCGTCTGCGCGTCGATGTGCGCGCGGATATCCCGGGGGAACGGCGTGCGCGGGGCTTTCTCCAGGCGCGCATCGAAATGCCCGTCGACTCCCTTGGGCAGCGCTGCGGTCCAGGGATTTTCCGCGTCTCGCAGCAGCCAGCACGGCAGGTCTGGAAAACCTTCGGTGGCCTGCACATTGGCCAGGCACTCTTCACCGATCACCAACGCCTTGGCCTCGGTCGTCTGCAACGCATGCAGCAGGGGTCGACCACTGACCTGAGTGTTGATGAAGGCCACCACCACACCGAGCTTGACCAGACCGAACCATGTGCAGAAAAACGCCGGACGATTTTCCATGGCCAGGGCGCAGACATCACCGGCGCGCAGGCCATTGGCATAAAAGGTGTGGGCCATCTGGTTGGCTCGCGCATCGACCTCGAAGTAGCTCAGGGTCTGCTCGCCATAGATCAGGAACGCTTGCTCTCCTTGCTTGCTTGCCTGTTGTTCCAGACGATCGGCCAGGGTGTAAAGGTCGCCCGGTTTGATCTGCCCGGCGGCCGCCGAGCGTTGGTCGAGCAGCGCTTGGGTCTGCTCCCGTGGCACTGGACGTGTTGGCAAGACGCGGCTCAAGTCATTGAGGTTCATTGCGCCACCTCCTGGGCAATCGCTTGGTAGGCGCAGTAGTCGGAGTAGCCCGCCGAGCCCGGTGTATAGAGCGTTTTACGATCGAAGCGGCTCAGCGGCAGGCCACGCTTCAAGCGGTCCACCAGATCGGGATTGGCGATAAAGTGACGGCCGAACGACACAGCAACCCCCTCGCCCGACGCGAGCGCGGCGCTGGCCGAAAGGCCGTCGAAACCATCGTTGAGAATCAACGCATGCGGACTGTGCCGACGCGCCAGGGCGAAGGCATCGAGCTCTGCCAGTGGCGAGCGCATGATGTGCAGGTAGGCCAGGTTTAGCGACGCCACGGCTTCGCACAAGGCAGCCGCCGTGGCCGCCGGATCGCTGTCGTCGATGTCGTTGTAGGGGTTGCCGGGGCACAGGCGAAAACCGACGCGTCCGGCGCCAATCGCACCGGCCATGACCTCGATCACTTCCTTGGCAAAACGCACCCGTCCGGTCACATCGCCGCCGTAGGCGTCGCTGCGCTGATTGCTGCCGGAGGCCATGAACTGCATCGGCAGATAGCCGCTGGTGCAATGCAGTTCGACACCGTCGAAACCCGCCAGACGCGCATTCAATGCGGCCTGGCGATAGTCTTCGATCACGTCGTCGATGCCTTGCAAAGTCAGTGCGTGGGGCTCGTCTGTGTCCACCAGTCCGGCAGCGTCGCTGAACACCTGCGTGCGTGCGCGCAATGCCGAAGGTGCGACCGTGGCCGCACCCGCCGGCTTATTGTGCCGGCTGGCGGCGCGACCAACGTGCATCAGCTGCAGGACGATGCGCCCGCCCTCGGCATGCACCGCCTCGGTGACCCGCTGCCAGCCGACGATCTGCTCGTCGCTGTAGATGGCCGGGGTGCGACAATAGCCCAGGCCACTGGCCGAGGGCGCGGTGCCCTCAGCGACAATCAACCCGGCACTGGCACGCTGGCGGTAGTATTCGACCATGTCGCCACCAGGGACCGCATCGGCAAGGGCACGGCTGCGAGTCATGGGTGCCATGACGATGCGGTTGGCCAGTTGCAGTTCGCCCAGGGCGACCGGTTCGAACAAGACGCTCATTTCAATTCCTCAGCTTCTTATTGTTTTCAGGCTGTCGCCATGCTCGCCACAACGTGGGCAAGCGCTGACATGCCAGCGGATACGGGCTGAATGATTGACGTTGAGCACAAGCGAAACATCGTCCGACAAGACTAGGTTCGCCATTGGGTAAGGCGGCTTGCCTGGGTACGACAAAGATGGTCTGAACGGACGATGAAATAAAAACCGGGCACGTAGAGCATCGCGCCAACTAGAACAAAACCGGGAGCACCCGCAGTGAACCAATCCACCCCCGTGACATGGCGAACGCACTACGCGTTGTTCGTGCTCGCCAGCATCTATGTGTTCAACTACATCGACCGCCAGTTGATGGCGATCCTGATCGAACCGGTGAAGCTCGAATTCGGTATATCCGATACCGGCATCGGCCTGCTTTCGGGGGTGACCTTCGCGGTGTTCTACACCGTGTTCGGCTTCCCGATGGGGCGTCTGTCGGACCGCATCGGACGCAAGCCGGTGATCGCCTTCAGCTGCATCGCCTGGAGCCTGATGACCATGCTTTGCGGGATGGCCGGCAACTTCCTGACCCTGGTGCTGGCACGGGTTGGCGTGGCGGTTGGCGAGGCTGGCGGTACGGCGCCGTCGGTGGCCATGGTCTCGGATCTGTACCCGGCGAACCGCCGATCCACGGCCCTGTCGGTGCTGATGCTCGGTTCCAGCCTAGGGGCGATCGTCGGCCTGGGCCTGGGTGGCTGGATTGCCCAGCACCACGGTTGGCGCTACGCCTTCTTGCTGATCGGCGCACCCGGGATCTTCCTTGGCCTGCTTCTGCTGCTGACTGTGCGGGCACCCCAGCGCGCAGTGCCGCTGGGCCACCTCGCGACGCAACAGGATGGCTGGCTCAAGACCCTGGTCGAACTGTTTCGCATGCCCTCGTTCCTGTGCCTGGTGCTCACCGGCGGCGCGGCGGCGATTGCCGGCTACGCCATCGGCACCTGGAGCCCGAGTTTCCTGATCCGTTCCCACGGCCTCAACCTGCAAGAGGCCGGATTTTTGGTGGGCGTGGTGGGCGGTGGCGGCGCGACCGTCGGCACCCTGTTGTGTGGCATGCTCACCGACCGCATGGCGCGGCGCGATGTCGGCTGGCAAATCGGCGTGCCGTTGCTGGGTACGCTGATCAGCATCCCCTTCGCCCTGGCGTACTTCCTCTGGCCCCAAGGCACGGCGTTCCATATCGGCAGCATCGCCGTGCCCCAGGCGTTCCTGTTCTACAGCGCCTTCGCCTTCTTCGGCGTGTGGTGGGCAACACCGTGCCTGAGTGCCATTACCCACCTGTTCCCGGCCACACGCCTGGCCCAGGCCACGGCGATTTTCGTCATGTCCATGACCCTGCTGGGCGTTGGTATCGGACCGCTGTTCGTCGGCATGCTCAGCGATTTCTTCGTGCCGACCCTGGGCAGTGAATCGCTGCGCTATGCCCTGGCTTCGTCGGTGTCGATGCTGTTGCTGGCCAGCGTGTTCCTGGCCCTGGCACTGCCGCGTTATCGCCAACAGATGAAGCACCCGGCTGCACCCCTTGCACCGGTCCGGGCCGTGACGGCCTGACTCCTTTCCTGCACCACCGCGCCGCTGCAACCTTGCCAGGTTGCAGCGGCTTTTTTTCATGAGGAATGCCATGAGCGCCGTACAGATCTGCAACCTGCTCTACCGTTACGCCGAGTACCTGGACAGCGGCCGACTGGTCGAGGCCGCCGAACTGTTTCGGCATGCCCGCATCAAGGTAAACAGCCAGGGCGAGTGCCTTGATCACACCGCCCTGCTGGGCATCTGGCAGCAACGCATCAAGCTCTACCCCTGCGGTACACCGCGCACCCGACACGTCATTAGCAACCCCATCATCGACATCGACGAAGCCTCGGGAACCGCCACGGTTCGCGCCTGCTACACCGTGCTGCAGGCCACCGACACACTCCCCCTGCAACCCATTGCCGCCGGGCGCTACCTTGATGAGTTCGAGCGTGTCGACGGGGTCTGGCGGTTCAGCTTTCGTGATTATTCGCACCTGGACATGTTGGGGGATTTGCGCGGGCATTTGGTGATGTAGCCGCAAATGGTCTGAACGGACGATGAGGGGAACCCGAAGCGGGCCGAGCATCAGGTCAACCGAAAAAACCGGAAATGAAGGGAGGCAAGATGGACATCAACAATCTGCTGCTTGAGCGCGAGCTCAATGTAGTCCTTTCCCGCTATGCAAGTGCTTGCGACCAACGCGACTGGTCGGCCATGGAGGATGTTTTCCTGGAGGATGCCACCGCCGACTATGGCGGCTTGCAACACCTTCAAGGGCGTGAGCCGATTGTGGCGATGATCCGTGTGCACCTGGATGGCTGCGGACCTTCGCAGCACTTGCTTGGCAACCTGTTGGTCGACGCCAGTGATGCGGCCGTCGAGAGCCGCGTGTACGTGCGTGCCGCGCATCGCGGCGCCGGCAGCATGCGGGACATCACCTATGAATCGCTGGCCGAATATCAGGATCGCTGGGTATCGACGGTGAACGGTTGGCGTATTGCCCATCGACGCATGGTCATCAGTCACGAGCAGGGATGCCGCGACATCCTGCGCCCGACAACAGAGGCTGCGCACAGATAGGTGCAGGCCTGTGATCGTTTCCACGCTCCGCGTGGGAACGATCACAACGAGTACATCCGCGAAATCAGGTCGGCTGTCAGGCCGCCTCGCTTTTGCTTTCGCTTTTGATTTGGCTTTTGATTTTCTTGCCCCATCGAGAGGCCGAGTGGAGGTTCTGCGCAGTGGGTAAACCGGCAAGGATGCCGGTTTAGCCGCGCTGGGCCATGGATGGCCCATCGCGGCGACCCACGGAGCAGGACCGGAGCGAGGGCATGCCGAGCATTAGCGAGGCACCGAACGCCAGGGGCAAGAGCCCTTGGTTACTTGGGGCTTTTCCAAGTGACTCGCTGTAAGAGCGAAACCCTAAGTCGCCGTTACCGCAGCAACGGATATACACCCAATCCAAATATGCAACGAGTACATTCGCGAATGCCCGGCGATCTATAGACCCTGAGCATAGAAATGCGGGTTGTCCAGGCCAGGCTTGCCATAACGCAACACCTCTCCGGCCAGGGTGCGGATCTGTCCACCGGCCGCGACAAGCACCGCATGCCCCGCAGCGATATCCCACTCCATGGTGCGCCCCAGGCGCGGATAAAGGTCGGCCTCACCGGCCGCCACCAGGCAAATCTTCAGCGATGAACCGGCACTTTTCAGTGATCGCACATGGCGCCCGTCGAGGAATTTGTCCAGCGCCTCGGCATCGCCATGGGAGCGGCTGGCGACCACGTCCAGGCCCTCGTGCGGCACTGCACGGCAGTGAATGGGTTGGCGCTGCCCGGCCTGTTCGATAAAGGCTCCACAACCGTGGGCACCCGCGAACAGACGCGACAGCGCGGGCGCCAGAACCACCCCAAGCACCGGCTCACCGTTATCGATCAGGGCGATATTGACGGTGAACTCGCCATTGCGATTGATGAATTCCCTGGTTCCGTCCAGCGGGTCCACCAGCCAGAAACGCTGACCCACGTCGGGCACCTGGCCGGCAGCGGCGGCCTCTTCGGAAATCACCGGAATCTGCGGCGTACGCGCCGCCAAGGCACGCAGAATCAAAGCCTCGGCACGCTCGTCAGCTTCGGTCACTGGCGAGGCATCGACTTTGCCGCGTACCTCGAAATCCGAGCGGTACACCTCCAACACCAGCTCACCTGCTTCGCGAGCAATAGCGATGACGTCTTCAAGCAGAACAGTCATTGACTCGTTCATGGCAATTCTCCTGTTTTTGTTCTTCGTATGGTCCATTCGGCCTATGCGCCGTTTTCCGGATCCGGGAACAGTACAGACATCCGCACCACCGCCACTGCGCAAATGGATGTTTAACAGGAGTTCCTGTGTCCCACGGCAATCAGTTATCCGTTCCACAGATCAACAAGCTTCGCCTGCGCGCCGTGCAATTGCGCATCGCTGGCAGCACGCTCAAAGCCATCAGCCAGGACACCGGACTCTCATCGCCGACGATCATTTCTGCCTACAAGGCGTGGCAGGCCGGTGGCTGGAATGCCGTGCCCGTGCGCGAACGCGGGCGCAAGCAAGGTGAAGGCCGCAGCCTGTCTGCCGAGCAGGAACAGAACATCTACCGATTGCTGGTCAGTACGCCGCCGGAACGACACCAGTTACCCTTCCTGCTCTGGCAACTGGAAGCGATGCAGGCACTGGTCAAGCGCCTGCACGATATCGACTTGCCGGAACGCACCGCCGCCCATTATTTGCAACGCTGGCAGCTCAATGCCGAGCGCCCGGCCAAGCGCGTCGCGAATGCTTCGCTAGCGGTGCAGCGTTGGTACCGCGGCACCTACCGGGACATCCTCGAACAGGCTCGTACGCAGAACGGCGAGATCCACTGGATCGATGACTACGGTGCGCGCAACGACCAGGGCAAGCTCAGTCACGGAGTACTGCGCGCGGTCAGCAATCGCGGCAAGGTGCTCTGGCTGCCATACGAAGACGGCTTGCGCGCGCCCCACCTGGAAGCGTTCTTCGACCGTTTGTATCGCTCCGTCGACCGCAAAGTGTTCGCCCTGCTCTCGGGCATGCACTGGCAACGCGCCGCGACCTTCATCACCTGGGCCGGCGAACGCGCCGAACGGCTGCATCTGTTTCATCTGCCCGAAGCCAGCGCAATGCTCAGCGGTGCCCGCGACCTGGCGACCCAGATCAGTCAGCAAGCCGCGCGCGTTTGTCCTGACGATGAGCTCGATCACGTGCCCGCCACAGTCGCTCCCCCCCTGCCCCGCGATCCCATGCTGCAGATGTTGCGCCTGATGTTAAAACATCAAGTCGCGCATAAGTCCGAATCGCAGCAGTTGTACGTTGATAAACGACAACAACAAAAAGCGAGAGGAAAATCTATGACGCTTACCCATCTGCAACGACTGGAAGCGGAAAGCATCCAGGCAATGCGCGAGGTTGTCGCCGACTCCGACAATCCGGTCATGCTCTACTCCATCGGCAAGGACAGTGCGGTCATGCTGCACCTGGCCATGAAGGCCTTCTACCCGGCCAAGCCGCCCTTCCCCTTACTGCATGTCGACACCACCTGGAAGTTCCAGGAGATGTATCGCTTCCGCGATCAGATGGTGGCCAAGCTGAACGTCGACCTGCTGACCCACACCAACCCCGAAGGCATTGAAATGGGCATCAGCCCGTTCAAGCACGGGTCGCAGATCCACACCGACATCATGAAAACCGAGGGCCTGAAACAGGCACTCGATCACTACGGTTTCGACGCGGCCTTCGGCGGCGCGCGTCGCGACGAAGAAAAATCCCGGGCCAAGGAACGGATTTTCTCCTTTCGCTCCGATCAGCACCGCTGGGACCCGAAGAACCAGCGTCCAGAGCTTTGGCACCTGTACAACACGCGTAAACACAAGGGCGAGTCGATCCGCGTGTTCCCTCTGTCCAACTGGACCGAGCTGGACATCTGGCAATACATCTATCTGGAAAACATCCCGATCGTACCGCTGTATTTCGCCGCACCGCGCCCGGTGGTCGAGCGTGACGGGATGCTGATCATGGTCGATGACGCACGCATGCCGCTGAACCCGGGTGAAGTGCCGATGATGCGCAACGTGCGCTTCCGCACTCTGGGTTGCTACCCGCTCACCGGTGCCGTCGAGTCCGATGCCGACACCCTGCCCAAGATCATTCAGGAAATGCTCCTGACCCGCACGTCCGAACGTCAGGGGCGAATGATCGACCACGACTCGTCCGCATCGATGGAGAAGAAAAAACAAGAGGGGTACTTCTAATGGCACACGTATCTGACCTGATTGCCGAGGATATCGGGCAATACCTCAAGGCCCACGAGCACAAGAGCCTGCTGCGCTTCATTACCTGTGGCAGCGTGGACGATGGCAAGAGCACGCTGATCGGACGCCTGCTTTACGATTCGAAAATGCTCTTCGAAGACCAGATGGAAGCGCTGGAGGCCGACTCGAAAAAAGACGGCACCCAGGGTGGTGAACTGGATTTCGCGCTGTTGGTTGACGGCCTGGCCGCCGAGCGCGAACAAGGCATTACCATCGACGTGGCCTACCGTTTTTTCTCCACGGAGCTGCGCAAGTTCATCGTTGCCGATACCCCGGGCCATGAGCAGTACACCCGCAACATGGTGACCGGAGCCTCCACGGCCGACGTGGCCGTGGTAATGATCGACGCCCGACGCGGCGTGCTGACCCAATCCAGGCGTCACAGCTATCTGGCTTCGCTGATCGGCATTCGCAAGGTGGTCCTGGCCGTCAACAAGATGGACTTGATGGACTACTCGGAGAAAGTCTTCAACGCCATCGTCGATGACTACCGCGCCTTCGCCAGGCAGATCAATCTTCAGGATGTCACCGCCATCCCGATGTCCGCGCTGCGGGGTGAGAACATCACCGAGCAGAGCGAGCACATGCCTTGGTACCGCGGAACCACGCTGATGGGTTACCTGGAAACCGTCGAGATCGACGAGGCGCACCAGCAGAAACTGTCGTTTCGCATGCCGGTGCAGTGGGTCAACCGCCCCAACCTGGATTTCCGTGGTTTCACCGGCACCATCGCCAGCGGCGTGGTTCGTCCCGGCGACCGCGTACGTGTGTTGCCGGCCGGGCAAGAGAGCCGAATCTCGCGCATCGTTACCCTCGACGGCGACCTGCAACAAGCCGTGGCCGGGCAGTCCATCACCCTGACCCTGACCGACGAAGTCGATTGCAGCCGCGGCGATGTCCTGTCCACTTCGGAAGACCCGGCCAGCGTCGCCGACCAGTTCCAGGTCAGCCTGATCTGGATGCACGAACAGGCCATGCTCGCCGGTCGCCCTTACTTAATGAAGATCGGCGGCAAGACGCTGTCGGTCACCCTGGCGGTGCCCAAGTACAAGATCAACGTCAACACCATGGAGCACTTGGCGGCCAAGGAACTGGCGTTGAACGAGATCGGCGTGTGCAACCTCTTCTCCAGCCAGCCGATCGCTTTCGATCCCTATAAGGACAATCGCGAAACCGGCAGCTTCATCCTCATCGACCGCCTGACCAACGCCACCGTCGGCGCAGGCCTGATCGAGTTCTCGCTGCGCCGTTCGCAGAACATCCATATGCAGCACGTGGATGTGAACAAGAAGGCACGTGCCGAACAGATGGGCCAGCAGCCGGTGCTGCTGTGGTTCACCGGTTTGTCGGGGGCTGGCAAATCGGCCATCGCCAACTTGCTGGAAACCCGGCTGTACGCCCGCGGCCGCCATACCTACTTGCTCGACGGCGACAACGTGCGTCACGGCTTGAACCGCGACCTGGGCTTCACCGATGCCGACCGGGTAGAGAACATTCGCCGGGTGGCCGAGGTGTCCAAGTTGTTCGTGGATGCCGGGATGATCGTGTTGACCGCCTTCATCTCGCCGTTCCGCTCCGAGCGCGAGATGGCGCGTGGGCTGCTGCAGGAAGGCGAGTTCATCGAGATCTTCGTCGACACGCCGCTGGCCGTGGCCGAAGAGCGCGACCCCAAGGGCCTGTACAAGAAAGTCCGCCGCGGTGAGTTGAAAAACTTCACAGGCATCGACTCGCCTTATGAGGTACCGAGCAAGCCGGACATCCATATCCAGACCAGCAAGCTGACGCCGGAGGGTGCAGTGGACCGGATCATCGAGGTGCTGACCGAGCGCGGCTTCATCGGTAAGGAACTCTAGCCCCGGCGCCCGGTTCGCCGGGCATTTGACCGTGTCCCGTGAATCCGGCTCAAGCGCCTCTTGGCAGTCGCTCACGAGCCGGATTCGCCTAATCAAGAGAGTCTAACAATGACAATCAGCTCTATTGACGAACAACAGCTGTTGAGTGGCCAGACCTGGGCCACGTTCTGCGATCACCTCAAGCGCTGCGGCGAGCAGATCCTGCGTCCCGAAGCACCCGTCGATGCGGCCACCCGCGCCGAAGGCTTCCGCTACCTGACGCGCCTGCTGCGCATCGGCCTGGAGATGCACATCGAGTTTGCCGACCCGGCGTTTCCCAGTTTCTTCAAGACCTCCCACGAGACCGCGAAAATTGGCGCCGACAACCCGGACAACCTCTATGAGTACTCGCGCCTGGACGGCACGCTGGACTATCGCATCAAAGGCCAGCGCGGCAGTGTCGCCTACCTGAGCTTTGGCACCCAGAAAGGCGGTTATGAAACCGACGGCACCCTGATCCAGACCGGTTTCATCGATGCCAGCCAGCTACAGGTCGATGACCAGGGCAATTTTGAAATCATCCTCAGCAGCGAACCGCAAACGGGCAACTGGCTGAAAATGGAAGGCGCCACCAATGCCTTGATCGTACGCCAGACGTTTCTTGACCGTCGCAGCGAAGTGCCGGCCAAGTTGAGCATCGAGCGCATCGGCACCGATTCCAAGCCACAGGCCCTTGACCCGGCGACGTTCCAACAAGGCCTGGCGCGGGTATCGAGCTTCGTGGAAAACACCGCCCGGCTGTTCGCCGACTGGAGCGAAAGCTACCTGCCGCACAGCAATCAGTTGCCCCCAGCCAACCAGGCGCTCTGCCAGTCAGTTGGCGGCGATCCGAACATTTTCTACTACCACTCGCACTGGGCGCTAGCCGCGGACGAGGCGTTGGTCATCCACATTTATAAAGTGCCGGACTGCGACTTCTGGAACTTGCAGATCAACAATTACTGGATGGAGTCGCTGGACTACCGCTACCACCAGATCTGTTTCAACAAGCATCAGGCCCGCTACGACGACAACGGCGGCGTGACGCTGGTACTCAGTGAGCTGGACCCCGGGGTGAGCAACTGGCTGCAAACCGCCGGTGTACGCCAGGGCACGCTCTGCCTGCGTTGGGTCGGCGCCCGGGAGCAATGCCACCCCACCACCCGCGTCGTAAACGTATCTGCCGTCGCGGAGGCCGTATGAACGCGCACACCCGCATTGAAGACCTGACCGTCGAAAAACTGCTGGCCAGCGCCATCGCGCGCAGCAATGGCCTGAGCGATTTTGGCGATGACAACTACCGCGAGTCGTTGCAGGCGCTGCTCGATGCCCTGGCCGCCGAAGCCCAGCTGTCAGCCTCCGGCCTGTATTTGCTGGAAGAAAGGTTGGTCGGGCAACTGGTCAACCGCCTGGTGATGGAAGACTACCTGCGCCGTCATCCAGAAATAACCCAGATACAAATCGACGATCCGCTGGTCATCGTCGGCCTGCCGCGCACCGGCACCACCATGCTTCAGCGCACGCTGGCGGTCGACCCACGCTTCTACTCCGCCGCCTGGTGGGAAACTCGCTTTCCGGCACCGCTGACTGACGAAACTCTGGCCGCGCCGGCCAAGCGCATCGCCCAGGCCAAGGCCGAGGTCGATCTGATGGCCGAGGTGATCCCGCAGATCCTCGCGATCCACCCGCTGGATCCGATGCTCTGCGACGAAGAGTTCATGCTCATGGAACACTCGTTCATGTGCGCCATGGACGCCTACGTCAACGTGCCTAGTTATACCCGCTGGCTGGATCAGCAAGACCAGCGGCCGGTCTACACCCAACTGAAGAAAATGCTGCAGTTCTTGCAGTGGCAGAAGCAACAACGGCGTGAGCCGGCAGGTCAACGCTGGCTGCTCAAAGCGCCACAACATCTGCACACCCTGGATTTGCTGCTGGATGTCTTCCCCAAGGCGCAGGTGATTCTGACCCACCGTGAACCGGCCCAGACCATCCCGTCGATGGCCAGCATGGCCCACACCCTGTGGCAGATGTACAGCGACAACCCGGACCCGAAAGCCGCTGGTGAGCAGTGGAACAACCGCATGGCGCGAGGCATCCGTCACACCATGCAGGTTCGCGAACAGCATGTGGCCGAGCGCTTTCTCGACATCCACTTCGCCGACACCGTGAAGCAGCCGCTGCAAGTGCTGGAAAAGGTCTACGCCTTCGCCAATCTGCCGTTTACCGATAAGGCCCGCGCCGACGCGCAGGGCTGGCTGTCGCAAAACAGCCGGGAAAAACGTGCCAGCCATGACTACAGCCTGGAGCGCTTCGGTCTGAACGAGACGCAGATGATCCAGGACTACAGCGAATATCGCGCCCGTCACCTGAGCGTCAATCACTGAACGCAGGTTGGAGAAATCATGGAAAAAATCATCTTGACCTTGTGGAAGCCGACACAACCCAACGCCAGGCAATGGCGTGCGGATTTGTTCGACCTGCGCGACGCATTGACTGCAGCCGGTGCAAAAAACCTCCGCGTGATGCTGGTCGACGAGGCGGTGGCCGCCGCCTCGACGCAGCGCATCACCAATAGCGCCGTGCCCCTGGACGGGTTGCTCTCGTTGTGGCTGGACAGTGCCTCGCAATGGCCCGCCATCCAGGCACTCGTGGCGCCCAAGACCCGCCGCCTGGAGGCTTATCTGGTGGTGGAATCCGAGCCGTATCCCGAGGAGCGCCAGCCCCGTGCCGCCCAGTATCGGGTGCCGGTCGGCGAGCGCACGCCCGGCATGAATCAGGTGGCGTTGCTGCACAAGCCAGACCGGATGAGCTACGAGCATTGGTACGACACCTGGCGCAACGGACACGGGCCTAATGCCTATCCGCTGCAATCGATCTTCGGCTACCGGCAGAACACCGTGGTACGCGCGCTGACCTTCGGCGCACCGGTGCTGCACGCCATCGTCGAAGAGAACTTCCCGCCCGAGGCCATCGGTAATCCGCAAGGATTCTTCGCCGCCCTGGGCGACCCGGACAAGTGCGCGCAGCGCCAGCAAGCCATGTACGAATCGACCAGCAAATTCATCGACTTCCAGAAGATCGACTGCATCCTCACCAGCGAGTACCAGCTCAGTGCCTGAGTGGCCCCAAGGAGGCTTCACATGTTGGATCTAGAAGCAATCGAGCTGATCAAACAGCTCAAGGCGCGCTATTTCCGCGCCATCGACACCTGCAACATCGAGATGCTCCAGGGCATGCTGACCGAGGACGTCGCCCTGTCGTTCAAGAGCCCTGCCTACGAGTTCCACGTCAATGGCCTGGGCGATGCGCTGGACTTCTATCGCACCTCGTTCACCAAAACCCGCCTGGCCACCCACAACGGTCACACCCCGGAAATCGAAGTCGATGGCGACCAGGCGACAGCCCTCTGGTACCTGAGCTACGTGTTCATCAACCTCGAGGAAAACACCCACATGCACGGCAGTGCGATCTACCAGGATCGCTACATCAAGCGCGGCGAGCGCTGGATGATCGCCGAGACGGGCTACGAAACCCTGCTCGAGACTATCCAGCCCTTGAGTGAACAGCTGCAGATCACCTCCAAACCCATCAACTGAATGCACAACAGGAGACAGTCATGGCCAGAGCAGAAAACATAGTGACCTCCCACACGGTGGAAATTAATGCCCCCGCCCGGGTGGTCTGGGAAGTGCTCATTGATCTGGACAATTACCACCAGTGGAACAGCTTCTGCCCGAACATTCAGTGCGGCCTGCAGATCGGCGACGAGGTGCATATGCAGGTACTTACGCCCGATACCGGCGAAACCGTTCCGGTCTTCGAATACCTCGTGGCCTGCGACCCCGAGCGACTGCTGTCCTGGGAGCAGCGCCCCGTCCCGGAAAACATGGACGCCGCCCGCCGCGATCAGTACATCAAGGCCATCGATGCCAACCGCTGCAGCTATTTCACCACTGACATTTTCCTGGGCCTGAACCAGGACACGATCATGCGTGAACACGGAGCCTGGGTAAAAACCGGCTTCGACCAGATGGCCCTGGATCTGAAACGACGTGCCGAAGAACTGCACGCCAGTCGCACCTGAACGCCCCATTCCCTACCAGAACAATAAGAAGGTAATTGCCATGTTGCTCAAAGATAAAGTCGTCATCATTTCCGGTATCGGTCCTGGCCTCGGCATCAAGCTGGCCGTGCGTGCCGCGGAGTATCAGGCGAAGGCCGTGGTATTGGCCGCCCGCACCCCGGCCAAGCTGGATCAGGCTGAACAGGCCATCCGCGACGCCGGCTACAGCACTCCTGTGCTGAAAGTCCCCACCGACATTGCCCAGGCCGAACAGTGCCAGACGCTCGCCGACCTGACGATCGAGCACTTCGGCCAGATCGACGTATTGATCAACTCTGCCTACGCCCATGGCGCCTGGGGCAGTTCCTCCGAGTCGTCAATGGACGACTGGCGCAACGCGATGGACGTCAACCTGTTCGGCACCATGCACATGACCCAGGCCGTGTTGCCGCAGATGAAGAAGCAGAAGTCGGGCAGCATCGTCATGATCAACACCATGGCCACCCGCACCCCCAACCAACTGGAATCCGGCTATGCCGTCTCCAAGGGTGCATTGAAAACCGCCGTGCAGTACCTGGCCCAGGATCTTGGCCCGTTCGGCATCCGCGTCAACTCCACCTTCATGGGCTGGATGTGGGGCGCGCCGGTCATCGGCCACTTCGAGAGCGAAGCCAGGCGCCTGGGTGTCCCGATGGAGTCGCTGGTCGACCAGGTCGCCCAACAGATTGCACTGCGCAAGATCCCCGAAGACAACGACTGCGCCATGGCCGCCCTGTACCTGGCCAGCGACTACGCCAAGGTCATTACCGGCGCACAACTGGACGTCAACGGCGGCCACTTTCTGCCCTGCTAAGCACTTCAAGGCGACAAGCACGTCGCCTCTTTCCAGCGGCCACACGGTACCCGTGTGGCCATCGCCTTCCCCTTGGAGTTGAATAACATGCTGGATCTCGTTGCCATCGAGCAGATCAAACAGCTCAAGGCCCGCTATTTTCGAGGTATCGATACCTGTAACCTCGAACTACTGCGCAGCATCCTCGCCCCCGAGGTGAGGATCAGCTTTCAAAGCCCGACCTACCAGCTCGAACTCAACGGACTGGAGCAGGCCATCGAGTTCTACCGCACCAACTTCACCAATCGCCGTTTCGGCATGCACAACGGCCACACCCCGGAAATCGTGGTCAACGGTGATGAAGCCACTGGCCTCTGGTACCTCAACGACCTGTTCATCAACCTCGATAAGCAGACCCTGCTTAACGGCAGCGCGATCTATGAGGATAGCTACATCAAGATACAAGGCGAATGGCGCATTCTCCGTACCGGTTACAAACGGCTGCTGGAGATCATCGGCCCACTGGATCCCCAATGGTCGATCACCTCTCAGCCGATCAACTGACTGACAACCTGAAAGTCAGCGTGTAATCGCGCTGACTGGGTTTTTTGCTCGCAACGAAGATGTCTAGCCCTGAACTAACGCCAGCTGCTACAGGTAATGGGACGTTGTTGAAAGAACGCGTCTGACCAGCAAAAAAAGGTTCTTCACGGCATCTCGGGAAAACAAGAGCATCGTGCTGATCTGTCTCAGGTAAATCCTCCTGCTATCGAATAACCTTATTGCAGAACCCAACCCAAAAAGGCCCCACCGTTACCCGGCGAGGCCTTTACTTGTAGCGGGTATTGCCGAAGTCGTTACCGCCCGATCGCCCGCGCCGCATCCGCGGTGTATTGGTCCGGGGTGAATTTGCCTTCGTTGAGGATCGGGCCCTTCTTCGACTCGTTGGTCATGCCGTAACCGGTGTACTGGCCTGAATTCAAGTCCATGAAGAATTGCGACCCGGCCTGCCAGCCACTCATGTCAGGGTGGTAGTAGTAGTTGACCATGGCGTGCTTCCACAGCTGCCCGCGGGCATCGTAGTTGTCGGCCATGACCGAGTTCCAGGTGTCTTCGTCGATGAACAGCACACGCTTGCCATAGACATGGCGATAGCCTTCCTTCAGGTCAGCTTCCAGCACCCAGACGCGACGCAACTCATAACGCATGAACTCCGGGTTGGGATGGTTGGGGGTCAGCATGTCGGCATATTTGATCGACGCGGTGTTGGGCTTGAAGGCGTTGGCCGGGCTGTAGATTTCACGCTTGCCAATGAGCTTCCAGTTGAAGCGCTCCGGAGTGCCGTTGAACAAACGGTCCTCGTCGACGGTCATGGTGCCGTTGGTGCCAATCATTGGTTGATCGAAGCCGTAGCCCGGTAGTTGCCGTACGCGGCGGGTGGATGGGCTGTAGGACCAGGCCTGGCGTGAGTCCGTACCGAAGTTGTAGGGTTCGTGCGAAATGCTCAGCGTGCCGTTGTCACGGGCCGGTTTGAGGGTCATGTTGTTGCTCATGGCCGAAATCTTGTCTTCGGTCCTGGAGTCGGCACTGGGTGAATTGGCCAATGCCAGGTTACGGGCATATGCACGCCCCCAGCCGATGCTGCCATTGGGTAGGACCGAAGCCAGATCGGTGGTTTTTTCCTCGGTGTAGGCACGCGCCGGCTGTTGGTGGTTCCACAGCAATTCCATGCCGTTCTTGGGAATCGGGAACGGCACCTGGCCAATCCCGGTAAAACCTGCACCGTCATTGACCAGTTTGGCCTGCAATGCGTTGTCCATCGCACGGCGGCACACATAATCCGGATAGCGGAAATCCCGATGGCCCGGGTAGATGTTCATTTTGTAGGTGGTCGGATACTTCTTCAGCAGCGCCTTCTGGCCCTCGGTCAGGTGCGACTCGTACTGGCTCATGTTCTGCGCAGTGATCACCAGAATCGGCTTCTCCGCCGCATAGGGGTCCACCGGCTGGTCGCCGGAGAACTTCACATGATTCCAGCCCGGGACTTCACCCAGGTACTTGCCGGTGTACGGCGGAATGGTGCCCTCGGCATTGCCGGCTTGCTCGGCGCCGACACAGGTCAGCTCCTTGCCCAGTTTGGCTGCTTCCTGAGGTGACACCGCGGCGTGCGCAAAACCCATCAGCCCGCTATTGGCTGTGACTGCGACCGCGAGCATGAGACCTGTTCTTGTTATTTTCATGTGATGCCTCCTTCGCTGATAAGGCTGTGTGGATGGACCCATTGTTCGGTTTCTGCCGGCCCCGACATCGTCCGGAAAGACTAAGGCAGCGCTATGCGCCCAACTTTTCTTGCAGCTGTGCCTTGAGCACCTTGCCGGTGGCGTTGCGTGGCAAGGGTTCGAGTACCCGATAGACCTGCGCCGGCACTTTGTAGGCGGCCAGGCGCTGGGCGATGAAGGCGCAGATTTGCGCTTGCTGGGGCAGCGTCGAAGCCTGACCATGCACGGCCAGCCCCACCGTTTCACCCAGTAGCGGATCGGCGATGGCGAACGCCGCAGCTTCCAGGACACCGGGCATATCGAGCACGCACGTCTCGATTTCTGCGGCGGAAATTTTCTCGCCTCCGCGGTTGATCAACTCCTTGACCCGGCCGGTGATACTGAGGAAGTCCTCATCGTCGAGGTAGCCGATATCGCCCGTGTCGAGCCACCCGTCGCGCAGGCTTTGTGCGGTGGCTTCAGGCAGGTTCCAGTAGGCGCTCATCAAGGTCGGCGAACGCAGCCAGATCACCCCGCGAGTGCCCGCAGGCTGCGGTCGGTGCGGATCATCGCCAATGCGAATATCGACGATCGGCAAGGCCCACCCCGCCGCTGCCGGCTTGTAGATGAACGGGTCGCCACCGATGGCAGCGCCGATGCCGTTGCTTTCGGTCAGACCGTAGCCGGCGCCGCCGATGGCATCGGGCTTGAGCTTGAGCATGTTGTCCAACACCCCGGCGGACGCCGCTCCACCACCCAGCCCCAAACCGAACAGACTGGCGGTGTGCTCGCCGCCAAAGCGCGGTGAGGCGAGCAGTTGCTGCATCATCACCGGCGCCCCGTTGAACTGGGTGCAACGCTCGTCACGAATCAGGTCCAGTGCCTGCTCCACATCCCACTTGTACATGAGCAGCAACCGCCGTCCGCCGCGCAGGGCCGAGAGGAACTGCGCATGCAGGCCGCTGACGTGGAACATCGGCACCGCTGCCAGTGTGGTCGGCGGGTAGCCGCTGTTGATCACCACGCCGATGCGTTCAGGCGAACTCATGGCGCAGAACGCGCCCTGAAAATCCAGGGCAAACAGCGCCTGGCAGATGGCCCGGTGACTCGACACTGCACCCTTGGCGCGGCTGGTGGTGCCCGAGGTGTAGAGGATAAGCGCCGGCGCATCGGGATCGATTTCCAGCGTTGGCACCGGCAATGCCGGAGCGCCGATCAGGTCTTCGAAACGCAGGCAATACTCGGGCAACGACCCTGCCTGGGCTCCGACGACAATCGTCGCCCGCTGTTCACGGGCGAGGTCTGCGCGCAGGGTTTCGAGGCGCGCTTCGTCACACAGCAACAGGCGCGAACCACTGTCCTGCAAAGCGTATTGCAACTCATCGCGCAGCCCCCAGCTGTTGAGCGGCACACACACCGCGCCGCAGCGCTGGATAGCGGCGAAGGCCACCAGCCACGCCGGCTGGTTGCGCATGGCAATCGCCACCCGCTCGCCCGGTTGCAAGTCAAAGCGGGCAACCATCTGCCCGGCCAGGCGATCGACCTGATCGTAGAACTGGTTGAAAGTCAGGCGTTGCGACTGCCAGATCAGGAACTCACGGTCGCCATGGACTCGACCGGTGTCCAGCACCTGCAACAGGTCGTGCGCGGCGTGACGGAAGAAGCGTGGAGCGCCGTCATCGGGCGTCACCACTTCAAACGGCGCACCGGGGGCGATCAGTTGCCGCCACGCGGTTTGCCAGCGTTCAATGCTCATTATTGTTTTCTCCAGGACAGCCGGGGTAGCGCCCCCAATGGCGTGCAAGTGGGCCAATGTCAGTCGGTCAAGCGACATCCCTGTGGGAGCGAGCCTGCTCGCGATGAGGGCGTGTCAGTCGATATAAATGCCGCCTGTTACACCGCTATCGCGAGCAGGCTCGCTCCTACAGGAGTTGACTGCCTACAGGTTCTACGCGTGGGCGGAATAGCGCTCGCAATGGAAATCCCGGTCGCCCAGACAGCTCTGCGCCACACGGACACGCTTGAGGTACAGGCCGACATCCAGCTCGTCGGTGACGCCAATGCCGCCGTGCATCTGCACGGCTTCGTTGGCCACCTTGATTGCCGTGTCGCCGGCCTTCCATTTCGCCAGGCTGACCAGTCGCGCACGTGCCCCTGCGTCGTGGCCGGCGTCATCCAGAGTCGCCAACGCAGCCATCAGCGCACTACGGCTCAGCGCCAGGTCGATGTACATTTGCGCGGCACGATGTTGCAGAACCTGAAAGGTGCCAATCGGCGTGTCGAACTGCACGCGGGTCTTGAGGTACTCCAGCGTGGTTTCGAACAGTTGTTCGGCCATCCCTAACAGCTCCGCGGCGAGGCAAGTGCGGCCACGGTCCAGCACCGTTTCCAGCGCAGCCCAGCCCTCGCCCAGGGTGCCCAGCAGCGCTTCGCTGCCCAATTGCACCTGGTCCAGTTGCAGCCGTGCGCTGTTGCGCGAGTCGATCAGCGACAAGGCGCTGACGGTCAAACCCGGTGTACCGGCTGGCACCAGGAACAGGCTGATGCCGTGCGTGTCGCCCGGTTGTCCGGCGGTGCGCGCAGCTACCACGAAGGCATCTGCACCCAGCCCGTCGACCACCCAGAACTTGTCGCCGTGCAAGCGATAGCCCTGCCCCTCGGCTTTAGCCGTTAGGGCAATGCGGCTCGGGTCGTGGCGCGACTGTTCGTCCACGGCCAGGGCCAGGCGCTGTTCACCACTGATCACGGCTTGCAACCAGTGCGTCTGTTGCGCGGAGTTGCCCGCCAGAAGTACCAGCGAACCGCCGAGGACTACGCTGGACAACAGCGGCGTTGCGGAGAGATTGCGGCCCATGGATTCGAAGATCGGCCCAAGGCCCTTGCAACCGAAATCCAGGCCGCCAAAGTCTTCCGGAAACGGAATCGCACTCCAGCCCAGATCGACCGCGCCCTGCCACAACTGCGCATCGAAACCCGCCTCAACCGCGTCATCGCGCAGTCGACGCTGGGCACTGACCGGGCTGCGCGCGGCGAGAAAATCCCGGGCACTGTCGGCCAGCAAACGTTGTTCGTCGCTATAGCGCAGGCTCATGGGGTAACTCCTTTTTTAGCGTCGGGTAAACCCAGCACGCGCTTGGCGATGACGTTCAACTGGACCTCCGAGGACCCGCCGGAAATGGTCAGCGCATAGCTGTTCAACCAGGCGCGGGTCACCGCCAGTTGCTGCTCGCTGAATGCCGCGCTCTCCCAGCCAAAGGCATCCCCGCCCATGGCATCGAGCAGCACTTCGAATTTGTCGCGTTCCTGTTCGGTGTGCACCAGCTTCATGATCGACATCAGGCCACCGATGTCGTCGCCAGCCCGAGCCTCTTCGCCCATGCGCTGCACGGTCAGGTTGTAGGCATGCTCGTTCATCGCACAGGCCGTGGCCCGCGCCTGCAGGGCGTGCTCGCTCTGGGACCGGGGCGCCGGCACGTATTCGCGCATCAGGGCCAGCAGGTCGAAGTGCGACGGCAGGCTGAACTCGCCGAATTTCGACATCGCCTTGCGTTCGTGTTGCAACAGGTACTTGGCCAGGTTCCAGCCGCCATTCAACGGCCCGATCAGCTGGCTCTTGGGCACTTTCACGCTGTCGAAGAACACCTGACAAAAGGCCGATTTGCCGCTGATCAAATCGATCGGCTGTGGCTTGACGCCGGGGCTGCGCATGTCCAGCACGATCAGGCTGATGCCCTGGTGTTTGGGCACGCTGAAGTCGGTGCGTACCAGGGCGTACATCCAGTCGGATTTGTCACCGTAAGAAGTCCAGATCTTGCTGCCGTCCACCACGAAGTGATCGCCGGCATCGCGGGCGGCCATCTTCAGGCTGGCCAGATCGGAACCGGCGTTCGGCTCGGAGAAACCCTGACACCAACGCACTTCACCGCGGGCAATCGGTGGCAGTAGATCGCGTTTCTGTTCCTCGCTGCCGTAAGCCAGCAGCACTGGCCCAAGCATCCAGATACCGAGGTTAATCTGCGGCGGCCGGCACTTGAGACGGCGCATCTCACTTTCCAGCACTGCCAGTTGTTCGTCACTTAGACCGGCGCCGCCGTATTCCTCGGGCCACTCGGGGCAGAACCAGCGCTTGTCGCGCATGCGCTCAAACCACAAGCGTGCGTCTTCACAGGGAAACTGCGGGTTCTGGCTGCCCCACACCACATCGCCTTCAGCCATGCCGGTGCGCATCGACAGCGGGCAGTTAGCCTCCAGCCAGGCACGGGTATCGTGCCTGAATTGCTCGATAGTGCTCATGAAAGTCCCCTTCGACTCGCCCCGGATTCGGGGCGGGTACGGTTTTTGTTGTTGATGGACCAACGTCAGCGTTGGGTGCGCGGCATGCCGAGGCCAAACTGGGCGATCAGCTCACGCTGGATTTCATTGGTGCCACCGCCAAAGGTCAGGGTCACCGAACTGCGCAACTCGTATTCCAGCTCGCCCTGCAGCAACGTCGCTGCCGAACCGCTGCGCATCGAGCCATTGGCGCCGAGGACCGCCGCGAGTTTGCGCAGGATCTCGATGGCCGATTCCGAGCCGAACACCTTGGTGGTCGAACTCAGCGCCACGTCCATGCGCTCGTGCTCAAGGTCCGAGGCGATGCGCATGTTGATCAGGCGCATTGCCTCCAGGCGCGCATAACATTCAGCCAGCGAGCTGCGCACCCAGGCCTTGTCCATCGCCCGACGCCCCTGCTCGTCGCTGGCCCGCGCCCACAGATAAACCCGGCGAAAAAGCGCCACTACCTTGTCCGACCAGGTACCCAGGCCGAGTCGCTCGTGGTTCAGTTGCGAGGTGATCAGCTTCCAGCCACCGTTCAACTCACCGACCAGCATCTCGTTGGGCACCCGTACGTTGTCGTAATAAGTGGCCGTGGTCGGAATGCTGGTGGTGGGGATCAAGGTGTGAGAGAAGCCCGGCGTCGTGGTGTCGACGATCAGCAGCGAAATGCCTTTGTGCCGTGCCTGGGTCGGGTCGGTGCGGGCCGCCAGCCAGACGAAGTCGGCCGATTCGGCCCCAGACGTCCACAGCTTGTTGCCATTGACCACAAAGCCCTGGTCATCCTGACGGGCACTGGTTTTCAGTACCGCCAGGTCACTGCCGGCCTCCGGTTCCGAGTAGCCGATGGCGAACATGATTTCGCCTGCGGCAATGCCGGGCAGGAAGCGTTCTTTCTGCAACTCGCTGCCGTGGGTCATCAAGGCCGGGCCCACGGTACTGATGGTCACGAACGGCAGCGGCGCGCCGGCGATGTTGGCTTCTTCGAAGAAGATCAACTGTTCGGTGGCGGCGTAACCCTGGCCGCCATGGGCCTTGGGCCAGCCGACCGCGAGCCAGCCGTCGCGACCCATCTGGCGGATGGTCTGGCGAAACAGCTCGCCGCCTTCCTTGCCACGCAACTGCTCGCGCATGTCCGGGGTCATCAGGGCCTGGAAATAGTCCCGCACCTTGTGGCGCAGGGCATGTTGTTCGGGAGTGAGGTCGACGAACATCTGGTGCTCCTTACGCTGCGCCGAGAATCAGGCCGCTGGTGGGTACGCCGGTGCCGGCGGTGACCAGCACGTTCTGCACATCCGCCACTTGGTTGACCGCCGTGCCACGTACCTGGCGCACGGCTTCGGCGATGCCGTTCATGCCGTGGATATAGGCCTCGCCCAGTTGTCCACCGTGGGTGTTGATCGGCAGTTTTCCGCCACGGGCGTGGTGCCCGGCGCGGATGAATTCCTTGGCTTCGCCGCGTTTGACGAAGCCGAACTCTTCCAGCTGCGGCAGCACGAACGGGGTGAAGTGGTCGTAGATCACAGCCGTCTGGAACGCGTCCGGGCCCAGGCCCGACTGGCGATACAGTTCACGGGCGACCACGCCCATCTCCGGCAACCCGGTGATGTCGTCGCGGTAGAACGACGTCATGCTCTGCTGGCCGTGGCTGATGCCTTGAGAGCCGGCCTTGATGGTCACCGGTTTCTGCCGCAGGTCACGGGCACGCTCGGCCGAGGTGATGACCATCGCCACGGCGCCATCGGATTCCTGGCAGCAATCGAGCAAGTGCAGCGGCTCGCAGATCCAGCGCGAGGCCTGGTGTTCTTCCAGGGTGATCGGCTTGCCGTGGAAAAACGCCTTGGGGTTGGTCGCGGCAAAATCCCGCGCCGCCACCGCTATTCGGCCGAAGTCTTCACTGGTGGCGCCGTAGGTGTGCATGTAGCGCTGGGCAAACATCCCGACCCAGGCGGCCGGTGTATGGAAGCCGTGGGGCATGTACCAGCCGTAGTTGACGTTGTCGAAAGTCGGCGCCGAAGCGAAGCCGTAGCTGCCGGTACCGAAGCGATACCAGGAACGCTCGTTCATCGCCCGATAGACCACCACCACTTTCGCCATCCCGGTAGCCACCGCCATCGCCGCGTGCATCACCGGCCCACAGGCCGCACCGCCGCCGTGGGGCACTTGCGAGAAAAACTTCACGTCTTTGCAACCGAGCAAACGGGCGATTTCGTACTCCGGGACCTTGTCCACCGAGTAGGAGCTGAAACCCTCGACCTCGGATGGATCGATGCCGGCGTCCTTGAGCGCACTCAAGGTGGCCTCCAGCGCCAGGCGCAATTCAGTGCGTCCGGAGTTTTTGGAAAATTCGGTCGCGCCCAGACCAACGATCGCGGCACGCCCGGAAATCGATGAATCAGTCATCTGTGTCTCTCCGGCTGTCAAGGCAGGACCAGCGCGACCGTGCCGGTCACGTGGTTGCCCATGGAATTTTTGCCGCTCAAGGTGATTTCCACCGCGCGGGTGTCGGCATCGAGGGCGCTGACGCTGCCGCTGAAGGTCATGCAGTCGCCGGGATAATTCGGCGCGCCGAGCTTGATTTTCAGCGCAGTGAATTGCGCCAGCGGTCCGGCCCACTGTTCGATGAAGCGCTGCACCAGCCCGTTGGTGGTGAGGATGTTCATGAACACATGGGGCGAACCCAGGGTACGGGCCGCTTCCGCGTCGTGGTGACCGGGGAAGTAGTCACGGGTGGCAATCGCGCCGCCGTTGATCAGGGTCACCGTGATCGGCACGGCAAGTTCCGGCAGTACTTCGCCGGGTTGCACGTCTTCAAAGCGCTTGGTGTTCTTCGAGGTCATATTTCCATCCCAGCTTGTCGTTATCGTTGAGCCAGTCGCCCAGGCGTTCCAGGCTTGCTGCAGAGCCACCCAAGGCAAGGCACAGGCCACGGCTCCAGTAGAGAAAACGGTGGATCGGGTAGGTCAGGTCGACACCGATGCCACCATGCACGTGCTGTGCGACATGGCCGATGCGATGCCCTGCTTCGCAGGCAATCCAGGCGGTAGCCAGGGCTTCGCTGGGCGACGGCAAACCGGCATCGATGCGGTAAACCAGTTGCCACAGCACGGTGCGCAAGCTTTCGACGGCGATATGGGTGTCGGCCATGCTCATCTGCACTGCCTGGAAACTGCCGATGCTGCGCTCGAACTGTCGACGTTCGCTGACGTAGGCCACGGTACGGCGGATCTGCTCTTCGCTGCCCCCCAGTTGCAAGGCTGCCAATGCCGCTGTGCAGCGCAGTTCCAGCCAAGCGACGGCCTCAATCGGCAACAGCGCGGCGGCGTTCACGGTCAAGCCGTGAATGTGCAGGTCGGCCACCGCCTCGCCGTGGGTCAACACTGCCGACACCCGTTGAACCTCGGGCGCCGCCAGATCGAGCAGCAGCAAGCGCGGCTGGCCCTCGGCCTGCACCAGCACCAGTGCGGCGCTGGCCAAATCACCCTGGGACAAGGCTGCGACCCGGCCATTTATTGACCAGCCCCCGGCATTCGCTTGCGCCTGCAATTCAATGCCCCGGGCACTGCTCAAGCCGTCGATGGACAGGCTCAGCAGCGCCTCGCCGGACGCCGCCTTGGCAACCCAGCCCGCACTGTCGCCAGCGTCGAAACGGGCCAGGGTCGCGGCCGCCAATTGATGGCGCCACAACGGCACCTGGGCCAGGGCCTTGCCCTGGGCTTGCAGCACCAGCATCAGTTCGGTCATGCCCAGACCGCTGCCGCCGTGTTCTTCGGGAATCGCCAGGGCATGCAGCCCGGTCTCGATACACAGCGCCCACAGCGGCGCCATCATCGGCTCGCCGCTGGTGTCCCACTGGCGCATGTAGTCGTCATGGCAATGGTCGACAAACAAGCCGTCAGCCATCTGCGCAATGGCGCGCTGGTCTTCGCTCAATTCGAAATCCATGGTGGCTCCTATGCCTCTACCGGCCGGAACAGCGGCAGGGTCAGCTGGTCATCGAAGGTCTGGAACTCGACCTGCAAACGCTGGCCGATCTGCAATTGCTCACGCTCGATACCGACCAGGCCGGCGATCAGGCGCACGCCCTCTTCCAGTTCGATCAGGCCGATCGGGTTGGGGTAATCGAATGGCGGCACTTCGGGGTAGTGCATCACCACGAACGAATACAACTGGGCGCGGCCACTGGCCTGCACGGTGTCCCAGTCGAAGCTGTGACATTCGATGCACACCGGTGCCGGTGGATGGCGCAGGGTCTGGCAGGCGGTGCAGCGCTGGATCAGCAACTGGCCCTGCTCGCAGCCTTCCCAAAAGAAGCGGGTGTCGTCGCTGATGCCCGGCAGCGGGCGTTTGGCCTTGACCGGTGCCGACTCAACCTTGGCTGGCGCCTGGGCATTGGCCGCACGGAACTTGAAGACGCGAAACAGCAACTCGCCCACCGGCTCGTCGCCACCGGCTTTTTCGACGAAGTGGCTCATCACCAGGGTGACAAAAAAACCAGTGCCCAGGGCGGTGGTTTTCTCATCGCCCACCGCATCCAGGCGCGTGGTGTAGTAGAGCTTTTCTCCCAGTCGCACCGGGCGCGTGAAGCTCAGCTCGGAGTTCACCGCCACGGTCGAGGCGTAGCCGTAGGCTTCCATTTCCTTGAGCACCTCGTACGGGTTCTCGTCGGTGGAGCCAGGCGGATAGTTGTTGGCGTGCAGGCCTTCCATGGTCCACACCTGCAACATCGCCGGTGGAGCGATCAGGCCCTCATGCCGGGTGCCGAGGGCAAACGCCGGGTCGGTATAGAGCGGATTGTCCACGCCCATGACTTCGCACCACTGGCGAATCATCGGGGCATTGACCTCGTCCCAGGCATACACGCGGCCGTACTGGCGCCCCACCAGGGCGCGCACATTGGATAGCAATTGTGGATCAGCCAAAGTCGTCTCCTTCACATTGAAGGCGGCCACCGAACCCGGTCGCCGCAATAGGTCGATCAGGTGGGCAGAACCTGCGCTGCACCGAGAAATGCCGGGCGTTCACCACCGCCGTGCAGCAACAGGTTGCAACCGCTGGCGTAGCTGGCCAGCGGTGATGCGATGTAAAGGCAGGCGTTGGCGATGTCTTCGGCCACCGCCATACGAGCGGCCGGGATGCCGGCAGCCACGGCAGCGATACCGGCCTCGGAGCCGTAATGCAGATGCGCCTGCTCGGTCAGCACCAGCCCCGGGCTGACCGTGACCACCCGCACCTTGGGGCCCCACTCCACCGCCAGCGATTGCACCAACGCCAGCACCCCGGCCTTGGCCGCGCCGTAAGCGGCGGTGCCTGGCGAAGAACGTAGTGCACTGATGCTGCCGATAAAGACGATGCAACCACCCTGCGCCTGTACCTGCATCAGCCGGTTGGCGTGCTGGGCGACATTGAGCGGCGCGATCAGGTTCAGCCCGATGATGCTTTCGTGGAACCTCGGCGAGGCCGTGGCCGCTTCGGCGGACGGACTGCCGCCGGCGTTGTTGATCACCACGTCGAGGCGCCCGAAGTCGCGCTCGATGCTGGCGAACAGGCGTTGCAGGGAGTCGTGGTCACGCACATCGGCGGCAATGAAGCTCGCACGCTTGCCACCCACTGTCGGCACCTGCTCAGGCTCGCGCCGGGCACAGACGATCACCCTCGCGTTGGCAGCGAGAAACCCCCGTGCGATACCCGCGCCGATGCCCTTGGTGCCACCGGTGACCAGCACCACTTTGCCGCTGTAATCAAGACCCGAATGCAGCTCCATCATGTGCTCCTTTCTCTACTGACAAGGGTCACTCTAGGGACGAACCTCGGGTCAAACTACGTCTGAACGGACGATGAAAATTAAACCTCGCGAACAGGACACTGGTGGTCATTCACACGTTTTCTGGTCTTTGAGGATGCCCATGTCCGACCCATCCGTTGCACCGGTTCTGCTCGAACGCCCACTGCCCGGCGTGGCCCTGCTGCGGCTCAACCGCCCGCAGGCGACCAATGCGTTGAGTCTGGAATTGCAGGCGCTGCTGTCGCGGTATTTCAGTGAACTGGCGATAGATCCCGAGGTGCGCTGCATCGTGCTGACGGGCGGTGACAAGGTGTTCGCGGCCGGTGGCGACATCAACAGCATGGCCGGGGTCGGCGCCATCGATATCTACAAACGCCACACCGAGCGGGTCTGGGGGCCGATCCAGCATTGTCCGAAACCGGTGATCGCGGCAGTCTGCGGTTACGCCTATGGCGGAGGTTGCGAGCTGGCGATGCACGCCGACCTTATCGTCGCCGGGCGCAACGCGCGCTTCTGCCAACCGGAAATCCGCATTGGCATCATGCCCGGCATCGGTGGCACCCAGCGGCTGGTGCGTGCGGTGGGCAAGGTCAAGGCGATGCGCATGGCGCTCACCGGGCAACCGATCAGCGCCGAGGAAGCCTGGGTGGCAGGTTTGGTCAGTGATCTGGTGGACGATGACCAGGTGCAGGCCCACGCCCTGGAACTGGCGCGCGTCATCGCAGCGATGCCGGCATTGGCCGCCGAGCAGATCAAGGAAGTGATCCTGGCCGGCATGGACGCCCCGCTGGAAACCGGCCTGGCCCTGGAGCGCAAGGCCAATGCCCTGCTGTTCGCCTCACGGGACCAGAAAGAAGGCATGCAGGCGTTCATCGACAAACGCCCGGCGCAATTCGAGGGGTACTAGGCGTTCGTCAACCAAGACGCATACCTGTAGGAGCTGGCTTGCCAGCGAAGGCGGCCTGCCGGCCGTTCTGACCGGTAGTTCATGCGCACTCCTTGTAGGAGCGAGCCTGCTCGCGATGGACTAAAACGATGATGCGTGCTGTCTGAATGAACCCATTGTCAGGAAGTTTTTCGCGAGCAAGCTCGCTCCTACAGGGGATCGGGGACACCCGCAAAATCAGTGTCGACTGGAAGGCCGCCTTCGCGGGCAAGGGTTAGATACTCATCACCATCTGCCCACTATCGATACGCAACTCGACACCATTGATCGCCCGAGCCTCGTCGCTGGCAAGGAACAGCACACTGGCCGCCACATCCTCGGGCCGACACATGCGGTTCATCGGGTCGCTGTCGATGGTCAGGCGATTCGGGTCAACGCCCTCGGGGAAACCCCCGCGAGTCATGTCGGTGAGTACGCCATCAGGGTGCAGGGTGTTGCAGCGAATGCCGTATTTGCGCCGCCGGCAAAGCACCGCCACCGAACGCGACAACGCCGCCACCGCCCCCTTTGAAGCACTGTAGGCCATGTAATCGTCACGCCCGGCCAAGGCCGCGATGGACGACAGATTGATGATCGAACCTCCGTTTTCCTTCATCAATGCAATGCCTTCGCGACAGCCCAGAAACACACTGTCGGCATTCACGCGCATTACCTTGTGCCACTGCTCCAGACTGGTTTCTTCAATCGAGCCGCAGATGAGGATGCCAGCGTTGTTCACCAGGATATCCAGACGACCATAGTGCTCACGCACATGGTCGATGACCTGGCGCCACTCATCTTCGCTGCTGACATCGTGGCGGATAAAGTCTGCAGCCGGTCCGATTTCCACCGCCAGAGCCTGGCCCGCCTCGACGTCCAGGTCGCTGATCAACACCTTGGCACCTTCGGCCGCCAGCAGCCGCACGCTGGCAGCGCCGATCCCCTTGGCGCCGCCGGTGACCAGCGCGACCTTGCCGTGAACTCGGCCATTTTTGTTGTGGTGATTGAGGGTCATCGTGTCATCTCATGTGCGTGGGTCGTTTGAAGTTGCCGGTCGTGCGGGCGGGCGACGGCGGCACCGGCTCGACGGCCGGAGAACACGCAGTCGGCCAGGGACAGGCCACTGATGTAAAGGTGCGAAGGAATCCCCAGGGCACTGCGCCCAGCCGCGTACAGGCCGTCGATCGGCTGGCCTTGCTCGTCCAGCACCGCGCCGCTGCGTTCATCCACGCGCAAGCCGCCCAGGGTCAGGGCACCGAGGGGGAATACCGGATTGGTCACGGAGATATCGCAGGCATAGAAAGGCCCTTGTTCCAGCACCTGGCGCCCGCCCTCGGACTTGCCGAACGGCTCCGGCGCCTCGCCACGGGCGGCGGCGTTGGCGGCCAGCACCGAGGCCCGCAGCACGGCAGGGTCCATGGACGTCGCGTCGGCCAGCTCGCTCAGGCTCTTGCCCTTGCGCACCTTGAACAGCATCAGCGCCAGAGCCGGAAAACTCTGGAACCACCAGTAGCCACCAAACAGCGCCTCGCGAATGGCCTTCTTGCGCAACGGCGCATCCAGCACCAGCCACGCCTTACCGCCCTGCTCTTCCATCAAGGGTTGGCCGAGGGTGGCACCATAGACCTCTTCATTGCAGAAGCGCCGCCCCTCGCGATTGACCACAATGCCTTTGTGCCAACTGTACGGAGGGTTGAGGAATCGCCACGCCGATACCCGCTCAAGCCCACGACTCTGGCCGCCGACACTGGCACCCAGGCGCAAACCACTGCCATCGCAACCGGTGGCTCCAACCTTGAAGTTGCGCAGGAACTTCGGTGCATGCTGCTGAATCATCTGGCGATTGAAGATGAAACCACCGGTACTCAGGATCACCCCGTTGCGCGCCCGCACCCGGCGTGACTGGGCGAAATCCCGTTCAAGCTGGCAGACCTTCTGGCGAAGTTTGTTGCAATAGCCAGGGGCGAAGTTTTGCAATCGTTCGGCGCGGTCAGCCAGTCGTGCATGCAACTGCGCTTGCTTGCTGCCAACGGGCATACACCAAAACTCGGCACCCAGTACCCGCCCCCGGGGATCGATCACCAGTCGTCGTGCCGCCGCCTGCAACAGCGTCTTCGCTCCGGCCTTCAGGCACGCTGCCTTGAGGTGGGAGTAGAGCACCGCGCCGCCCTGCCCCTTGCCCACGGTGCGATGCCCTCGTGGTGCAGGAGGAAAGGGACCACCGTGGTCAGGTACCAATTCGTTACCCGAGTAATAGAGGAAGTAGCCGTCGGACGGGTACGAGGTCTTGCCCCCGCCCGGTGGCATCTGGTGGGCGTAGGGCGCGCCGTGGCTTTCCAGCCAATTGAGGTTACTCACGCTGTCATCACAGAAGCGCCGCAACGTGTCGTCACTGACAACGCCCTGGGTTTCGTGCTTGAGGTAATCGAACATGGCATCGGGACTGTCGTTAAAGCCCGCAGCCTGCTGATGGCGAGTGCCGCCACCGGCGTAGACCACCCCACCACTTTTTGCGCTGGCACCGCCGCCGGTGAAGCGGTCGGCGATCAGCACATCGGCGCCCTTGGCGCGAGCTTCCAGCGCGGCGCAAGCACCGGCCGCGCCCCAGCCAACGACCAGCACATCGCATTCTTCGTCCCAGGTCACGCTGTTGCTATCAGCCACCTGCAAGGGCGGCAGCACTTCGGTGCTGGGGAGGTTATCGGACATTGACATACACGCTCCTATCGCTGGCTGGCCAAGTGGTTGGCGGCGACATAGCCGAAAGTCATCGCCGGCCCCAGGGTGCCACCCGCGCCCGGATAGCTGGTGCCCATCACCGACGCCGAGCAGTTGCCGATGGCGTACAAGCCGGCGATGGTCGTGCCGTCATCACGCACCACCTGGGCGTGCTCGTTGGTTAACAGGCCACCCTTGGTGCCGATGTCACCGGCATCCAGGCGCATGGCGTAATACGGACCTTTGCGCAGTGGCGCCAGGCAAGGGTTGGGCTTGACGTTGCAATCGCCGTAATAACGGTCAAAGACGTTGCCGCCACGGGCGAAGTCGAGGTCCACACCGCTTTGGGCATAGTCGTTGACCTTGCTGACGGTGGCTTCGAGCCCGGCACTGTCGACACCAATCTGCCGGGCCAGCCCGGCCAGGGTGTCGGCCTTCCAGTAAAGGTTGTTGAGCCACTCTTTGCGCAAGCGGCTGTCGGGCATGATCTGGCCGGGCATCAAAGGGCCCATGGCGTAGTTGAAGCGGAAATGCGCGTCGAAGACCACCCAGGCCGGCACCGATTTGCCGCCGGTTTTCTGGTTGTCCTGATGCATGGCATCGACGAACTCCAGGTACGGCGCCGCCTCGTTGACAAACCGCTGCCCCTCACCGTTGACCACGATGGCGCCAGGGAACGCACGCTCGGCGAAGATCCCCCGGGGCTTGTCCTCTCCCGGTACGGCAATGGTCGGCGCCCACCAGGCCCAATCCATCAATGCGGTGGCCGCGCCCTGAGCCATGCCGGCCTCCAGTGCCGCGCCGGTGTTGTTGCCAGGCGGTGTCGCGCTCCAGGACTTGCGGGTCGGCTTGGGCAGGTACTGGTCGCGCAGCACCTGGTTTTGTTCGAAGCCACCCGAGGCCAGAATCACCCCCAACCGCGCACGCAGTTGCAGCTCGGCGCCGTCACGCCGCACGGTGATGCCGCTGATCCGTCCGTTGTCGGTGATCAGGTCGCAAAAATCAGTGTTGAGCCACAGCGGCACATTGCGGTCCATCAGCGAGCGACGCAATGAGGCGACCAGCGAACTGCCCAGGGACGCACGGCGATCAATCTTGCTTTTGCGCCGCCACTTGAAGTCCAGCTTGTAGCGCAGCATCAGCTTCATGATCAGCAGACGCCAGCCGAAACTGCGGGCCATGACCTTGTGCGCATCACGCGCCGTCCAGGCGATGCAGCCCATCAACAGAGTTGAAGGCGACGGCTTGCGCAGGTTTGCCAGTTCGTCACCCAACAGACTGGTGTCAAAAAATTCAGGGTCCAGGGTCCGCCCACCGGCAAGGGCTCCCGGTAGATGCGGATAGTAATCAGGGTATTTGGCCGCTACTGCATAACGCACCCGACTGTTGCGGGTGAGCAGTTCGATCATCTTTGGCGCATTGTCCAGGTAGGCACGCAGGCGCACTTCATCAACATGCTCCCCTGCGGCCGCCTTCAGGTAGGTCAGCGCCGTGGCGTAGCTGTCGGTGCCACTCATGCGCGCGAAGTAATGGTTGTTCGGAATCCAGATACCGCCGCCGGAGATCGCCGAGGTGCCACCATACTGGTCGCTTTTCTCCACCACCAGCACGCGCAACCCCTGGTCGGCGAGGAACACCGCCGAAGTCATCGCACCTGCACCCGAACCGACGACGATCACGTCGTAGTGGGTCTGAGACTGAACTTGAGCCGTCATTGTTGTTATGCCATTAGCTGAGGTCAGAAAGAAACCGCCGACCACGCAGGGTGCGCTGGCGGAGTGCAGCCCATGATCGGGGCTGCGGGGGGATGGGCTCATCGTCAAAGTGGACTAGGGGGTGCCCAGCTGGCTTACCAGCAATACGGCCGGCACATCCAACATCTCACTCGCCTGACACACCGCCTTCGCCGGCAAGCCGGCTCCTACAGGGGATCACCGTCAGGCGCAAATCCCGGCAACGCCCAATAAACCTGCAGGAGCTGGCTTGCCGGCGCCTACAGGGTGAGGGGGCGGGTTAAAGAGTGGCACGTCTGGCAGCCCACGGGTGGGCCTGTTCCAGTTGGCTGGCCAAGCGCAGCAGCACGTCTTCGCCGCCCAGACGAGCGGTGAACATCATGCCCACCGGCAGGCCGTCGTCGCTCTGGCCCAGCGGCAGAGAAATGGCCGGCTGGCCGCTGACATTGGCTATCACGGTGAAACCGGCGCTGCCCATGGCCTGATGGACGTAGCTGTCCCAAGGCTGGTCAAGCGACAACAGACCCAGCTTCGGGGTCAGGCTGCCGGTGACCGGCGACAGGATCACGTCGTAGCGTTCGAAGTGCTGCTCCATCGTCGCGCCAATACGCTCGAATGCTTGCCGCGCGCGGTACAGGTCTTCGCCGCTGGTCGCTTTCGAACGTTCGAGATTGACCAAGGTGATCTTCTCCAGATCCTGAGCCGTGGCAGCCCGTCCGAGTACCTGCTCGCGGTCATGAATCTGCACACGCAATGCCATGCCGAGCGCAGTGCCATGGGCACCAAACAACTGGTGTGGATCGATGTTCAGCGTCAATTCGTCGAGTTGATGCCCAAGGGCCAACAGATGCTTGATGGTCTGTTCCAGCGTGGCGGCAATCGCCGGGTCCAAAGGGGCGCCGGTCAGTGATTGGCGCACCACGGCCACGCGCAACTTGCCCGGATCACGTTGCAATTCTTCAATATAAGGCCGAACCAACGGTGCGCACCAATAGGCACTGCCCGCCTCATGACCCTGACCGGCATAGAGGAACAGCGCGGTATCGCGTACCGTGCGCGACACCACATTGGCAGCGCTGGCTCCAAACGACCCCTCGAAATGCAGTGGCCCGCTGGGGGTGCGATAGCGGGTCGGCTTGAGCCCGACCACGCCGCAGTACGAAGCGGGAATGCGGATCGAACCGCCGCCATCAGTGGCATGAGCCACGGGAACGATCCCCGCCGCCACCGCAGCCGCCGAGCCACCCGAAGAACCGCCTGCGCTCATGGCCAGGTTCCACGGGTTATGAGTCTGGCCCCAGGCCAGTGATTCGGTGGTGGTGGTCAAGCCGAACTCGGGGGATATGGTCTTGCCGAAGGGCACCGCACCAGCCTGCTCGTACCGGGCGATCAGGGTACTGGTGCGAGCAGCGGGCGGTGAGTCCTTGAACATCCGGCTACCGTTACTGGTGATCGTACCTTGTAGCGTGGTGTTCAGGTCCTTGAACAGCAGCGGCACACCGGCCAGAGCGCCCTGGTTATAGGTGCCGGCGGCGCGACGCTGGGCGAGCAGTGTACGTGCGTAGGCTTCATGCAGCATGTTCACCGCATTGACCTTGGGGTTGACCTCGTTGTAGCGGGCCAGCGCCGCTGCCAACAGGTCCTCGGCGCTCAGTTCGCCACTGCGGATTGCCTGGCTCATGGCCCAGGCATCCATGGCCTGATAGTCGCTCGCCGACAGCCCCGCCGCGCGGGCATCGGCAAACCGTCCCAGAAGCCCGACGCCGACAGCCACGGCACCAGCCTTGAGTACACTGCGGCGCGGCCAGCCGGTGGTGGCGTTGAGTGGTGCGTTTTCGTAGTTATCCATGGTGATGAGCGCGCCCTGGTTGATGATTATTCTGAATAATTTGCACAGCCCCGTAGGAGCCCGGCTTGCCGGCGAACCAGACACCGCGGTGAATCTGTCACACCGCGTCATCGTTCTTCGCGGGCAAGCCTGGCGCCTACAGAGGTTTACGGGATTACGGTGTTCAAGCGACATTAAAGCGTGCCGACAACTGATCCAATGCCCGCGCCAGTTGTTCCAGGTCCGCGGCGGCCACCGCGCTGAAATCAGTCGGAGGTGACCCCGGCCAGCATGGCCGCCAGGTAGTGCTCGCCATAAGGCGGCAGCAGGCCCCATTCGCGGCGCGGGTCATGGGCCGACGCCTTGAATACCGTGCGCATATGACTGAACTCGAGAAAGCCTTCGCGGCCATGGTAATGACCCATGCCCGAGGCGCCGACGCCACCGAACGGCGCATCGTGCAAAGCGGCATGCATCATCACATCGTTGAGGGTGACCCCGCCGGACAGGGTGTGCTCCAGCACATGACGTTGTTCTTGTGCATCCTCGCCGAAGTAGTACAACGCCAGCGGACGCGGTCGGCCGTTGATTTCAGCGATGACCTGATCGAGGTCGTCATAGCTGAGCACGACCATCGCAGGGCCAAAGACTTCCTCGTGCATGATCAGGCTGTCCGGAGCCGGATCGATCACTACGCGCAGCGGACGACGACGGTCCTCTGCGTCTACGGCCTGGGGTTCGGGCAGGCACTCGATGCGCGCACCGCGTACATGCGCGTCCTCGACCAGGCCCTCGACACGGTCCAGATGACGCTGGTTGACCACCGCCACCACATCCGGATTGCCGGCCACTGTCGGGTTGAGATCGCGATAGGCACTGCGTAGCGCATCTAGAAACGATTCAAGTTGAGCCTTGGGCACGTAGACCAGATCCGGGTTGATGCAAACCTGCCCACCATTGCAAATCTTGCCCGCCGCGATGCTGAAGGCCGTTTTGCTCAAGTCAGCCGTGCGCGAAACGATCACCGGCGACTTGCCGCCGAGTTCCAGGGTCACCGGCACCAGGTTTTTTGCGGCATTGCCCATCACTAGCCGGCCAACCGCTGTACTGCCGGTGAACACCAGGTGATCGAAGGGTTGGCTGCTGAATGCTTCGCCCAGTTCCGGCCCACCGTTAACCACCGCCACCACCAGCGGATCAAGGTATTCGGCGCACAGGCGTGCCACCAGTTCGGCGGTGCGAGGCACGACTTCGGAAGGCTTGAGGATGGCCCGGTTGCCGGCCGCGAAGGCCGAAGCCAATGGGCTGAACAAGGTGTACAAAGGCGCGTTCCAGGTCCCGAGGATGCCCACCGTACCTTTCGGCTGGTGCATGACCCAGGCCCGGGCGCCGAGCTGGTCATAGGGGGAAAACATCTCGCGCGGTTCGTCCTGCATCCATTCCTGCAAATGGTCACGGGCATATTTGAGCGAGGCCAGTGCACCCAGCACGTCATTCATCAACGAAAATCCGGCGGGCCGCCCGCCAAAATCCAGGTCGATCGCCGTGGTCAATGCTTCGTGGTTTTGGACCAGCAGGTCGATCACTTGCTGCAGCCGCTGGCGGCGGGTGTCGGCGCTGACACTGCCAGCGCTGTCAAAGGCGCTTTTCTGTTGCGCCAGCAGGCTGGAAAGGTCTTGGACACAAGATGCGGCTGTACTCATTGTTATCCCCTTGCAGGTTGGCTCGATGGCCGTTGAGCGCCCGATGCGCCTGGCGCCACCCTAGCCTCGCCGCCACCTGCGCCGCCTCGTCCAATCGGACGAGGCCGTACATTAGCGTTAGTCCGTTGAGACGATGTTCTGCGCCTGCAAACCCCCAATACTGGCCATACGAAAACTCCACTCCATGAGGCCAGTCATGGCAATGCAAAATATCAGCTTCGATCCCCAGGCATTTCGTGCCGCGCTCGGCACGTTCACCACCGGGGTCACGATCATCACCACCCAGAACGAAGACGGCTCGCCCGTGGGTATCACCGCCAACAGCTTCAACTCGGTGTCACTCAACCCGCCGCTGGTACTCTGGAGTTTGTCCAAGCAAGCGCGCAGCCTTCCGGTGTTCAGCAACGGCAAGCATTGGAATGTGCATGTGCTGTCCACGGAGCAGGAGACGCTGTCGGGACGTTTCGCGACCCAGGGCGAGGACAAGTTCGCCGAGATCGAACTCGATCATGGCGTCAGCGAGGCCCCCCTGCTGCAGGATTGCACGGCTCGCTTCCAGTGCCGCACGGCGTTTCAATACGAGGGTGGCGACCACGTGATCTTTGTCGGCGAAGTGCTCGCCTTCGATCACAGCGACCGCGCGCCGCTGGCGTTCCAAAGTGGCCAATATGCCTTGGCCACGCGCAAGCCACGCAGCGAATTGCGCTTGGCAACCACGCCGCCACCTCCGGAGTGCAGCTACACCGAGGACTTGCTTGGCTATCTGCTGGGGCGCGCGCATTACCAGGCACTCAACGCCTTGCGCCAATTGCTGAACAGTCAGCAACTGGACGAACAGACGTTTTTTGTCCTGTCGATCTTGTGTATCCGCGACAACCTGACCCTTGAGGAGATCAACACATTCGTTAACTACACCGGTCGCGAAGTGACACTGGCGAGCATGCGTTTTCTCGAGCGTCAGCGTCTGGTCGCGTTCGAGGGTTCGGCCGATTCCATCCGGTTTGTTCTCACGGCCCAAGGTCGTGAGGTTTCACTGCATCAACTGGCATTGGCCAAGGCCGTTGAAGAGGACCTCTCGGTCAAACTCGGTCCCGCTGACGCCCAAGCCTTGAAGGTCTTGCTCAAGCGCCTGATCGTCGTCAGTGACCCGGGCTTGCCTGATCTGTGGGCACCGCGGTGACAGCCCGCGCAGGATTGTTGTCACCGGTCAGTGTTGGCTGGGGCAGCCATGGCTTGCTATTGCTGCTGGCCATGGTATTTGCCGACAACTTCGTCGGACGACAAATACTCGCGGTCATGGTCGAACCGATCAAAGCGGAATTCGCAGTCGGCGACACCGCCATCGGCCTGATCTCGGGCCTCGCCTTCGCCGCAGTCTATGCGCTGATGGGCTTGCCAGCGGGGCGGTTGGTGGATCGCATGCCACGTATCCGCCTGCTGGCTATGTCTTGCCTGTTGTGGTCTGTGGCGACCATGGCTTGCGGGTTGGCCGGCAGCTTTCTGGCGCTGGCCTTTGCACGGATGCTGGTTGCCGTCAGCGAGTCGCCGACGACGTCGGCCTCGCTGTCCTTGATCGCTGACCTGTATCCACCACAACGACGCTCATTCGCGATCAGTTGTTTTACCGCCGCACCGACCTTTTCTTCGATCATCGGTTTAAGTATTGGCGCCTGGGTGGTGGAGCACTATGGCTGGCGCAGTGCGTTCGTTGCCCTTGGCGTGCCGGCGCTTTTGTTCAGCGCCATCCTGGCGTTCGCCGTGCGCGACCCGCAACGTGGCCGCTGGGACCTCACGCCACACTCCCATGCGCAACCTGCACTGCTGGGCATGCGTGCCGAAGCACGCAAACTCTGGGCATTGCCAGCCTTTCGCTGTCTTATCCTCGCGGGCGGCCTGACCACGCTCAGCTCCTATGCCATTGGCATGTGGAACACCAGCTTCCTGGTGCGCTCCCACGGTTTGTCACTGCAACACGCAGGGTTACTCGCGGGTGTGATCTGCGGAACCTCGGCCGGGATCGGTGGCTTGTTCAGTGGGTGGTTGAGCGACCGTCTCTGCCGCCGCCATCCACACTGGCAAATTTCGATACCCGTGGTGGGCCACCTGGCGGCCATCTGCGCGTTGGTTCCCTACTTGCTTTGGTCCGACTCCCTGCTGGTGCGTCTGGGTGATGTGCCGATTCCTGGCGCCATGCTCTGGTGCGCGCTTTATTCGTTCTTTGCCGTGTGGTGGGTTGCCCCGTCCTACAACCTCGTCACCCAATTGGTCCCCGCGGGCCGACGCGGGACCGCCATGGCACTGCAAACGATTGTAAGCACGCTGCTCGGCGTCGGTGTCGGGCCACTGATAACCGGCTTGTTCAGCGACATGCTGCTACCGGCGTTTGGCCACGAATCACTGCGCTATGCGTTGCTGTTGGTGAACTTGCCGGTAATTTGCGCGGTTTTGCTGCTTATCCGCACCGCTCACCATGCTTCAAAAACAGACTATCGCCACGCGGAATAACTCATGCCAATCACTTCAAGACACAGCGCCCGCGACCGAGTACTTGATGCGGCAACTGAACTCTTCGCCACACATGGTTTTCAGTCTATTGGCTTGCGCGATCTGGCGAGCTACGTGGGTCTGCAAGCAGGATCGCTCTACCATCACATCGAAAACAAACAGGCTTTGTTGTTCGAACTGATCGAGTCAGCCTTATCGGACTTGTTACTGGACACCACGCGCCGAATGAAAGGTGCACGCAGCCCTGAAAAGCGCCTGTTGCGCTTCATCCAGGCCTTCGTTTCTTTCAGCTTTAACGAAAGACACAGACTGACCCTGATGACCCGCGAGTTTTCCAACCTCAATGACGAACAACAGCAGCATATCCTCCAGCTGAAAGACAGATATTCGTCCGTTCTAAGCGCCATCATCACTGACCCACTCGGCGAGAAAAACAAACCTTCGGCAGGTACCTGCCCGACCACCAGCGCGGTCATTGTCATTCTGTTTGGACAGTCACAGTGGTATGGCACTCAAACAACCGAAGTGCAATTGACAGAAACGCTCACAAATCTTGCTACTTGCATCATTGCCAGTAGCAAGAAAACGCAAGTGACCATAACGCAGCAGCGTTGACCTATCCTGCTCCAGAGCAAGGTAAAAAACCTCAAACGTGGGAGAATCCTATCCTTACCCCATGGTTTGCCGTAGGCTCGATACCGATCCGAAGGCAAAATATGAAACCTCGCACACGGCTGTTAATTGTTTCCCAATGCGCAAACTTCTGTACCTGACATTGTCCATGGCGTTACTCGCCGCTATTACGACCTACGCCATGTGGGCCGCGGATCGTCCGGTGGGCCACTACCTCTCCGATCTTCGGATCAGTCTCGCGGTCGATCAAGGTACGCCCTCTGATCGCGGCAATCTGCTGGGCATCCAACCCGAGCTGTTTCCCACGGACTATCAAAGCCCCGAGCGCCTGCATCGCAAACTCGCAGCCTACCTGCACTCTGCCCGGGACCAGGGTTTGTTGAACAACAAGACCATCGTCGTGCTGCCGGAGCATGTCGGCACCTGGCTGATGATCAGCGGTGAGAAAGATGAGCTGTATCAAGCGCCCACCCTAAAAGAAGCCATGAACTGGCTGGCGGTGAGCAATCCCTTGAAGTTTGTCCGTGCCCTGATCAGCGCCGAAGGCGGAAGCCGACTGGACGATGCTCATCTGCGCATGAAGGCCAAGGCAATGGCCAGAGACTACCAGGCATTGTTCGGAGGACTGGCCAGGGAATTCCACGTGACGCTGGTAGCGGGTTCGATTGTATTGCCCGAACCGAGTATCATCGACGGCGCCCTGAAAATCGGCCACGGCGCGCTCTACAACACCAGTGTGGTGTTCAACAGCGAAGGCCTGCCGATGGGCCAGCCTCAGCGCCAAATGCACCCGGTGTTCGCCGGGCAGGATGGGGTCAAGGCGAATGGCGAGCATTCGCTTAACGTTGTCGACACACCGGCCGGGCGCCTGGGCGTGCTGATCGGACGTGACAGCTGGTATCCGGAAAACTACCGCAAGCTCGATGACCAGAACGTCCAGCTCGTCGCGGTTCCGGCGTTTGTCGCCGGCCGCGGCACCTGGGAACAACCGTTTCAGGGTGACCGAAATTCACCGAAGCCAACGTCAGGCGGCCTCAATGCCGCAGAACTCAGCGAAGGCCAGGCCTGGGAGCGCCTGACCCTCACCGGCCGGATGCCAGTCAGTCAGGCTGTCGCCGGCATGAGTGTGTTCCTGCGCGGTCAGTTCTGGGATCAGGGCAGCGCCGGCCATAGCTTCCTCAGCCGCAACGGCCAGCACTTTGCCGACGGCAACGCCCAAGGTGCGCGCTTGCTGAACCTCTGGCTGTAACCCATGAAACCTCAGCCGATGCGTCTTGGCGATCTGTCCGTAGGTTTTGTTCATAGCCTGGCCGACGCCGTGCGCAGCCATGGAATCGACCCGCAGCCGCTACTTGAACAGTATGGCCTCGACACGGCGCGTCTGAGCGAAGCGGGAGCGCGTCTATCGATCCCGCGCTACATGCACTTGGGACACGCAGCCATACAACTCACCGGCAACCCGGCACTGGGCTTGCGCATGGGTCAGCTCAGCCGCTTGAGCCAACTAGGGCTTGCCGGGGTCACCGCCGCCCAGGCGCCCACGGTCCGTGAGGCGGCCCGTTGCCTGATTCGCTTCGAGGCCTTGTACGGCTCCAACTATCGCGGTCAATCCAGTTTTCACGAAGACGCCCGGGGCGCCTGGCTGCGTTTCTATTCGATCAGCCCCTACAACGCCTACAACCGCTTCGTCGTGGACTCGATCATTGCTGGCTGGTTGCAGCATTTATCCTGCATAAGCCCTGCCCCGCTTAGCGCAGAACGCATCGAGATAGAGTTCGAAGAACCTGAATACCGCGCAGCCTATGACGTTTTGGGCGATGGCCCGATCCAGTTTGGCAGCGAACACAATCAGCTACGGCTGAGTCTGGCAAGCCTCGCCCAGCGCAACCCCGAGCATTGCCCAAGCACCTGGCGGCATCTGCTGCAATTGTGTGAACGGGAGCTGGAACAACTGACACGTACCCGCAGCCTGCGTGAACGCATCATCGCGCTGCTGGGGCCTTTGCTCAGTGGTGGCCGGGAACCCGACCTCGAAGAAGTGGCGGCACGCTTGAAGCTGCCCACCTGGACCTTGCGCCGCAAACTCGCCGAGGAAGGCACGCAGTTTCGCGCGATTCTCAACGACACCCGCCGTGACCTGGCCATGACCTACATACGCGACACCGAACTGGCGTTCGGAGAAATCGCCTACCTGCTGGGCTTTGCCTCAGCCGAAGCGTTTCAACGCGCCTTCAAACGCTGGAACGGGCAGACACCCGGCGAGTTTCGCCGCAGCCATCGCCAGTCCGTCTGACGCTTACAACTCGGTGGCGTCTTCCGCTGGTTCCAATGGGTCCAGTTCAAACGCCTGATATTCAAGCAGCTCTTCTTGATAATCGTCCATTCTTGAAGCCCCCGACGCGTATTGAAAACGCCTGAATTAATGACCAGTCCCTTGAGCATAAAGTGCCTGCGTGAAAGAAAAATGACGCAGACACGACACTCCGTCGCTACAGAATAAAACGTAGCAGCTGATCAGAAATTTATCATTGGCTTTTTTGCGGCAGGCCTCAGAACAGTGGCCTGGCTTGATACGGGTCAATCTTTCCAGCAATCACAGGACCGGGTCATCCGAACCGGTCCTGTAACGTCACGCTCACTGGCTGGAAGCAGGCATCACCGGAATGGGTTCACTCGGCGGCGGCATGTCGCTCGGGTTCGAGACTGGCGTGATGGTTTCTGTGGACGGGGCAGGCTCAACACGCTCGACCGGCGTTATCGGCGCTGCTTCAGCGGGCGGGGCCACCGTTTCAGAGGCTGCTGGCGTCGCTTCAACCGGCGCAGGTGCAGCGGGAGCCGGCTCGGCAACAGGAGCCGCCGGTGCGGGTGCCAGCGGAGCCGGTGTTGCCTTGGCCTCAGGCATGCCCAAGGGATCGGTTTTCGGTTGTTCGGGAATGTGCGCGGCCTTCTTGGCTTCCGGCGGCAGGAACAGCTCAACCAACGCAAAGAAGCGCTCGTAGAACTTGGCGGAAGATACGGTTTCGCTGGCGACCTTGACCATCGAATCGTCCGACGAGCCAATCGGCATCGACACCGAACCCAGCACACCCACACCCAGGCTCGCGGAGTTGTTGGTCTTCTTCAGCGCATAACGGTCCTGCAACGCATTGGCGAACATGGTGGAGTGATGCCCTTTGCTGCCGTCATCCGCGCACACCACGCTGAAGCTGATCTCCATGTGATTCTCGCCGGTCTGCTGGAAGCTCTTGTGCCCGCTGATCAGCTTCGGATCATTGCTGGTGATGATGTAGCCCTGGCTGAGCAACGCGCGACGAGCGGCTTCGCAGGTCTGCACATCAGTCACCGGATAGTTGCGCGAAAACGTTCCGGAATCGTCGAAGTTCTCATGCTCGTAGATAGCGGCCTTGTCCGAGGAACAACCGGCCACCGCGGCCAGCATCGCCACCAGCCCGGCAACACGCATGGGAAATGATTTAAACATTGAACATCCTGAGGAAAACGGTTCGGGGCATATTGTGCAACAGATCGATGCATAGCGGAGCATCGATCGTGTCTTAAAAGAGTTACAGGTGGATTGACCCCGTTTACGATGAAACGTCACCCCGCTAAATGACATACGGCCAAACAAAAAACCCCGACCTATTGGGCCGGGGTTCTCTGTGCAACGCAAAACTCAGTCAGGCATCAGAACCGCTTGATGTCCGCCTCGCTTTCGAGCTGCTTGCGGTAAGCCGCAAAGTCTTGCTGGCCGATGCGAGAAGCGAGGTAGCGACGATACTGCGCTTTCTCTTCCTCTGTCGGCGCTGCCGCTTCGTTCACGCCATTGAGGCGCACGATCATCAAGCTGCCGTCAGCCAGCGTCACGCTGGTGAAGGTCGGCTTGTCTTTGGCAGCAGGCTTCGGCATACGGAACAGCGCCTGCAACACAGCCGGGTCAACCCCTTCCTGAGCGCGGGTCGCCGCTTCCGTGACTTTCCAGTTCTGACCATCGACCGCCTGGTTGAGCGGCGTCTTGCCCTCACGCAGGCTGACGATCAACTGCTCAGCCTTGGTCTTGGCAGCAGCACTTGCGTGCTCCTTGGTCAGTTGCACACGGATGCTGGCAGAGACGTTTTCCAGCGGCAACTGCGAAGGCTTCAGGTGCTCCTTGGCCCGCAGCACGATCACGGTTTCCGGATCGAGCTCAATAGCGGTGCTGTTGGCGCCCTCCTCCAGAACTTCCTGGCTGAAGGCTGCGGTGATCACGGCACGGTTAGCCGCAATGCCTTCGCCGCCTTCACGACCGAACGGCGCGGAAGTGTGAACGGTCAGCTTCAGGTCCTGTGCAGGCTGGGCCAGGTCGGACGCTTCGAAGGCGGCGTCTTCCAGCTGTTTGCTCGCTTCAACGAAACGCTGCTCGACCTGCTGGGTTTTCAGCGCTCGGGTCAGCTTGTCTTTCAGGCTGGCAAACGTTGGCACTTCAGGCGCTTCGACACCCAGCAGCTTGATCAGGTGGAAACCGTAGTCGGTGCGAACCGGCTCGGACACCTGATCCTTGGTCAACGAATACAAGGCTTTTTCGAACACAGGATCGTAAACGCCAGGACCGGCAAAACCCAGGTCACCGCCGTTGTTAGCCGAACCCGGATCCTGGGAGAATTCCTTGGCCAGCGCCTCGAACTTCTCACCTTTGGCCAGACGCGCCTGGATCTCGTCGATCTTGGCCTTGGCTTGCGCCTCGGTCATCTTGTCGTTCACTTCGATCAGAATGTGCGCAGCCCGACGTTGTTCGGACAGGTTCGCGGTTTCTTTCTGATAAGCCGCTTGCAGGTCTTCGTCGCTGACGCTGACCTGATCAAAGAAGGACGCCTTCTTCAACTCGAGGTAATCGATGACTACCTGATCCGGCGTCATGAATTCCTTGGCGTGCTCGTCGTAGTAGGCCTTGACCTCATCGTCGGTCAGCTTTACTGCCGCTGGGTCCGCCTTGATGTTCAGCGAGGCGAAATCGCGGGTCTGTTTTTCCAGACGGGCAAAAGCCAGTACCTGCGCGTCGGTGACGAAACCGCTACCGGCCAGGCCTGCACGCAGCTGGCCAATCAGCATTTCCTGAGCCAGCATCTGGCGGAATTGCATGCGGCTGTAACCAAGCTGACGAATCACCTGATCGAAACGCTCGGAGTTGAACTTGCCATCCACCTGAAACTCAGGGGTTTGCAGCATGACCTGATCCAGAGCCGCTTCGGAAAAAGCGAACTTCGAGTTTTCTGCGCCTTGCAGCAACAGTTTGCGATCGATCAGGCCCTTGAGAGCCGAATCGCGCAGCATTTTCTCGTCAAGCAAGGAAGCGTCGAAATCTTTGCCCAGCTGTTGCATGAGCTGGCGGCGTTGCATATCGACCGCCTGGCTCAGCTCGTTCTGGCTGATTTCTTCACCATTGACCTTCGCCGCTTCATTCGTGTTCGTCGTGGCTTGAAAAATGGCATCGACACCAGTCAAAGCCATCAGTGCAACGATGACCCCGATAATGGTCTTGGCAATCCAGCCTTGTGAATTGTCCCTGATATTCTGCAGCATGCGTCCCCCAGAAACGGTTGAACTTCAAAATTAGGCAACCGTGGAGCGTGGGTAGAATCCGGATAGAAGAAAGGCGCATCCGAGGATGCGCCTTCTCGTAACTGGCGGAGCGGATCGAGGGCGGCTTGAACTCATGGCCCTCGGCGTCTGTAGCCGGCGACCTGCCGTCTGGACTGCCGCTCCGCTGCCAAGTCAGGCATGACCCCGACCCGGATGGGTAAAAACCTGAATCGAACTTAGTTGACAGCTTCTTTCAGTGCTTTACCGGCTTTGAAACCTGGTTTTTTGGCTGCTGCGATTTCCAGCGTCTTACCGGTCTGTGGGTTACGACCAATGCGAGCTGGACGATCAGTTACGGAGAAAGTACCGAAACCAACCAGAACAACAGAGTCACCAGCCTTGAGAGCGCCAGTGACGGATTCGATTACAGCGTCCAGCGCACGGCCAGCAGCAGCTTTCGGGATATCAGCGGATGCAGCGATAGCATCAATCAGTTCCGACTTGTTCACTCTAAGTCCCCTTATATCTATTTGAGTATGATTCTAAGTTTTTTTGGTGAAAGCAAAACGAGTGCTGAATGGCCTACAGACACTTAAGAGCCGCTTTATAACAAGGGCTCTAAAAAACTGTCAAGGAAGCCCCCCAGGCAAATACGTACTAATGCGTGCTAATTCTTTCCTTGGAATCCGCGTCGCGTTTCTCATCCTTCGCGACTATCTCCGGAGCCACATCCGGCAAGGGCTCCGGCGCGTATTGCAGCGCAATTTGCAGGACCTCGTCAATCCATTTAACCGGTTTAATCTGTAGATCCTGCTTGATATTGTCCGGAATCTCTTTGAGATCACGCACGTTCTCTTCAGGAATGATCACAGTCTTGATTCCGCCACGGTGAGCGGCCAGCAGTTTTTCTTTCAAACCGCCAATCGCCAGCACCTGACCACGCAAGGTGATTTCGCCGGTCATGGCGACATCGGCGCGAACCGGAATGCCGGTCAACGCCGACACCAGGGCCGTGCACATGCCCACGCCCGCGCTCGGGCCGTCCTTCGGAGTCGCCCCTTCCGGCATGTGGATATGCGTGTCGCGCTTCTCATGGAAGTCCACAGGAATCCCCAGGCTCTTCGCCCGGCTACGGACAACGGTCAAGGCAGCCGTGATCGATTCGACCATGACGTCACCCAGGGAGCCGGTCTTGATCAATTGGCCCTTGCCGGGAACGACTGCGGCCTCGATGGTCAGCAGTTCGCCGCCCACTTGCGTCCACGCCAGGCCAGTCACCTGACCGATCTGATCCTGCTGCTCAGCCAGGCCGTAGCGGAATTTACGCACGCCCAGGAAGTGTTCCAGCATGTCGGCCGTGACCTTCACCGAGAAGCGTTTTTCCAACGCATGCTCTTTGACGGTTTTGCGGCAAACCTTGGCGATCTGGCGCTCCAGCCCCCGTACACCGGCTTCGCGGGTGTAGTAGCGGATGATGTCGCGAATCGCGTCGGCGTCGAATTCCAGCTCGCCTTTCTTCAAGCCGTTGGCAGTAATCTGCTTCGGCGAAAGGTATTTGACGGCGATGTTGATCTTCTCGTCTTCCGTGTAGCCCGGCAGACGAATCACTTCCATCCGGTCCAGCAGCGCCGGCGGAATGTTCATGGAGTTCGAGGTGCAAAGGAACATCACATCGGACAGGTCGTAATCGACTTCCAGATAGTGATCGTTGAAGTTGTGGTTCTGCTCCGGATCGAGCACTTCCAGCAACGCCGACGCTGGATCGCCACGCATGTCGCTGCCCATTTTGTCGATTTCATCGAGCAGGAACAGCGGGTTGCGAACGCCCACTTTTGTCATCTTTTGAATCAATCTACCTGGCATCGAACCGATGTAAGTACGGCGATGACCACGAATTTCAGCCTCGTCACGCACACCGCCAAGGGCCATGCGCACGAATTTGCGGTTGGTGGCGTGGGCAATCGACTCCGCCAGAGAAGTTTTACCCACCCCCGGAGGACCGACCAGGCACAACACAGGACCGCGAATTTTCTTCACGCGTTTTTGCACGGCGAGGTATTCGAGGATGCGTTCTTTGACTTCTTCCAGGCCATAGTGGTCCGCGTCGAGGATGTCCTCTGCACGCGCCAGGTCCAGACGGACTTTGCTCTGGGCCTTCCACGGCACCTGAACCAGCCAGTCGATGTACGAGCGCACCACGGTGGCTTCGGCGGACATTGGCGACATTTGCTTGAGCTTGTTCAGCTCGGCCGTTGCCTTGGCCAGCGCGTCTTTCGGCAGGCCAGCGGCATCGATGCGCTTTTTCAGCTCCTCGACTTCGTTGTGACCTTCCTCGCTGTCGCCGAGCTCTTTCTGAATAGCCTTCATCTGCTCGTTCAGGTAGTACTCGCGCTGACTGCGCTCCATTTGTTTTTTGACACGACCGCGAATGCGCTTTTCGACTTGCAGCAGGTCGATCTCGGCATCCAGCAACGCCAGGACGTGCTCGACCCGGGCCGACAAATCGATGATTTCGAGAATTTCCTGCTTCTGTTCGATCTTCAGGGCCATGTGCGCAGCCATGGTGTCCACCAGGCGACCTGGTTCGTCGATGCTGTTGAGCGACGACAGGACTTCAGCCGGGACTTTTTTGCCCAGTTGCACATATTGTTCGAATTGAGACAGCAGGCTGCGAACGAACACTTCCGACTCGCGCTCAGGCGCGTCGACTTCGTCGATCAGGGAGACTTCGGCGCGGCAGTGGCCATCCACTTCGATGAAACGCTCTACAGCGCCCCGCTGCTCACCTTCGACCAGAACCTTGACCGTGCCGTCAGGCAGTTTCAGCAGCTGCAGAACGGTGGCAATGGTGCCGACGCGATAAAGGGCATCTTCACCGGGATCATCGTCAGCCGGGTTTCTCTGGGCCAGCAGAAGAATCTGCTTGTCGCCCGTCATCGCGGCCTCGAGGGCTTCGATGGATTTCTCGCGCCCCACGAACAGCGGGATAACCATGTGCGGATAAACCACGACATCACGCAATGGCAGGAGAGGCAATTCGATGGTTGTCTTCATGATTTCGCCTCTACGGCGGCCATAAGGCCGTAAACAGATGGAAGTAAGCTTGAAACCAAGATGGGGGCTGCTTTGGAAAAAAACAAGCTGATAAAAGTACCAGTTAAAAGAATGCTGCCTGCGGTGGCCCGGGCACGACCGAAAAAGCCGCCTGTCAGGCCGCGATCACAGGCAAAGCCGGCCCCATACGGGGCCCACAATAGCAAAGGGGCCCGAAGGCCCCTTCTTTATTTCAGCTGCGTGACGCTTAAGCGTCTGGCGCGGCCTTGGCAGTCGGCTCACTGTTTTCGTAGATATACAGTGGCTTGGATTTGCCTTCAATTACGCTTTCATCGATCACTACTTTGCTCACCTCGGACTGCGAGGGGATCTCATACATAGTGTCGAGCAATACACCTTCGAGAATCGAGCGCAGGCCACGGGCACCGGTTTTGCGTTCCAGGGCACGTTTGGCGACCGACTTGAGAGCGTCGGAACGGAACTCCAGATCAACGCCTTCCATCTCGAACAGCTTGGCATACTGCTTGGTCAGAGCATTCTTCGGCTCGGTGAGGATCTGCATCAGCGCAGCCTCGTCAAGCTCGTCCAGCGTTGCAAGAACCGGCAGACGACCAACGAATTCAGGGATCAGACCGAACTTGACCAGATCGTCAGGCTCGACTTCACGCAGGGACTCACCAACCTTCTTGCCTTCTTCCTTGCTGCGCACTTCTGCGTTGAAACCGATGCCACCCTTGGTGGAACGGTTTTGAATGACTTTCTCAAGACCAGAGAACGCACCGCCGCAGATGAACAGGATATTACGGGTGTCGACCTGCAGGAATTCCTGCTGCGGATGCTTGCGGCCACCTTGAGGCGGTACGGAAGCGACCGTGCCTTCGATCAACTTGAGCAAGGCCTGCTGCACGCCCTCACCGGAAACGTCCCGGGTGATTGACGGGTTGTCAGACTTGCGGGAAATCTTGTCGATTTCGTCGATGTAGACAATACCCATCTGGGCTTTTTCTACGTCGTAATCGCACTTCTGCAGCAGCTTCTGAATGATGTTCTCGACATCTTCACCCACGTAACCCGCCTCGGTGAGGGTGGTTGCGTCGGCGATGGTGAACGGAACGTTCAGCAAACGGGCCAGTGTTTCGGCAAGCAGGGTCTTACCCGAGCCTGTCGGGCCGATCAGCAAAATGTTGCTTTTGCCGAGTTCGACGTCGTCATTCTTTTTGTCACGCTGGTTCAGGCGCTTGTAGTGGTTGTACACCGCTACGGCCAGAACCTTTTTTGCACGCTCCTGACCAATCACGTACTGATCAAGGATGCCGCTGATTTCTTTAGGCGAAGGCAATTTATGCGCGCTGCTTTCGGCCTGGGCTTCCTGCACCTCCTCACGGATGATGTCGTTGCACAGGTCGACGCACTCGTCGCAGATAAAGACCGAGGGGCCGGCAATCAATTTGCGTACTTCATGCTGGCTTTTGCCACAGAAGGAGCAATAGAGCAGCTTGCCGTTGTCCTCGCCGTTGCGGGTGTCAGTCATTCGTTCGATCCAAATCCGATAGGCTTGCAACACAAGATGAAGGCTATTGCGGGCTTTTTCAAGCCCGCTGGTGATCGGACCCGCCGACCAACCTTATTTTGAGCTGCTTAATTTAAGCGGGGCGCTGGGTGATGACTTCATCGATCAGCCCATACTCACGCGCGGCTTCTGCACTCATGAAGTTATCGCGGTTGGTATCGCGCTCGATTTCTTCAAGCGTACGGCCGCTGTGTTTGGCCATCAGCGTGTTGAGACGCTCACGAATGAAGAGGATTTCCTTGGCATGGATTTCGATATCCGATGCCTGCCCCTGGAAGCCGCCCAGTGGCTGGTGAATCATCACACGCGAGTTAGGCAGGCAGAAACGCTTGCCAGGAGCACCGGCCGTCAGCAGGAACGCGCCCATGCTGCACGCCTGACCGATACAGGTGGTCGACACGTTAGGCTTGATGAACTGCATGGTGTCGTAGATCGACATACCCGCCGTCACCGAACCGCCCGGGGAGTTGATATAGAGATGGATGTCCTTGTCCGGGTTTTCCGCTTCAAGGAACAGCAGCTGCGCACAGATCAGGTTGGCCATGTAGTCCTCTACCGGACCAACCAGAAAGATCACTCGCTCCTTGAGGAGACGCGAGTAGATGTCATAGGCGCGCTCGCCACGAGCGGACTGCTCGACAACCATCGGGACCAGGCCGCCTGCGGCCTGGATATCAGAGTTCTGCTGAATATACGAATTACGGAACATGCTCTGCAGTCACTCCCAAATAGTTATGTCTTGAATACGCATAAGCCAGCTCGAGAGCTGGCTTATGGTGTGTGCTTCTTACCGCAAGAAAGATCAGTCGGCTTGTGGTGCTTCTACCGGCTTGACTGCTTCTTCGTAAGAGACCGACTTGTCGGTCACGCTAGCTTTCTGCAGAACAGTATCCACAACTTGCTCTTCCAGCACAACAGAACGAACTTCGTTCAGCTGCTGGTCGTTCTTGTAGTACCAGGACACAACTTGCTCAGGCTCCTGGTAGGCCGAAGCCATTTCCTGAATCATCTCGCGAACGCGGGCTTCGTCAGGCTTGAGGTCGAATTGCTTGACCACTTCAGCCACGATCAGACCCAGCACTACGCGGCGCTTGGCTTGCTCTTCGAACAGCTCGGCCGGCAGTTGGTCAGGCTTGATGTTGCCGCCGAACTGCTGAACAGCCTGCACGCGCAGACGGTCAACTTCGTTGGACAGCAGAGCCTTTGGCACTTCGATCGGGTTGGTGGCCAGCAGACCGTCCATTACCTGATTCTTGACCTTGGATTTGATCGCCTGACGCAGCTCGCGCTCCATGTTCTTGCGAACTTCGGTGCGGAAGCCTTCCAGGCCGGTTTCCTTGATGCCGAATTGAGCGAAGAATTCTTCGTTCAGCTCAGGCAGCTTAGGCTCGGAAACGGTGTTCACGGTTACGGTGAACTCGGCGGTTTTGCCAGCCAGGTCGAGGTTCTGGTAGTCCTCTGGGAAAGTCAGGTTCAGAACGCGTTCTTCACCAGCTTTAGCGCCAACCAGGCCTTCTTCGAAGCCAGGGATCATGCGACCGGAACCCAGCACCAGCTGAGTGCCCTTGGCGGAACCACCGGCGAACACTTCACCGTCAACCTTGCCGACGAAATCGATGTTCAGCTGGTCTTCGTTCTGGGCAGCGCGATCGGCCACTTCGAAACGGGTGTTCTGCTTGCGCAGGACGTCCAGCATCTTGTCCAGATCGGCGTCAGTCACTTCGGCGCTCAGGCGCTCGACAGTGATGCCTTCGAAACCGGCAACGGTGAACTCAGGGAACACTTCGAATACGGCTACGTATTCCAGGTCCTTGCCAGCTTCCAGGGATTTTGGCTCGATCGACGGCGAACCAGCCGGGTTCAGCTTCTGCTCAACCACAGCTTCGTAGAAAGAAGACTGGATCACGTCGCCTACAGCTTCCTGACGAGCGTCAGCACCGAAACGGCGCTTGATTTCGCTCATTGGCACTTTGCCTGGACGGAAGCCAGCAATCTTGGCCTTTTGGGCGGTCTGCTGCAGACGCTTGTTGACCTGAGTCTCGATGCGCTCAGCCGGCACGGTGACGCTCATGCGGCGCTCAAGAGCAGTAGTATTTTCAACAGAAACTTGCATGGATATTCCTCGTTGCACAGACGTTAGCCGGCCGTTTCCGACCCCAGAATCAAGGGCATGCATTCTAGTGGGTCAAACTCAAGAAGTCACCCTACTGAAAACGGGTAAAAACGCAGCAGGCAATTTATAGGTGCGAATGCACGAATGCACCTCGCCCCGATGGCAATTACAGCCAATCACGCCAGGGCTCTGCGCCACCCCTTCTATATATAGAAGAGACTGCCAATCATCTCCCTGACAGCCGATCTTGCAAGCAAGGCCGGCGGGCAGCGCGGCATCATCGAGAAACATAAATACGACGAAACGCCCCGCCGCTGCGACTCAGAACCTGCAGCCACTAAAACAAAAAAGGCGCCAGACTGTTAAATCTGGCGCCTTTCGGAATATGGGGTGGACGATGGGGATCGAACCCACGACAACGGGAGTCACAATCCCGTGCTCTACCAACTGAGCTACGCCCACCATATTGCATTACAAAGAATGAACGACTTCCTTGTGAAACCCCATTCATGCCAACCGACATGAGCGAAGCTTTATTTGGTGCGGATGAAGAGACTCGAACTCTTACGCCTCGCGGCGCTGGAACCTAAATCCAGTGTGTCTACCAATTCCACCACATCCGCGGATTGAAGCTTTTAAAGCAAAGGCGCCAGACTGTTAATCTGGCGCCTTTCGAAATATGGGGTGGACGATGGGGATCGAACCCACGACAACGGGAGTCACAATCCCGTGCTCTACCAACTGAGCTACGCCCACCATATCGCGTTACTTGTGCCAAAGCTGCCTAATGGCGCACCCGGCAGGACTCGAACCTGCGACCATCCGCTTAGAAGGCGGATGCTCTATCCAGCTGAGCTACGGGCGCCTTGTTAGCTGTAACCTTGAAGGACTACAAACTAAGTGCTTTTCGGTCTTGCAGAACTGTGATTCCGCTCGACCTTCTCAACCAGTGCTAGGCTGTGCCCGACAAGTGCGACGAATAGTATAGAGCGCCCCGGAGGTCGTCAAATCCTTTTTATAAAAAATTCATTTAATTAAAGGGGTTAGAGGAATTTGCAGACCAAGCGCCTTTGCCCTCACCTCATGACATGCGAGAATGCGTTCTCTTTTTTTCCCCTCTCGATGGTTAATCACGCGCAATGACTGCACAACTTATCGACGGCAAATCGATCGCCGCCAGCCTGCGCCAGCAGATCGCCCTACGCGTCACCGAGCGTCGCCAGCAAGGCCTGCGCACACCGGGCCTCGCGGTGATCCTGGTCGGCAGCGATCCTGCCTCTCAGGTTTATGTCTCGCACAAGCGTAAAGACTGTGAAGAGGTCGGCTTCCTTTCTCAAGCTTATGACCTGCCTTCCGAAACCACTCAAGAAGCGCTGACCGATCTGATCGATCGTTTGAACGACGACCCGGCAATTGACGGCGTTCTCCTTCAGCTTCCACTCCCAGAGCATCTGGACGCCTCCAAATTGCTGGAGCGCATTCGTCCAGACAAGGACGTCGACGGCTTCCATCCTTATAACGTCGGTCGCCTGGCCCAGCGCATTCCACTGCTGCGTCCTTGCACCCCTAAAGGCATCATGACCTTGCTGGAAAGCACCGGTGCCGATTTGTACGGGATGAATGCAGTCGTTGTCGGCGCGTCCAACATTGTTGGTCGTCCGATGGCGATGGAGCTGTTGCTGGCCGGTTGCACCGTGACCGTCACCCACCGCTTCACCAAGGATCTGGCCGGCCACGTGGGTCGCGCCGATCTGGTCGTGGTCGCGGCCGGCAAACCGGGCCTGGTCAAGGGTGAGTGGATCAAGGAAGGCGCGATCGTGATCGACGTCGGCATCAACCGTCAGGAAGACGGCAAGCTGGTGGGCGATGTGATCTACGAAACCGCCCTGCCCCGCGCAGGCTGGATCACGCCGGTGCCGGGCGGCGTTGGCCCGATGACCCGCGCCTGCCTGCTGGAAAACACGCTGTACGCAGCTGAAACACTGCACAGCTGAGTTGCAGATTGGCATGAAGAGAACCCCGCCCATCGCGGGGTTTTTTTTGCCTGAAAAAAAAGATCGACCATCCGCCGGAAAATGACGTTTTTTTCATGTTTCCAAGGACTTTCACCTGTTAGTTGAACAACCATCGACAGTTATTCAGCCATACTCCAGAATGTCGCGCTTTTGAGAAATAGCCCGTTACAAACGGCTTATCAACACCTTATGAGTCTGCCAGCGTGAAAATCCGCCTCTCTATCCTGAGCCTATTGTTTGCCGTTACAGGGATTCTCATCACGCCAATCGCCAGCGCTGGCGAAACGACCGCGGCGCCGCGGGACAACACACGACTCAAGCTCGCGTCCGGCAGCACTTTGCTGGTGGATTTACAGACCAACAAAGTCATCTATGCCAATAACCCGGACGTGGTGGTACCCATCGCTTCCGTCAGCAAGTTGATGACCGGTCTGGTGGTGGTCGAAGCCCGCCAAAATATGGACGAGTACATCAACATCAACATCAGTGACACCCCGGAAATGAAGGGCGTGTTTTCCCGGGTCAAGCTCAACAGCGAGATGCCACGCCGGGAAATGTTGCTGATTGCGCTGATGTCTTCGGAGAACCGTGCCGCCGCGAGCCTGGCCCACCACTATCCGGGCGGCTACGTAGCGTTTATTGCCGCCATGAACGCCAAGGCAAGGGCACTGGGCATGACCAGCACGCACTTTGTCGAACCGACCGGCCTGTCTCCGCGCAACGTCTCCACCGCGCGCGACCTGAGCAAGCTATTGGTCGCCGCGCACAAGCACCCCTTGCTGACAGAGCTGAGCACCACCAAACAAAAAACCGTGTCGTTCCGCAAACCCAATTACAGCCTGGGTTTTCGCAACACCGATCACCTGGTCAACAAGCCGAACTGGAACATCGAACTGACCAAGACCGGTTTTACCAACGCTGCTGGTCACTGCCTGGTGCTGGTGACCCATATGGCTAACCGCCCGGTTGCGCTGGTCATTCTTGACGCATACGGCAAGTACACCCACTTCGCCGATGCCACGCGCATTCGCAAATGGGTCGAAACCGGCAACAGCGCGACGGTGCCGTCCGTAGCGTTGCAGTACAAATCGGACAAAAACCTCAAGCAACGCCAGAGCGGCGTGGTTGAAGCCTCGAAGTAACAACGCGACACGAACCTGTGGTGAGGGAGCCTGCTCCCGCTGAGCTGCGAAGCGGCCCCATGGGACAGCTACGCTGTCCAGCAGAAGCAGGCTCCCTCGCCACAGTTTTTTCTAGCGATTAATCATTAGGCAGCGGCATCTGGTCATCATCCGGAATACCGTCGCCAGTGCTCGGATCTCGCCATCCCTTTGGATGCTCAGTCGGCACCACCGTTGGCCGCACCAGCGGATCGCGTAACGGGCTGTTCGGGTCCATCACCGGGTCAGGGTCTTGCTCGGGAGTGGTAGGAACCGTTTCCGGACGCTTGTCATCGAAACTCGAATCGGTAGACATACACACCTCCATCAAGTCCGTGGTTTCAGATCGCCAAGGGGATCGTAGGGCTTCGCCGGAACCTTGGAGTTGTCGCCCGGTTTTATATCCCGCGGCGCTTTGGCCGGACCTGTGGGATCGACTTGAGGATCAGCCAGATCCGGAGAGTCGGGGTCGAAACCAAGTTCATCCCCGGAAGACTGTTCAGACGAGTGTGGGCCCTCGGGCGTAGTGGAATGAGCCATGGGCGCCTCCTGATCGTATGGCCCGAAACAATTCGGGCCTGTACAGATCAGAGGTTGTTAACGGGCGCAGGTGCCCGGCAGGTGACGAACGGAGTTACTGTCCGGCCAAGGCTTGTTTAGCTTTGGCGGCCGCCTGTTCCTGACCGGCCTGGGCCAGGTCGTTCGCGGCCTTGAGCCAGCGCTGTTGATCGACCTGGGCCGGGATTTGCGTCGGGCTCTGGATCAAGACCGCCCAACCGCCAGCGTCCTTGAACGCTGATTCGAACGAGCTGAAGCTCATCCGCGTGTTTCGATTCATGCCGGCCCGCAGCAGGACGGTCTGTTTCTGGCGATTGTATCCGGAAAGAATCGCGTAACGAGGCTCGGTCCACATCACAGAGCCTTCCGTGAAGCGCACCATCACCGGATAACCGGCCGCCACCTGGGTCAACAAGGCGGGCAGATTACTGTCGAGTGGATAAACAACCATTCCATATTCACGAGCAAGGTTTTGCATGTTCTGTTGCAGCTGCGCTTCTGCGCCCGGCAAATGCAAAGGCTTATCGAGCAGGCCCGGCGTGATCACGATCCCCTGCTGGGACAACATGCTCGCCAGCACTTGCGGCCCGCTCTGGTTCGCGACGCCTTTGTAGAAACGACCACTGAGCTCGACACGCTCCGGCAGGCGTTTGACCTGCGGATCAACGCTCCCCGCACAACCCGCCAGGCTGGCCACGATCAGCGCCACCGATAGCGTTCGAGAAATCACTCGCACCATCATCACTCTCTTATTCAGTTGCCAGGCAATCCCATTCCCGGCTTGGCCGACGATCATAGGGGGCGGCGCGGCGTCGGTATAGCCTTAAACGGTAGTTGAGTGTATTGGATAGAGCGAACTGGTTGGTGGTAGCCGACCTTTGGTCAATAGCCTGAAATACAGCAACGGCTAGACTGTGTTCTAAAGAGCAGAAGCACAGCGAGTGCGCCCGCAGCAGGGCAAAGAGGAGGCACAGATGAGCCTGGCAATGACCATCGTGATGTTGATTTCCGGTTGGCTGGCCGTCGCCGCCGCCATGTTATGGGGGGTTCTGCGAGTTACCCGCCGCCACCATCACCACCCTGTTCAGTCAGCGCCGCTGGCGAAAAACGAAGAATCGCCGGTTTCACACGCCAGCGCACACTGACGATTTTTTAACGGGACACAAACAAAAACGGCCGCCTGTACTCCCTTGGAGTCCAGGCGGCCGTTTCATTTAGCGAGGATCAGGCTTCAGCAGCCAAGCGCTGATGCCGGTTGCGACGCAGTATGTTCAGCACCTCGACTGTCGCCGAGAATGCCATCGCCGCATAGACGTAACCTTTCGGTACGTGGGCCCCGAAGCCTTCGGCGATCAGCGTCATACCGATCATGATCAGGAAGCCCAGGGCCAACATCACCACGGTCGGGTTGTCGTTGATGAACTTGGCCAGCGGATCAGCCGCGAACAACATCACCAGCACCGACACCACCACTGCGATGACCATGATCGGCAAATGCTCGGTCATGCCGACAGCGGTAATAATGCTGTCGATGGAGAACACCATGTCCAGCATCAGGATCTGACCGATCGCCGCAGCAAAACCCAGGGTCACGGTCGATGTCGCCGACTTCGGATCTTCTGGCGCCGGGTCCATGCTGTGATGGATCTCGGAGGTTGCCTTCCACAACAGGAACAGGCCACCGGCAATCAGGATCATGTCCTTCCAGGAGAGCGCATGGCCGAGTATCTCGATCACCGGCGCGGTCAACTGGACGATGAAGGCGATGGTGCTCAGCAAGCCCAGGCGCAGGATCAAAGCCATGCCGATACCGATACGGCGTGCCTTCTGCCGATTTTTCAGGGGCAGTTTGTTGGTCAGGATCGAGATGAAGATCAGGTTATCGATGCCAAGCACGATTTCCATCACGATCAGCGTCGACAAAGCGACCCAGGCAGCGGGGCTGGCGGCAAGTTGTAAAAGGTATTCCATGGGTCAGTCCTGACTCGTTGTAAGACGTTTAGATTTCCTGGGAAGAAGATTCGGTTTTTTCCGCATCTTTTTCCGTTGATTCTTTCTTGCTGATCAAACTGCCCGTGGCATCGCTGAGCGCTTGCTCGGCGGCTTTGTGGGTATCGTCAATCGCCTGTTTGGCGCTTTCGGCAGCCTTGCCCATCAATTGTTGAGCGCTTTTCTCGGCCTGGTCGCAACCGGCCAGTACCAGTAAAGACGTAATCAGCAGTGCCGTGGCTTTAACCTTCATGATGTTTTCCTCGATAGAACAAACGAGGCCGAAACGATGGCCCGTTAATAGCGATGCATTCTAGGGGGACAAACACTTCAGGAAAATTCGTATTTTTGCCATGTATACTTCGGTTTTTACGAATATAGGAGCTGCCGAAGGCTGCAATCTTTTGATCTTGTTTTTAAATCAACATCAAAAGATCGCAGCCTGCGGCAGCTCCTACGGGAGAACTCAGCCATGCTCAACTATCGGCAACTGCATTACTTCTGGGTGGTGGCCAAAACCGGCAGCATCGTGCGCGCCTGTGAACAGCTGAACCTCACGCCGCAAACGATCAGCGGGCAGATTTCACTGCTGGAACAGACCTATGGCATCGAGTTGTTTCGCCGGGTTGGTCGGCAACTGGAACTCACCGAGGCCGGTCGGCAGACCCTGCCCTACGCCGAACAAATGTTTCAGCTGGGGGGCGAACTGGAGTTGATGTTGCGCGCCCAACCCAATGAACAGCAAATCCTGTTTCGCGTTGGCGTCGCCGACGTTGTCCCCAAATCCATCGTTTATCGCCTGATCGCACCGACCATGGAACTGAGCGAGCCGCTGCGTATCACCTGCCGCGAAGACAAACTGGAGCGCCTGCTCGCCGACCTGGCGATCCAGCGCCTGGACCTGGTGATTTCCGACAGCCCGATGCCGTCGCACCTGGACATCAAGGGTTATAGCCAGAAGCTGGGGGAATGCGGGATCAGCTTTTTCGCCACTCCGGAACTCGCCGCCCGTTACGGCGAAGATTTCCCGCGTAACCTGCACGGTGCGCCGTTGTTGATCCCCGGTCCGGAAACCGTGGTGCGCAGCCGTTTGCAGCGTTGGTTCGCCGAGCAGCAGATCCAGCCGCAGATTGTCGGTGAGTTCGACGACAGCGCCTTGATGCAGGCCTTCGGCCAATCCGGCAGCGGGATTTTCATTGGCCCGAGCGTGATTGCCGATGAAGTGAAACGCCAATGCGGCGTGGCGGTGATTGGCCAGACCGACGCGGTGACGGAGTCGTTCTACGCCATTTCGGTCGAACGCAAGGTCAAGCACCCCGGCATCGTCGCCATTACCGAAGGTGCCCGACGCCAGTTGTTTACCGAGTTGTGACGTTTCAGGCACAGACTTCGCGAGCTTTGAACGACATCAGCGCAATTGCCAGCAGGATCGAGGCGAGGATAAAACCGGCCGCCGCGAAGCCAAGACCTTGCAGGCCAACGCTGTCGATCACCCGCCCGCCGATCATGGCGCCCAGGCCGATGCCGAAGTTGGCCCCGGCAATGTTCAAGGACGCGGCGAATGCCGGCGCTTCCGGCGCGACTTTCATCAAGCGCACATGGCTGACCAAGAACAGCGCGGCCTGAGTCACGCCCCAGATGCCCATTGCCGCCGCCAGCCCGACGGGCGAATGAATGTTCGGCACCAGCGCCACCAGGCCGGCGATCATGAACGCGCAGAACATCATCGATGCCACCAGCGGGTGACGATCCACCGCGCGACCGCCCAACGAGTTGCCGATCAGCCCGACCGCACCGAAACCCATCAGGCACCAGCCAACCACCGTGCCATTGAAACCGGCGAGCCGCTCAAGAATATCGGCCAGATAGGTGTACGCGGTGAACATGCCGCTGAACACCACGACCGATAGCAAGATGTGCCCGAGTATCAGCGGGCTGCGCAGGATGCTGAATTGCGAGCGAAAGCTCACCTGATGCTGGTGCAAGTTGGTTTTCGGCAAATAGATAAACAGCAGCAACGCCTTGGCGAAAGCGATGACCGCCAGAATGCCGAACGCACTGCGCCAGCCGAATGCATCCGAAATCAGCGTGCCCACCGGAATGCCGAATACCGTGGCGCAGACGATGCCGAAGCCGATCTTGGCAACGGCGCGCCCGGCATAGTCCGGCCCAACGATGTCCACCGCCGTCTCGCTGGCCAAGGCCCAGAACACTGGCAGCCCCAGCGCCGGGACCAATCGGGCAAACGCCATCACCCAGATATTCGGTGCCAGCGCCGCGACCGCGTTGGCCATACCGAACAGGATCAACACCGAGATGAACAGCTTGCGCCGCTCGAAGCGGGAGAAATACGCGGTAAGGAACGGCCCGAATGCGGCGACGGTGAGGGCGAACAGGGTCACCAGTAAACCCGCTTGCGGGATGCTGACGTCCAGATCCCGGGCAATCGCCGGCAACAGGCCAACGATGATGAATTCCGTGGTCAGCACCGTAAAACCGGCGGCGGACAACAGAAGAATCGGCAACAGCATGCAGAACTCCAGAAAAAACGACGACACCAGCGATAGCCCGAAGGCCCACTGGCAGAGATGAAAATGAGGATGGCGAATCTTAACAGAGTGCTTCCACAGGCGGTTGCACGAACCTGCATTTCGCGTTGATTGCCATGGTGGCAGTTCGTCACAGGTCTGAAAGATCCTGCCTACGCTGTGATAAAGTCCGCGCCCTGAAAAACGTACACCCAGTGTTTCCTTTTCGGTTTCCCGCCTGCGGCCTGCCCCGTTTGTTGCTGCAACCACGGTGAAACCACGCACTTATAAAAATTCAGAGATGCCGTTTTATGACTGCTTCATCCCCTCCTCTACTGCTCCGCCTGAAACGCCTGAGCCTGGTCACGCAAATCGTGATCGGCCTTATCGCCGGTATTGTCCTGGCCTTGATTGCGCCTGAAGCGGCGAAGTCGACTGCGTTTATCGGCAAAGTGTTTGTCTGCGCGCTGAAAGCGGTCGCGCCGATTCTGGTGTTTGTGCTGGTCATGGCCTCCATCGCCAACCACAAGCACGGCCAGGAAACTCATATCCGGCCGATTCTGTTCCTTTATCTGCTGGGCACTTTCGCCGCCGCGGTGGTCGCGGTGGTGGCCAGTATGATGTTTCCGTCGAGCCTGGTGCTGTCGACTCAGGACGTCGCGGTGACGGCACCGGGTGGTATCGGTGAAGTGCTGCAAAGTCTGCTGCTGAGCGTGGTCGATAACCCCGTCAGTGCGCTGATGAATGCCAACTTCATCGGCATTCTCGCCTGGGCCATCGGCATGGGCATCGCCATTCGCCACGCGGGCAACACCACTCGCGAAGTGCTGGGCGACCTGTCCAATGGCGTGACCGTGATCGTGCGCCTGGTCATCAGCTTTGCCCCGCTGGGTATTTTCGGTCTGGTGGCCTCGACCCTGGCCACCTCCGGTTTCGGCGCGTTGATCGGTTACGCTCACCTGCTGGCCGTGCTGCTGGGCTGCATGCTGTTCGTGGCACTGGTGATGAACCCGCTGATCGTGTTCTGGAAACTGCGTCGCAACCCGTACCCGCTAGTGCTGACCTGCCTGCGCGAGAGCGGCATCACCGCGTTCTTTACCCGCAGTTCGGCGGCGAACATTCCGGTCAACCTGGAATTGAGCAAGCGTCTGGGCCTGCACGAAGACACTTACTCGGTGTCGATCCCATTGGGCGCGACCATCAACATGGCTGGCGCCGCGATCACCATCACCGTGCTGACCCTCGCCGCCGTGCACACGCTGGGGATCGCCGTGGACATTCCAACGGCCATTCTGCTCAGCGTCGTTGCCGCAATCTGCGCCTGTGGCGCCTCGGGTGTGGCAGGCGGTTCGCTGCTGCTGATTCCGCTGGCGTGCAGCCTGTTCGGCATCCCGAGCGAAATCGCCATGCAGGTGGTGGCGGTCGGTTTCATCATTGGTGTGTTGCAGGACTCGGCGGAAACCGCGCTGAACTCGTCCACCGATGTGTTGTTCACCGCGGCGGCTTGCCTGGGTGAAGAGCAGAAAGCCGAACGTCTGGCCTGACACAAATCCTGTAGGAGCCCGGTTTGCCGGCGATGGCGCACTTAAGACCGCCATCGCCGGCAAGCCTGGCTCCTACAAAGGAACGGCTTGAGGCTGCCATCTCCAATGAGCCGGGCGTCCACAGAAAGCACAAAAAAAGCCCGCCAAGGCGCAAACCTTGGCGGGCTTTTTTGTAGCTGGGCGGTTTAGAACGCGCCCATGTAATCGCGCTTGCCCACTTCCACGCCGTTGTGGCGCAGCAGTGCGTAAGTGGTGGTGACGTGGAAGAAGAACTGCGGCAGGCCGTAGGTCAGCAGGTAAGCCTGACCGGAGAAGCGCTTCTCTTTAGGCGTGCCCGGACGGGTGACGATCTCGATGCCTTCCTTGCCATTGATCTGCTCTGGCTTGATCTCGCCGATGAAGGCAAGGACCTTGGCGATCAACGCTTGCAGCTCGGCGAAGGTGGTTTCGGTGTCGTCGTACTTCGGCAGTTCGATTTCGGCCAGACGCGCGGATACGCCTTTGCTGAAGTCAACGGCGATCTGCACCTGACGTACCAGCGGGAACATGTCCGGGAACAGGCGCGCTTGCAGGAAGGCGTTCGGGTCGATGTTCTTGGCGGTGGCGTGGGCTTCGGCTTTCTTCAGCACATCGCTCAGGGCGTTGAGCATTTGCTGGAAAACAGGCACCGAAGCGTCGTACAGGGAAATGGTCATGGCAGGTCTCGTGTGGTGACGGGAGGAAACGTGGGCCGATTATAGCCATCCCGGACCGGCCTGCGGCTTGTCTTTTATCCTGCAAGGATTAGGCTAGGCTGCTTCGACGGCATAGGGAAAGCGCGATGAGCACTGATCAAGAGCAAACCTTCGACGAGCCACGGCTCAGCAGCACGGAAATCCGCATTCTGGGTTCGTTGATCGAAAAACAGGCCACCAGCCCGGAAACCTATCCGCTGACGCTCAACGCCCTGGTAACCGCCTGCAACCAGAAGACCAGCCGCGAGCCGGTGATGAACCTCACCCCCGGCCAGGTCGGGCAGAGCCTGCGCGCCCTTGAGGGACGTGGTTTCGCCAAGCTGGTGATGGGCAGCCGCGCCGACCGCTGGGAGCACAAGGTGGACAAGGCGCTGGAGCTGGTGCCGGCGCAGGTGATTCTGACGGGTTTGATGTTCCTGCGCGGCCCGCAGACGGTCAACGAACTGCTGACCCGCAGTGGTCGCATGCATGAGTTTGAAGACACCGAACAAGTGGTGCATCAGCTAGAGCGTTTGATTGCGCGAGGTCTGGCGGTATTGATCCCGCGCCAGGCTGGCCAGCGTGAAGATCGTTATACCCACGCATTGGGTGATCCGGCAGATATCGAAGCGATTCTCTCGGCCCGACAGAACCCGTCGGAGCGCAGTTCGGGCAGCGGCGTTTCAATTGAACGGATCGAAGAGCTGGAAGCACGGATTGCGGCGTTGGAAGAGCGGTTGGAGCGACTGGAATAGAGTGAGCTTTCAGTCACTTTAATGCTGGATGCACCGCCGCCATCTCGAGCAGGCTTGCGGTGCACACCTGTAGGAGCAAACTTGCTCGCGATGGCGTCCGTACAGTCAATACCGGTTCAACTCCGGGCAAATTCCACCGCTTTGCGAAACTGCTCCTCAGTCGGCCGCACGCCGGTGTACAACACAAACTGCTCCAGCGCCTGGATGGCGATGACTTCGAGCCCGGTGATCACCCGTTTGCCTTCGGCACGACCGCGCACGATCAGCGGTGTCTCCGAGGGAATCGCCACCACGTCGAAGACCGTTTCAGCCTGCGCGATGGCATCCTCTTCGAAGGCCAGTTGATCAGCCTCAGGGCCACCGGTCATGCCGATCGGTGTGACATTGATCAGCATCTGCGGGCGCCGCTCTCCCAGCTCCGCTTGCCATTCATATCCCAACGATTGCGCCAATGCCTGCCCTGCGCGCTCGTTGCGGGCCACGATCAGACCATGGGTGTAGCCGCCGTCACGCAGGGCACTGGCCACCGCTTTGGCCATGCCGCCGCTGCCACGCAGGACGAAGGTCGAGTCCTTGGGCACTTCGTGGGTCTGGAGCAATTGAGCGATGGCGATGTAGTCGGTGTTGTAGGCCTTGAGATGACCGTCGGTGTTGACGATTGTGTTGATCGATTGAATGGCGGCCGCCGATGCATCCAGCTCATCGACCAGGGCAATGCAATCTTCCTTGAAAGGCATCGACACGCCGCACCCACGGATCCGTAGCGCTCGAATGCCAGCGACTGCACCCGGCAGGTCCTGGCTGGCAAAGGCCTTGTAGTAAAAATTCAGGCCCAGTTGCTCATACAGATGATTGTGAAATCTCAAGCCAAAGTTCCCAGGCCGCCCTGAAAGCGACATGCACAACTGGGTGTCTTTGTTGGGGTTCATCTGCATGGAAATCTCCTTCAAACGCACTTTCGGATGGACGGGATTAGCCAGCCCATCGGTTCTGATCGATCATGTTTATGCAGCTGTTTGCGGCCTCTCTCGACCGTCTGCAAACCGGTACAGACCTTACACAATATTTACCCAACGGCTGTGCTGATTTGCAAAAAAAAGCTGTCTTAGAGGTATCCCCACGACAATCCTTATGTCTATCGCAGACACAAGCGCCGGGGCGAAGTAACGAGGAACTATCATGATCCGTAAAATCCCCACAGTTGCCTTGCTGATCGGCGCACTCGCGATCGCAGGTCAGGCGCAAGCCCATGGTGGTGGTAATGACGCAGCGGTATACGGAGCAATTGTCGGTACTGCCATCGTCGGTTCGGCCCTCATCAACGCGAATCGACCGGTGTATGTCGCGCCGCAACCGGTCTACGCCCAACCCGCGCCGGTTTATTACGCACCGCCGCCTCCGGTTTACTACCAGCCGGCCCCGGTCTACGTGCAACAACCCATCTATTACCGACCGGCCCCGGTTTACTACGGCCCACCTCGTGGTTATTACGGCCCGCCACGCGGCTACTACTATGGCCCGCATCGCGGATACGGCCGCTGGTAACAGGTACATCAGAAAATGCTGACCGCTTGATTGCAACGTTGAACCTGTGGCGAGGGAGCAAGCTCCCTCGCCACAAGGTCTGGATAAATCTCGTCGAGGTCGCTCTCAGGAATGCGCGGTAGACGCAAATTGGCAAGACTGATTCGTCACTGTTTCTGCCGTGCGGTAGCAAGCGGTCATATTTCTGTCATGTCAGGTCCGCAAGCTCGGGCTTGTCTGTCAAAACCAACAACAAGGACGACGCCATGCCCACGCAAAACCCGCACCGCATTGTCGGTCTGTGCACCTCCAGCAAGGTGTACAACGTACTGACCGAGCTCAAGCACCTGGAAGGTCACCGAAACGCCAAGTTTCTCTCGCTGCTGACCCAGAGCCTGGTGCGTAAAGGTCTGCTCAATGAGCAGGAAGTGGTCCATTTGCTCGATCAGGTGGTCGACTGAGCGACAGCCGGTCGTTTGCCCACCGTCGCATCAATGTCCACTATCAAACGCGTTGATTTTTCGTTGCCGCCCCGCGAACGTAAGGTACCTCCACAGATTGATGGAGGTTCTCAGCATGTCTCAGGTTCAAATCATGTCCGTTATCGGCAGCGCCGTTCCCGCCTCGCTCAGAGCATCGGGCCTGCTCGCCTGCTGGTACCTGATGCAGGACGGCGAACCCATCAGCGGCCCGCTCACTTCGCTGCCCGACGCCCAGGTGCTGTCGCAACGGGTCGGCACCGGCCAGCCCGGAAAAATCAGCGCCTAAGGCAGCTGAACCCGCGGTTTGGTTTCGATGAAAATGGCCCAGCTCGACATGAACAGGGCCGCAATCAACGGGCCGATGACGAAACCGTTCAAACCAAAAATCGCCAGGCCGCCGATGGTTGAGATCAGGATCAGGTAGTCCGGCATCTTGGTGTCCTTGCCCACGAGGATCGGGCGCAACACGTTATCCACCAGGCCGATCACAAACACGCCGAACAATACCAGCGTCACCCCTTGCCAGATCGCACCGGTGAGCAGGAAAAACGCGGCGACCGGCGCCCAGATAATCCCCGCCCCCACCGCTGGCAACAGCGACAGAAACGCCATCAACACCGCCCAGATCAATGCGCTGGGAATATCCAGAAACCAGAAAATCAAACCGCCCAATGCACCCTGCGTGATCGCCACCACCAGGTTGCCCTTCACTGTGGCCCGCACCACGCGATTGAGCTTGAGTTGCAACCGGCGCTTTTGGTTTTCCTCAAGCGGCACGGCCATGCGCACTTTGCGTGCGAGCTCCGCACCATCGCGCAGGAAGAAAAACAGCATGTACAGCATGATGAAAAAACTGAGGATGAATTCGAATGTCCCCTGACCAAAGCTGAAGGCCTGGGTGGCGACGAACTCATTACCGGACATGGCGCTCTTGATGATTTTTTCGCGCAACCCGTTCAGCTCGCCCATGTCGAAGCGGTCGAGCAAATTCTGGAAATAAGGCGGCAGGCTGTGCTTGAACTGCAACACATACCCGGCGATGTCCAGCTCGCCGCTTTCAATGCGCCTGTAAAGCTCGGTACCCTCCTGGACCAGAAAAATACCGAGGATAATCACGGGCAGGATCGCAATCAGCAAACAGATGCTCAATGTGAGCAGCGTCGTGAGATTGCGCTGCCAACCGAACTTCAATTGCAGTTGGTGTTGCAAGGGCGCAAAGAGGATCCCGAGGATCACCGCCCAGAACACCGCGCCGTAAAACGGCAGCAGTATCCAGATGAACGCGATGCTCACCAGAAACAGCAAGATGGCCAACGATTTGTCTCTGAGCGATTCTTCGTTCATGTCCGATCCATGCCAGTGCGCCGGACGTAAAAGGTACGTCCTGATGCTTAGGCCACCGCAGCGCGCACGAGTGCCCTCCGTTGGTGAAGAAAGCATAGATCCAGATCAATAAAACCCAGGCCCAAGACGTTTACCCTGCGCGGCTTTTGCGATCGACTCACCATGAACCTCATTGCTCCGGAACTGCTTGCCCCCGCCGGCACCCTGAAAAACATGCGTTACGCCTTCGCCTACGGCGCCGATGCGGTGTACGCCGGCCAGCCGCGCTACAGCCTGCGGGTGCGCAACAACGAATTCGATCACGCCAACCTGGCCCTCGGCATTCACGAGGCCCAGGCCCAGGGCAAGCGTTTCTACGTCGTGGTGAACATCGCGCCGCACAACGCCAAACTCAAAACGTTCCTCAAGGACCTGGCCCCCATCATTGCCATGGCGCCGGACGCGTTGATCATGTCCGACCCCGGCCTGATCATGCTGGTGCGCCGGCACTACCCGCAGATGCCGATTCATCTGTCGGTTCAAGCCAACACGGTGAACTGGGCCAGTGTCGAGTTCTGGCAGTTACAGGGCTTGAGCCGGATCATCCTGTCGCGGGAGCTCTCCCTGGAGGAGATCGCCGAGATTCGCCAGCAAGTCCCGGCCATGGAGCTGGAAGTGTTCGTCCACGGCGCATTGTGCATGGCCTATTCGGGTCGTTGCCTGTTGTCGGGCTACATGAACAAGCGCGATGCCAACCAGGGCAGTTGCACCAATGCCTGTCGCTGGAAATATGCGGCGCAACCGGCCATGGAAAACCTGGTCGGGGACATCGTTCAACACTTCGAACCGGAACCGACACTGGGCATCGGCGCTCCCACCGAGCAGCTGTTCCTGCTGCAGGAGGCCAATCGCCCCGACGAGCTGATGCCGGCGTTCGAAGACGAGCACGGCACGTACATCATGAACGCCAAGGACCTGCGCGCTGTACAGCATGTCGAGCGTTTGACGCAGATGGGCGTGCATTCGCTGAAAATCGAAGGACGGACCAAATCGCATTTTTATTGCGCGCGAACCACGCAGGTGTATCGCCGGGCAATCGACGACGCGGTGGCCGGTCTCGAGTTCGACCGCAGCCTGATGACTGATCTGGAATCGCTCGCCCAACGCGGCTACACCGAAGGCTTTCTGCGCCGCCATGTGCATGACGAATACCAGAACTACCAGAACGGCAGCTCGGTGTCGGAGCGGCAGCAATTTGTCGGCGAACTGACCGGCGAGCGGCGCGAGCGGTTGGCGGAGGTGAAGGTGAAGAACCGCTTCGCCCTGGGCGATCACATGGAACTGATGACACCCAAAGGCAATTTCCACTTCGATCTGCATCAATTGCAGAACAGCAAAGGCGAGCCCATCGAAGTGGCGCCGGGTGATGGGCACACGGTTTACCTGCCGATACCGGATGCGGTGGATCTGAGCTTCGGCTTGTTGATGCGCGATATCCACGCAACATAATTCCCCGGGAGCTGGCTTGCCAGCGATTGCGGCCTGCCAGTCGACATTGTAGTGACGGGGCGATCGCTATCGCTGGCAAGCCAGCTCCTACAGGTTCTGCGTCAGGCAAACTCTTCGCGGAGCATCGCCACAAACGCCTCTCGCGCCGGGTGCACACCGGCGTTTTCGTGCCAATAGAACAGGTTTTCGATGGCCGTCAGTTCGGAAAACTCATAACCCACGCAACCGGCGCCCTTGGCGTACTGATCGAAAATCCCTTTCGGCACCAGCGCCACCCCGGCGCCAGCACTGACGCAACCGACGATCGCGCCATAACTGGCCAGGCTGACAATCGGCAACGCCAGCCCCTGCCGCAACAGCCAATGCTCCAGCGCGGCCCGATACGGACAGCCCTGGGGCCACATAAACACGGTCTTGTCCTGCAAATCCGTCATGTCGCGCACCGGCCCCAGCGACGTCGAGGCAATCAGCAGAAGGTCTTCGCGGTACATCGGTGTGCGCTTGAGGTGCGAGCGCTCGACATCCACGGCGACAATCGCGCCATCCAGCCGATGGCCCAGCGTGTCGTCGAGCAACTGGCCCCAACTGCCGGTGGTCAACTCCAGCGCCACCGCCGGATAGCGCTTGTGAAACTTGGCCAGCAACCGCGGCAAACGACCGGTGGCCGAAGACTCGATGGCGCCGATGCGCAACGGGCCGGACGGCTCCGCCGAAGGGTCCACGGCGCGCTTGGCTTCGGCGGCCAGCGCCAGAATTTTCGAGGCGTAGGCCAGGAAGGTTTGCCCCGACGGACTGATGCGCAGTCCACGTCCCTCACGCAGGAACAGTGCGACACCCAACTCCGCTTCCAGCGACTTGATCCGCGCCGTGATGTTCGACGGCACGCAATGCAGCAACTCGGCGGCACGCGCGATGCTGCCCTCCTCGGCCACGGTCTTGAACATGCGAATCTGCGCCAACTCCATACATCACCCAAAATGAACGTTTAGCGCAGTATAAGTCAGTTGTGGTGAACCAAGAGCCTTCTGATACTGGCCGCATCCGCCCACAGGTGCACGACCATGACGCCGCTCATATCCGCCCACGTTTCCCCTCTGAAAATCATTCTGGCCATGGCGTTTGTCGTGTCTTGCTGGGGGTATTCCCCAACCGGTATTCATATCGGTTTGCAAGCCTACGAGCCCGGGCATCTGGCGCTGCTGCGCTTTCTGATTGCGTCAGGGTTCATGGCCGTGGTCGCGATATACAAAGGCATCCGCCTGCCGGCCCTCCGCGATTTGCCGCTGCTGTTCGGGTTGGGGTTCTTCGCGGTGAGCCTGCATCACGTAGCGATCAACTTCGGGCAACAAGGGGTCAGCGCCGGCGCGTCGAGTGTCCTGGCGCAGACGACTCCGTTGTTCAGCACCCTGATTGCGCGGTTCGTATTCAAGGACCGGGTGAGCCTGTGGCGCTGGGGTTGTGTCTTGCTCGGGCTGATCGGCGCGGTGATTGTGGTGGCGGGTGATCACGGGTTGGGCAGCCTCGATGCCCACGGTTTGTTGATCCTGTTGGCGGCGGTGTCCTGGAGTCTGTACTTTGCCCTGCAAAAACATCACACCGGGCGTTATGACGGACTGACGCTGGTTTGCTACACAGTCTGGTCAGGGACCGCGTTGCTGTTGTTTTTCCTGCCGGGGCTGGCGGACCAAGTGATGAATGCGCCGTTGCGCGTGCAGTTCGCGGTGTTTGCCCTGGGGATTTTTCCGAGTGCGCTGGCGTACCTGGCCTGGGCGTATGTGCTGGCGCATGTCGACCTGAGCCGGGCGACCATGACGCTCTATCTGACCCCGCCGACGGCGATGGTCATTGCGTCGTTTGCCCTGGGCGAGCGGCCGACGCTGATGATTGTGGTCGGTGCGCTGGTGGTGTTGGCGAGTGTGCTGGCTCTGAATCTGGAGCGGCGGGTGGTAGTGGTTCAAGCGGCCGAAGCTTGATTCGGATTTTTCGTTTTCAGGTGCGACGCCATCGCGCGCAAGCTCGCGATGAACGATGACTCCGTCTCATTGAAAACAGCCAGACTCAGCTCGGCGAAAACCGGTCGAGGCTGTTGCTCAGGTGCAGCCACATCGCCGCCCGCGCCGCGTCCGGGTCCTGGCGTTTGATGGCGTTGAGAATCGCCTCGTGCTCAAGGTTGGCCAGTTCCCCAAGCTTGCTCAAATCCACCGCGCCGCGCTCGGCGGCGTTAACCCGGGTTCGCGGGATCATGGCGCTGCCCAGGTGCTGCATGATTTCGGTAAAGCAGACATTGCCGGTCGCTTCGGCGATCAACAGATGAAAACGCCGATCCGCCTCGACACAGCTGTCATTGTTGGCCAACAGGCGTTGATAGTCGTCGAGGGCTTCGCGCATTTGCGCCAACTGTTGATCGGTGCGACGCGTTGCTGCCAGCGCCGCCGCCTGGGTTTCCAGGCCCATGCGCAACTCCAGAATACTGCGCACCCCCAGCGCGGTATCGACGTTCAGCCGTAAGCCCTGCTCCGGCGCACGCTCGATCACGAACGTGCCGATACCGTGCCGCGTTTCCACCAGCCCCGACGCCTGCAACTTTGAGATGGCTTCGCGCACCACCGTACGGCTGACGCCGTGTTCCTGAACGATGGTGTTCTCCGACGGCAGCTTGTCGCCGGGGGACATCTGGCCAAGCAGGATGCTCTGGGTCAGCTTCTCGACCAGATCATGGGCCAGGTTGTGGGTGCGCTTGCGGGCAGGCACGTCGAAATCTTCTTGCATGAGGATATCCGGAAAACGGGGCTACCGAATCGTAGCACCACACCGGATGGGAATTCTGGAAAAACATCACTCAGCTTGTATGACAACACTCAACAAGCAGCATTAATACCGCCTGAAATCAGATTACCACTGACCAAAACGAGCCTCACAAACTTCACGATCAGCGCTATTTTATTGAGAAAAGACGCTTGCACAGCAAAAAAACCTAGTTGTATGATGTCTATCAACAACGCAGCATCCGTCACGCCCCGCATAACAATAACGAGTGGGAGAAAACGCAGTGAATACATCCATCTCCGGGATGAACGACAACGCCAATTCGGTGCTGAAGTCCGCCATCGCCAAGGTCAAACGTCACGTCTTGCCGCTGTTCGTCATCATGTTCATCGTCAATTACATTGACCGGGTGAACATCGGCTTCGTCCGCGCCCACATGGAACACGACCTGGGCATCGGTGCTGCCGCCTACGGCCTCGGTGCCGGTCTGTTCTTCATCGGGTACGCGCTGTTCGAAGTGCCCTCCAACATCCTTCTGCAAAAAGTCGGCGCACGTATCTGGCTGACCCGCATCATGCTGACCTGGGGCCTTGTCGCTGCGGGCATGGCCTTTATCCAGAACGAAACCCACTTCTACATCCTGCGATTTCTGCTGGGCGTGGCTGAAGCCGGTTTCTTCCCCGGGGTGATTTATTACTTCACTCGCTGGTTGCCCGGCGTGGAGCGCGGCAAGGCGATCGCGATATTCCTCAGTGGCTCGGCGATTGCCTCGCTGATCTCCGGCCCGTTGTCCGGGTTGCTTCTGCAAATCAGCGGCCTGGGCATGCACGGCTGGCAATGGATGTACTTCATCGAGGGCATGTTCTCGGTCGGGTTGTGCGCCTTTGTCTGGTTCTGGCTGGACTCCAAACCCCACGATGCCAAATGGCTGACCCGCGCCGAACAGGACGCCTTGGTCAAAGCCATCGACGACGAACAACTGGCCCGCGAAGCCGCGACTCCGATCAAACCGTCGCTGGGCAAGCTGCTCAAGGACCGGCAGATCATCCTGTTCTGCGTGATCTACTTCTTCATCCAATTGACCATCTACGCCGCGACGTTCTGGCTGCCGAGCATCATCAAGAAGATGGGCGACCTCAGCGACTTCCAGGTCGGGATGTTCAACTCGATTCCGTGGTTGCTGTCGATCATCGGCATGTACGCCTTCGCCACGCTGTCGGGCAAATGGAAGCACCAGCAAGCCTGGGTTGCCGCGGCGCTGTTGATTGCAGCGGCCGGGATGTTCATGTCCACCACCGGTGGGCCAGTCTTCGCTTTCGTGGCGATCTGCTTTGCGGCGCTGGGTTTCAAATCGGCATCGTCGCTGTTCTGGCCAATTCCCCAGGCCTATCTGGATGCGCGCATCGCTGCGGGCGTCATCGCGCTGATCAACTCGGTGGGCAACCTGGGCGGTTTTGTCGCGCCGACCACGTTCGGCCTGCTGGAAGAACGCACCGGTTCGATTCAGGGCGGGCTCTACGGCCTGGCCGCAACGTCGATCATCGCCGCGATCATCGTCTTCGCCGCCCGCAACAAACCCAAATCCGCGCCTGCCGTCGAATCGGCCAAAACTGCGCCACGTCACGCCTGAAAGGATAAACAAATGACCGTACAAGAAATCGCCAAGGCCCCGATCATCACCAGCATGCAGATTGTTCCGGTGGCCGGCCACGACGGAATGCTGCTTAACCTGAGCGGCGCACACGGCCCGTTTTTCACCCGCAACATCGTCATTCTCAAGGACAACGCCGGCCACATCGGCGTCGGCGAAGTACCGGGCGGCGAGCGCATTCGCCAAACCCTGGAAGACGCACGCAGCCTGGTGGTCGGCAGCCCGATCGGCACCTACCAGAAAATTCTCAATCAGGTGCGCCAGACCTTCGCCGACCGCGATGCCGGTGGTCGCGGTTTACAGACCTTCGACCTGCGCATCACCATTCATGCTGTTACCGGCCTTGAAGCCGCCCTGCTCGATTTGCTCGGCCAGCATCTGGATGTGCCGGTCGCCGCCCTGCTCGGCGAAGGTCAACAGCGCGATGAAGTGAAGATGCTCGGCTACCTGTTCTACGTCGGTGATCGCAACGAAACCGACCTCGCCTATCGCAGCGAACCGGACGCCGACAACGACTGGTTCCGCGTGCGTCACGAGAAAGCCATGACCGCCGAAGGTGTTGTCCGTCTGGCGGTCGCGGCCCACGCGAAATATGGCTTCAAGGACTTCAAGCTCAAGGGCGGTGTGCTCGCCGGCGATGCCGAAATCGAAGCGGTCACCGCCCTCGCCGAACGCTTCCCCGATGCGCGCATTACCCTCGACCCGAATGGCGCGTGGTCACTGAAGGAAGCGATTCGCCTGTGCCGTGACCAACACGACGTTCTGGCGTACGCCGAGGACCCATGCGGTGCGGAGAACGGTTATTCGGGGCGCGAAGTCATGGCCGAATTCCGTCGCGCCACGGGCCTGAAAACCGCGACCAACATGATCGCCACCGACTGGCGTGAAATGGGTCATGCGATCCAGTTGCAGTCGGTCGACATCCCGTTGGCCGATCCACACTTCTGGACCATGCAGGGCTCGGTGCGCGTGGCGCAGATGTGCCACGAATGGGGCCTGACCTGGGGCTCGCACTCCAACAATCACTTCGACATTTCCCTGGCGATGTTCACCCACGTTGCGGCCGCTGCGCCGGGCGAAATCACCGCCATCGACACTCACTGGATCTGGCAAGACGGTCAGCGCCTGACCAAGGCGCCGCTGCAAATTGTCGATGGCTGCGTGCAGGTGCCGCAGAAAGCGGGGCTGGGCGTTGAGCTGGACATGGATCAAGTGGCCAAGGCCCATGAACTCTATAAAGGCATGGGCCTGGGTGCGCGGGACGACAGCGTGGCGATGCAGTTTTTGATTCCGGGCTGGACGTTCGATAACAAGAAGCCGTGCCTGGTGCGCTGAATGCCGGTTTTGAAACCCACTCCCGGCCGCGCATGAAAAACCGTCCGCCATTGCATTCAACCGCCTAAAATGGCGCGCACTGAATCAATGGCGGACCTCATCCACATGAACAAGCTGAAAACACTTGCGGCCTGCATGGCCATGCTTGCTACTGGCCCCTGCATCGCCGCAGATCCAATCGAGACAGCCGTGAACGCCGCTGTTCAACCGGTGATGCAAGCCCAGAACATTGCCGGCATGGCCGTGGCGGTGACCGTCAACGGCAAACCGCAGTATTTCAACTATGGCGTAGCCTCGACAGAAACCGGAAAACCGGTCTCGGAAAACACCCTGTTCGAGATCGGCTCCGTCAGCAAAACCTTCACCGCCACCCTCGCCGCCTATGCCCAGGCCACCGGCAAACTGTCGTTATCGGACAAGGCCAGCCAGGTTTGGCCAGCCCTGCGCGGCAGCGCGTTCGACCGCATCAGCGTGCTGCAATTAGGCACTTACAGTGCCGGGGGCCTGCCCCTGCAATTTCCGCCTGAGGCCGACTCCGCCGACACCATGCTCGGTTACTACCAGCAGTGGAAACCGCTCTACCCTGCCGGCACCCATCGCTTGTATTCAAACCCCAGCCTGGGCCTGTTCGGCTACCTCGCCGCGCATAGCATCGGGAAGCCGTTTGATGATGCGATGGAGAAAACCCTGCTGCCGAAACTCGGTTTGAAGCACACCTATGTGAACGTGCCACAGGACCAGATGAGCCTCTACGCCCAGGGCTACAACAAGGACGACAAACCGGTGCGAGTCGGCCCCGGCGCACTCGATTCCGAAGCCTACGGAGTGAAAACCAGCGCGGCGGACCTGTTGATGTATGTTCAAGCGAACATGAAGCCGGCCAGTCTGGCAAAACCGTTGCAACAGGCCATCGCCTTGACCCACACCGGCTACTACACCGTCGGCGACATGACTCAGGGATTGGGTTGGGAGTTGTATGCCTATCCGGTTTCGCTGGACCGCCTGCTCGAAGGCAACTCGACACCCATGGCCATGCAAGCGCACAAAGTCCAATGGCTGAACCCGCCACAACCACAGCCGAGCAGCGTACTGATCAACAAGACCGGATCGACCGGTGGTTTCGGCGCCTACGTCGCATTTGTACCGTCGAAGGACATCGGCATTGTGATTCTGGCGAACAAGAATTTCCCGATTGCAGAGCGGGTCAAAATTGCCCATCAGGTACTGAGCGCCTTGTAGGTGCGAGCTCGCTCCGGGCGGCGTTGCGACAAATGGGCCGAGATCGGTGGTGGTTTGAGCGTGGCGGCGAAGCAGAATCATCATTTCTACGCCGAGGGTGGATACACCAAGGGCAGTGACATCGAACAGCCCTGGGCGGTGACGGTGGGGTATCGCTACAACGGGTAGCTTTACGGACTGATGCAGATGCTTTGGAGAGAGCCTATCGGAGCGCCGGGCAGAGCTGCCGGTGTATCTGAAGCGGGGCCGCTTCGCAGCCCAACGGGGGCAAGCCCCCTCGCCACCTGCTGTTACAAGGATTTCGCGCCGGATCAATCATCCGGCATTTCAGGCGGTTTGACGGGTTTGGTCGATTTAGCCTGCTTGGTGTTCTTGGCGCCTTTAGCCGCGGGCGCTTCTGGCGCTGGAGTGGCCACTGTTGGCGGTGGGGTTTCTTTCTCGGCCGCGGGTAGTTGGTCGACGGCGCTGAAAATATCTTCCAGCTTGATGTTCTCTGACTGTTCGAACTTCTTTTCGCCATCCTTGCCGACCAGAATCACCTTGCTCTTGGACCCGGCCCCCAGTTTGAGCGAGCGGATCAACGCTGCCGTGTCCTGTGGCCCCAGGTCCTTGCCTTCGCGCTGTCCCATCAGGTTGAGCACGGTGTACAGCACCATGTTGCGGTCGGTGAAACCCTTGCGATTGGCCGGCTCGTCCAGTGACTGTTTCAGGCCGACCCACATAGGGTCAACAGTGCTTGGGGCGATAACAATCAGCGGACGGGACCGGCCCTTGTCCATGTCCAGCGGTGAGTCGCCATCGGCGGCGAACAGGGGGCCGGCGATTGCCAGCAGGGTAGCCAGGGTCAGTGACCTGATGAGCATGCGCCTCTCCTTTTGATATCCACGCTCTAATGATTGCGCATCGCGGCGTTCGTTCCGGTGACGCTCGGCAAATGTGCTCTGCCTTGCCCCAAGCTTAGGTCAGCGCGGTCATTGCGCAACAGCTCGGGGCAATCTTGGGCGTGAACCAATGCGAAGGAAGATCAAGGATTGTGCGACAGGACAACGGGTGAATTTCGATACCCATGTCGGGCATCTGCTGGAAATATTCACCCGCCAAAAGGAGGGGGTCGAATCAGAACGCCAGTTTGTAGCCGATCAGCATCAGCATGGTTGCCAGGCAAGGGCGCAGCAGTTCATCGGAGATCCGCCCGGTCAGGTGGCTGCCCAGATAAATCCCCGGCAACGAACCGACCAGCAAGTAACCCAGCACCTGCCAATCCATGTTACCCATGCTCGCGTGACCGAGACCGGCGACCAGCGTCAGCGGAACGGCGTGGGCAATTTCTGTCCCCACCAAACGGCGAGTCGGCAACAACGGATAAAGAATGAACAGTGCCACGGTGCCCAAGGCGCCGGCGCCGATGGACGTCAGCGCAACCATGGTGCCAAGAATCAGACCGGTAATGACGGTCATGACATTCAGGCGCGGGCCAGTGGGGTTGTAGTTGCCACCGGCGCGCTTGTGGGCGAAATCCAGCAAGCGCTTCTTGAACAGGATTGCCAGCGCCGTGGCAAACAGCACAAAGCCCAGGGCTTGTTTGATGATGGCGTTCATCGCGTCGGGACTTTCGTGCAACGTGCTGAGGAACCACAACGTCAGCAGCACCGCCGGCACGCTGCCCAGGGTCAGCCAACCGGTGATCGCCCAATCGATGTTGTTGTTCTTTCGGTGAACCAGCACACCACTGGATTTGGTGATGGCCGCGTAAAGCAGATCGGTACCGACGGCCGTGGCCGGATTGATGCCGAACCACAGCAGGATCGGGGTCATCAGCGACCCGCCACCCACACCTGTCATGCCGACGATAAAACCCACCACCAACCCTGCAATGACCAACCCGATGTTCAGTAAATCCATTGATACGTCCACAAAGATCGCAGGGAAATCCGGCCCGCAGCATAGCGAGATTTCTTATAACCAGTTATATCGATGCGATCTATCTTTATTCCCGAACCTCCTACAAGAATTTACTGCACCGGCAGGAAATTCAGAAACAGCAGGCTCTGGGCATAATTCAGCCCGATACGCCGGTAGCGCTCGTCGAGCATCTGCGTCAGCAAGTCCAGTCGGGCGACGATCTTGCCGAACTCGACGGCAAAGCTCAGGTTGCTGCCCTCCTCGGAAATCTCGTTGGAGAACAGCAACGGCTGGCCCTCCTTGTTTTGTCGCTGGCTCAGAATCCAGGTGGCGATCTCGATGTTGCGTGCGGCGTTGCTGACGAACACCGGGTTGATCGCGTCCGTCATATAGAACTCCAGGCGATTGCCGTGAGCGGTGACGAGCATGCTGCCGATGGCGTAAATGAACGCCCCGACCCGGTCCCCGAGAAACTCCGGGCTCATGGCAAACCGCAGGGCCGCCAGGTCCTTCTTGCCGCCGAGGGTGGGCAACGGCTCTTGCTGTTCGATGGCCATGCGCACTTGCTTGCCGGCGGTGCGGGCGTCGAGGAATCCGGATTTTTTGAGTTCTTCGGGATTGCGCAGGTACAGCTTGCTCATCAACACGTAAAGGCTGTCGAGGTTGTCGCGCATCGCCAGGGTCGCCATGCGGTCAACACTGGTTTGCAGAAACTCCTGGGGCCGGCCTTCGCGCATCTGGGTAAAAATGTCGCTGCCTTGCTGCTGACTGCAACCGGTGAAGAGGCACATCGACAGGCCAACCAACAGCCAGCAATGCCTTGTGAATAGTGCAGTAATGAAAGGTAACGCTTGGGCCATAAGTGCTTGAACTTGGGCATGGGCCAGCGGTGGGGATCGCCGCAGGCAACCAAGGATAGAGCCGGTCATTTGGAAAAAGTGCAGTGTCGGCCGACACCAATCGATCACCGGCACAGGAAGTCGCTGCGTTGCGCCTGGGCATCGAGATGGGCATGACCCTGATCGACACGGTGCAAATGTACGCCGAAGGTGGCGCCGAAGAAGTGGTGGGCGAAGCCATCGCCACCAGTCAGGTTCTCTACAACCTGGAGCAACGCGGTATAGAGTTTGATGTGTTGCCCTGGAGCCAGCAGCAACAGCTGTCCACCATGGCTTACTGCCCGATTGGCCAGGGCGGAAAAATGCTGGCCAATGCGCTGCTCAAGCAAGTAGCCGCCCGTCACGATGTGACACCGGCCCAAGTGGCGCTGGCATGGATTCTGCGTCAGGACAGCGTGATCGCCATCCCCAAGGCGGTCCGCCCCGAGCATGTGCGACTCAACGCCCAAGCGGCACTGTTGCAGCTTGAAGCCGGAGATCTGGAGGCGCTGGACCAAGCGTTTCGTGCGCCACAACACAAGCAGCGGCTGGCCATGGTCTGAGCCATCGCGGAGTGTCAGAGGACATCGGCATGAGAAGTACCGATCCGCTGGACGCCTTTAATCTGCAACGTTTCATCCAGGCACAGGACCCGGTGTTTGACCGCGTCCAGGCCGAATTGAATGCCGGTCACAAACGCAGTCACTGGATGTGGTTCATCTTTCCGCAGTTTTCCGGGCTGGGCGGCAGCGAGATGTCGCGACATTTCGCCATCCGCTCCAGGGAAGAAGCCCAGGCCTATCTGCAGCATCCATTATTGGGCGCCCGGTTACGCACCTGCACCCTGGAAGTGCTGAACATCCCACAGCGCTCGGTGGCCGGGATATTCGGTCATCCCGACGACCTGAAATTTCATTCATCCATGACCCTGTTTGCCCAGGTCGCGGCAGCCGACAGCGTCTTTCATCAAGCGCTGAATCAGTATTTCCACGGCATTCTCGACGCCTGGACCCTGGAGTTGATGGACTCAAAAAAGCCCCAGTTGCCCACCAATCAGCGTTGAAAAATCGTCGTCGACAAACGGCAATATCGCGTCCGCCACCGGTTGCAGCTGCCGGCTGATGTAATGGTCGTAATCGATGGGCGCGCTGCGGATCTCCAGCGGCTCGGGGCCGGCCACGGTGATCACATAACTGATCCAGCCGCCATTCTGGTATTGCCGAGGGCGGCCCTGGCGGTCGTTGTAGTCATCGGCGATGCGCGCCGCGCGTACGTGGGGTGGCACGTTGCGTTGATAATCGTCGAGGGTGCGGCGCAGGCGTTTGCGGTAAATCAGCCGATCATCGAACTCGCCCGCCAGGGTTTTGCGCACGTAGTCGCGCACATACTCTTGATACGGCTGGCGCTGGAAAATCCGCAAGTACAACTCCTGCTGGAATTGCCGGGCCAGCAACGACCAGTCGGTGCGCACGGTTTCCAGACCTTTGTAGACCATTTCCTCGCGGCCATCGGCGCGGGTCACAAGCCCGGCATAGCGCTTCTTGCTGCCCTCCTCGGCACCACGGATGGTTGGCATCAGAAAGCGTTTGTAGTGGGTTTCGTACTGCAGTTCGAGCGCGCTCTGCAGGCCGTATTCCTCCTGCACATGTTCGCGCCACCACTGGTTGACGTGATCCACCAGCGAGCGGCCAATTTGCGCGGCATCCTCCTGGTCATGGGCGCGGCGCAGCCAGACGAAGGTCGAGTCGGTGTCACCGTAGATCACCGCGTGGCCCTGGGCTTCGATCAGTTGCCGGGTGCGCAACATGATCTCGTGGCCGCGCAGGGTGATGGACGACGCCAGGCGCGTGTCGAAGAAGCGACAACCGCTGGAACCCAGCACACCGTAAAACGCGTTCATGATGATTTTCAGCGCTTGGGACAGCGGCGCGTTGCGCTCGCGCTTGGCCGTTTCCCGACCTTCGGCGACCCGCGCGACGATCGATGGCAGGCAATGCCGGGTGCGCGAAAAACGCGCCCCGCGAAAACCCGGCACAGACGCGCTGTCATCCGGGTGCGCGAGGCCTTCGATCAGGCCCACGGGGTCGATCAGAAAGGTGCGGATGATCGATGGATAGAGGCTTTTGTAGTCGAGCACCAGCACCGATTCGTAAAGCCCAGGCTGCGAATCCATGACAAAACCGCCGGGGCTGGCTTGCGGCGGTTTGCTGCCGAGGTTCGGTGCAACGAACCCCTGGCGATGCATCAGCGGCATGTACAAATGGGTGAACGCCGCCACTGAACCGCCCATGCGATCGGCCGGTAGCCCGGTGACGCTGGCCCGCTCCAGCAGGAACGTGAGCAACTCGGTCTTGGCGAAAATCCGTGTGACCAGTTCACAATCCTTGAGGTTGTACTTGGCCAGCGCCGGCTTGTCCTCGGCGAACATGCGGTTGATTTCGTCCATGCGCTGGTACGGATTGTCGATCGACTTGCCCTCGCCGAGCAGGGTCTGAGCAACGTTTTCCAGGCTGAATGACGGGAAACTCCAGGTTGCCGACCGCAGGGACTCGATGCCGTCGATGATCAACCTTCCGGCAGCGGAGGCGAAATAGTGGTTGCCGCTGCCATGTTCACGCCACTGCATCTCCTCGCCCTCACGCCCCAGCCGCAACGGCACCGCCAGGCGGCGGGCGTGCTCGTGAAGTACCCGCAAGTCAAACTGCACGACGTTCCAGCCAATGATTGCGTCGGGATCGAAACGGGCAAACCAGTCGTTGAGCTTTTTCAGCAACGCCACCCGGGAGTCGCAATACTCGAGCTGGAAATCCACCTCGCTGTCGTCACCATTGGGCGGACCGAGCATGTACACCTGGCGTTCGCCGCAACCCTCCAGCGCGATGGAATACAACTCGCCCTGGGCCGTGGTTTCGATGTCCAGGGACACCAGTTTGAGGTTGGGCCGGTACGTCGGGTCGGGTTTCATCTGGGCGTCGAGCAGCAGGCCATCGGCGCCTGGCGTACCGTTGAAGCGCACGGGAGCGGTGATGAAACGCTCCATCATGTAGCGCTCCGGCGGCCGCACGTCGGCTTCAAACACCTCGACGCCGGCCTTGCGCAGCGCGGTTTCCAGGCGCATCAGCTGACCGTGCTGCTGGCAATACAGGCCCAGGACCGGGCGATGCTCGAAATCCTGCAAGGCCAAGGGCCGCAGCTCGACGTTTTTTTCGTCGTGCAGCAGCGCTTCGGCTTGCACCCTTTGCTCGGCGGGCACGAACGCCACCGACGGTTGATGAGGCAGGCGGATGCGCCGGGGACCGCTGTCGGTCGCCAGCCAGAACTCGACTTCCGTACCGGCCGGGGTGTCGCGCCAATGCCGGGTCAGGACGAAGCCCTGCGGTAAATCCACCACTGCAAACCTCAGATTTGATTCAGGGTGATGATTCTACCCGTGATCACCCAGACTTAGCGGCCAGCCGGGAAAAGATCGCAGCCTTCGGCAGCGCCTATGCGTTCCCGCGTTCTCCTGGAGCTGCCGAAGGCTGCGATCTTTTCGAGGATTGCAGAAGAAAAACCGCCAAATGACGTTTTTTGCGTGTTATCTGCCGCATTCGCCCTTGCCCTCTGCGCTTGGGTCTACGATTCTTCAGGAACAACGACAACACCCGAGTAACCACCATGAAAACCGTCGCCCAGCTGCTCAAGTTGAAAGATCAGAAGAATCAGGAAGTGCACCAGATCAAACCCGATCACATGGTGCTCGAAGCGCTGATGAAGATGGCCGAGAAAAACGTCGGCGCCTTGCTGGTGGTGGAAAATGACGAAGTGCTGGGCATCATCAGCGAGCGGGACTACGCGCGCAAACTGGTGCTGCACGGCCGTTCTTCGGTGGGCACACCGGTGCGCGACATCATGGTCTCGCCGGTGATTACCGTGGACACCCATCAAACCGTCGACACGTGCCTGGGCATCATGTCCGACAAGCGCCTGCGTCACCTGCCGGTGGTGGAAGGCGGCAAGTTGATCGGTTTGCTTTCAATCGGCGACCTGGTCAAGGAAGCCATTGCCGAGCAGGCTGAACTGATTCGCCAACTCGAGCAGTACATTCGCGGCGAGTAATGCGAGCCCCGTAGGAGCTGGCTTGCCAGCGATTGCTATGGATCATTCAACATTGAAGTTGACTGATACACCGCTTTCGCTGGCAAGCCAGCTCCTACAGGGGATCGACGGAGTTCTCAGGCGGGCCAATGCCGCTCAAACACCGGCGCCAGCACCGGGTGCCGGTCAATCCGTTCCAGCCAGGCAAAAAAACCGGGGCGGGCATTGCGCAAATGCTCTCGGCTGCCCGCCCACCGCGATATCACCGCCGCCAGCACATCCAGCGCTCCGGGCGTCTCACTGCCCAGATAAAGATCCCCCGAAAACTGATCGGCAAACACATCCCAGCTCCAGTGCAAGCGCTGTCGGGCACCGGCCATGAGATTCTGCCTCGACGATTCATCGGCCACCGCCAGCCAGCGTTCGGGGTAATCGATGATGCCGATGGCGGCATAGCAATTGGTGACGATGTACGTCATGCCCCGAATGGTCTGGTCACGCTCGGCCGGGTCCTCCGGCAACAGCCCCGACGAGGGAAACGTCAGGCCGAGGTGAATCAGAATCGCCGCGCTCTCGGTCAGGACGCCGCCGTCGGGCCGTTGCAGCGTCGGGATCTGCTTGAGCGGGTTGAGCTTCTCAAGCGCGTGGGCCGCTTCTGGCGATGCCTCAACGTCAATGAATCGGTAAGGAATCTCGCAAAGCTCCAGTGCAGCCTCGATCGCCGCCGCACCGGAATTCTGATGGCCGTAGAGCTGGTACATAAACATCTCCTTGCGGACCGGGTGAGCCTGGACACCAGCTATCCAGTGTAGAAGCCGTCGCCGTCACCGCCGTGACCATCCGACGACCGCACCATCACGCTCACCGGAGGTATCGCGCAGCGCCCATCATTGCCATGAAACGCCAAACCCTTCTCGGCATCGCTTTCTCGGTTTTTGCAGCTAACGCTTTCGCTGCAACGTCTACTCACCCGGTTGTCGCTGAAGGCTGCTCGGATCGTCTGATTGAAAGCCGCGCTGCCTGAATGACTGGATGTACCGATAGCCTCGACCGCTTTTGTAGGAGCGAGCCTGCTCGCGATGGACGTTAACGATAACGCGTGCTTACAGGTTAAACGCGTTGTGCTTGAGTCCATCGCGAGCAGGCTCGCTCCTACAATTTTCCGGCCCGCGTCATGCAGCGTTGATAACGCTCATCGACCCGTTTGGCGAACCACGCCGTGGTGAGTTTGCGGGTGATTTTCGGGCTTTGCAGCACAATCCCCGGCAACACCGCACGCGGTAACGTCCGCCCCTCTGCCTGTTCGGCCAGTTCAAAAACCCGCTGATACAACTTGGTGTCTTCGAACGCCAGGCTATTGCCCTTCTCCAGTTGATCGTGAATCGTGGGATTGCGCATGTCCAGGCGCTTACCGAGGCTGCGCACGGCCAGCTCCGTGGTGCCGGGCATGATCGAATCGTGGCGCACCAGATCACCATCCAGCGCCAGCGTAATTCCCGAAGCACGGCTCACCGCGTTCTGGAAAGCAGCATTGCGACTGGCGTACCAACCGGCGTTGAAATCGGCGAAGCGATACAACGGCTGTTGATAGCTGACCGGGTAACCGAGCAGATGGGCGATGCCGAAATACATGCCGCCACGCCGGGTGAACACTTCATGGCGGATCGAGCCATCCACCGGGTAGGGATAACCCTTGGCGTGTTGCTCGGCAAAATCGATGCTGACCTGCATTGGCCCACCGGTGTGCACCGGGTTAAAGCCGCCGAACAGGGTCTTGCCCATGGGCACCATGCCGATGAAGTCATCGAAAATCGCGCTCAACTGCTTTTCACTGCGCGCCGCATTGAGGCGATCGTTGTAGGTTTTGCCGGTGGGTGAATTGAGCCGCAACGCACCGCTGACCAGTAACCCCGGGATGTGTGCCGTGGCGGCACGACGGTCGATTTCCTCACGGGCGATCTTGCCCAGGCCCGGTACAGACGGGTCGACCTGAAAGGTCGATTCCTGCTCAGTCACGGCCAGTACCGAACACAGGTTCTGAGTGCTCGGGTAAATGTCTTGCGCGGCAAATGCCGCATAGATATCCGTGGCCCAGCCCTGGCGGTCGACGGTCTTGGCCGGCAGTAAACGCACGATCTCGGCGCGCACCTCGGCGGGCTTGCGCGGTGCAGGTTCCTGGCTCCGCTGACCGGCGCAACCGGCCAGTACCAACAACGCGGCAACGCTTGTAATCAATCGATTGGCTTGCATGTCGCTCCATCAAATCCGTTAAGCCGCCGTCACCATACGACCAATGGCCGATTTGTGCACAGACAGAAATTTCCTGTGTACCTCGCAGAAAGCGCATAGCACAACGTTACTGAGAACACCTACCATTTGCGTCTGGAGTCGCATTTGCGCAAGGAGATTCGCGCCGCCCCTTTTTCCAATCGGCCGCGCGCCGCCTCAGGATCGAAACATGACCACTCCAGCCCGACTCCGCGTGCCCTTTCGTGCGACGCTACTCGCGCTTTTTTGCTCCCTGTCCGTGACGGCGCATGCCGAAACGCCTGAAGCGCCCGAAACCCAGGGCAAGCCGCTGATGCTCGGTGACGTCAATGTCAACGCCCAGGCACCGACAGCGTCCGACCTGCCCCCGGTGTACGCCGGTGGTCAGGTTGCACGCGGCGGCCAACTGGGCGTGCTGGGCAATCAGGACATCATGGACGTGCCGTTCAACATGACGGCCTACACCGAAGAATTGATCCGCGACCAGCAATCCGAAACCATCGGCGACGTGCTGCTCAATGATTCATCGGTGCGTCAGGCTTCCGGATATTCCAACCAGGCCCAGACCTTTATGATTCGTGGCCTGCCCCTCAATGGCGACGACATTTCCTTTAATGGCCTGTACGGCATCCTGCCGCGACAGATCGTTTCCACCGATGCCCTGGAACGTGTCGAAGTGTTCAAAGGCCCGAACGCCTTCATCAACGGTGTAACCCCGACCGGTTCCGGTATCGGCGGTGGCGTCAACGTGCAACCCAAGCGCGCCGGTGATGAACCGTTGCGTCGTTTCAGCACTGACATCAGTGATGACGGACGCATCGGCGAACACCTGGATATTGGTCAGCGCTTCGGCGAGGACAACCAATTCGGCGTACGCCTCAACCTGTCGCAACGCGAAGGCGATACCGCCATCGACGATGAAAACCAGCGTTCCAAACTGTTCGCCCTCGGCCTCGACTACCGTGGCGATGCCCTGCGTGTTTCCGGTGATTTCATCTATTCGAAAGAACGCATCAACGGTGGCCGCAGTTCAGTGAACCTTGGCGACACCACGCACATCCCGGATGCGCCGTCGGCCGATACCAACTATGCGCAAAAGTGGGGCTTCAGTGAGATTGAAGACACCTTCGGCATGTTGCGCGCCGAATATGACCTGAACGACAGCTGGACCGCCTACGCCGCTGCCGGTGCCAAGCATACCCGTGAAGTCGGCAACTTCGACTCCACCACGCTGGTGGGCAACGATGGCAGCTCGGTGACCAGCGGCTCGTACATTCCGCACAATGAAGACAACAGCAGTGCCATGACCGGCCTCAATGGCAAATTCGCCACCGGGCCGGTCACCCATAAACTCAACTTCGGCCTGGCTGGGATCTGGACCCAACAGCGCAACGCCTACGATTTCGACCAGAATGATTACTCGAATAACATCTATCACCCGATCGACGTTCCGGCGCCAGGCGGCGGTTTCTCAGGCGGCGACCTGGGTGATCCGGGCATTACCGGCAAAACCTTCATGCGCAGCGTCGCCGTGTCCGACACACTGGGCTTTATCGATGATCGCCTGCTGATCACACTCGGCGCACGCCGCCAACAGTTGGTCGTCCAGGGCTACGACTACGACACCGGTAGCCGCACGTCCAACTACGACGAATCGATCACGACCCCGGTGTACGGCATCGTGTTCAAGCCGTGGGACCACGTGTCGTTCTACGCCAACCGTATCGAAGGGCTGGCCCAGGGTCCGACGGCACCGACCACTTCAGGCTCGCGGGTCGTGGTCAACGCCAACGAAGTCTTTGCCCCGACACGCTCCAAACAGATCGAAGCCGGCGTCAAGGTCGACATGGGCACCTACGGCGCAACGCTCGGGGTGTACCGCATCGAACAACCCGCTGACGGTTATACCCAGATCATCGACGACACCACTGCGGTGTTCGTTCAGGACGGTGAACAGGTCAACAAAGGCGTGGAGCTCAACGTGTTCGGCGAACCCCTCGACGGTCTGCGGGTAATCAGTGGCGTGACCGTGATGGACACTGAGCTGAAGCAGACACAGGACGGCCTCAACGACGGCAATCAGGCCATCGGCGTGCCGAGCTTCCAGTTCAATGCCAACGTCGATTGGGACGTGCCCGGCCTGCAAGGCGTGACCCTGAGCGGACGGATGCTGCGCACCGGCGGCCAGTACGCCGACGCCGCCAACAACCTCAGCCTGCCGACCTGGAACCGCTTCGATGCCGGTGCCCGTTACGCGTTCAAGGTCCAGGAAAAAGACGTGACCGTGCGCTTCGGCGTGGAAAACGTCGCCAACAAGAGTTACTGGGAATCGGCCCAGGGTGGCTACCTGACCCAAGGCGAACCACGCTCGGCGAAGCTGTCGGGCACCATCGATTTCTAACCGCCAATCCCCGGCGAGCAGCAAAAACCCCTGTAGGAGCGAGCCTGCTCGCGATGGACTCATGCACACCGCGTACATCCAGAAAGTGCGCGTCATCGTTAGCGTCCATCGCGAGCAGGCTCGCTCCTACATATGTTTTCCGTTGGGCGCACAACTGCGCTGGGGTTTTCCACTGGGCCATACTTGTCTCACGAGCAAGGAGGACAGGCCCATGCAACGTAGCGACGTGTTGATTACCGGTGCCGGCCCCACCGGGTTGGTGCTGGCGTTGTGGCTGAGCAACCTCGGCGTGCGCGTGCGGATTATCGACAAGGCCTCGGCGCCAGGCACCACGTCCCGGGCGCTGGCGGTGCAAGCGCGGACGCTGGAGTTGTATCGCCAGCTCGGCCTGGACGACGCCATCGTGCAGCACGGCCATCGCGTGGCGGCCGCCAATTTCTGGGTCAAGGGTGAGCCCATCGCGCGCTTGCCGCTAAGCCGTATTGGCGAAGGCTTGACGCCCTACGCCTTTCTCGAAATTTTCCCGCAAGACGAACACGAACGGCTGCTGATCGAGCGCCTCGAAACCTTCGGCATCATGGTTGAGCGCAACACCGAGTTGCTGGGTTTCGAGGAAACCGCCGACGGCATCACCGCCACCTTGCGCCTGCCCGACGGTCAGCAGGAAACCTGCCAGGCCTGCTACCTGGCCGGTTGCGATGGTGCCCGTTCGATTGTGCGCAAGACGCTGGACACTGGCTTTCCCGGTGGCACCTATCAGCAGATTTTCTACGTCGCCGACGTGCAGGCCAGCGGCCAGACGTTCAACGGCGAGTTGCACGTGGATCTGGACGAAGCGGACTTCCTCGCCGTGTTCCCGCTGGCCGGTTCGGGTCGTGCGCGCCTGATCGGTACTGTGCGCGATGAACGTGCCGAACACGCCGAGGCCCTGCGTTTCGAAGACGTCAGCAGCCGGGCCATCGAGCACATGAAGGTCAGGATCGAGCAACTGAACTGGTTCTCGACGTACCGCGTGCATCATCGGGTGGCGGATCACTTTCGCACTGGACGCGCCTTTTTGCTCGGTGATGCCGCCCACGTGCACAGCCCCGCGGGCGGCCAGGGCATGAACACCGGGATCGGCGACGCCATCAACCTGGCATGGAAACTCGCCGCTGTGCTGAGCGGCGGCGCCGAGGCCAGACTGATCGACACCTACGAACCCGAACGCATCGCGTTCGCCCGCAAACTGGTGGCCACCACCGACCGGGTGTTCACTTTCGTCACAGCCGAAGGGCGCATGGCCGACTTGCTGCGCACCCGTCTGGCGCCCTTCCTGATTCCGAAAATGGCCTCGTTCGAGACCTCCCGCGAATTCCTGTTTCGCACGGTGTCGCAAATCACCCTGAACTATCGCGGCATGTCGCTAAGCAGTGGCGTCGCCGGGCATGTGCATGGCGGCGACCGCTTGCCCTGGGCTCACGATGGCGAGGGGGATAATTTTGAATCGCTGAAGTGCCCGGTCTGGCAGGTGCATGTCTACGGAGACACCAGCGACGCGATGATTGACTGGTGTCACGAACACCATTTGCCACTGCATGTGTTCGGCTGGCGCCCGGCGTTTGAAACCGCAGGCCTTGGGCGTAGCGGGTTTTATCTGTTGCGGCCGGACACTTACGTGGCGATTGCCGAGACGTGTTCTGACCCAAAGGTGATCGAGCGGTATTTCCGTGATCACGGGATCCGGCCGTTTTTCGGCCCAGCCTGAATCACCGCGTCCCCTGTAGGAGCTGGCTTGCCTGCGATGAGGCCGGAACATCCAACATCACGATTGACTGATCCGACGCCATCGCGAGCAAGCTTGCTCCTACAGGAAAGGTGTTTAACTGGAAACGGGACTTGGAATCTGTAACCCGCGCACCACCGCCGGCCGCGCCAGGAAGCGCTCCAGTACCCGTGTGACGTTGGGGAAGTTCTGAATGCCCACCAGATCGCCGGCTTCATAGAAACCGATCAGGTTGCGCACCCAAGGGAAGGTGGCGATGTCGGCAATGGTGTAGCGCTCGCCCATGATCCAGTCGCGACCTTCGAGACGTCCGTTGAGCACACCGAGCAGGCGTTTGCTTTCTTCGACATAGCGGTCGCGGGGACGCTTGTCTTCATAGGCCTTGCCGGCGAATTTGTTGAAGAAACCGAGCTGACCGAACATCGGGCCAATGCCGCCCATCTGGAACATCAACCACTGGATGGTTTCGTACCGGGCAGCCGTTTCCTGAGCCAGCAACTGCCCGCTCTTGTCCGCCAGGTAAATCAGAATCGCCCCGGATTCGAACAGCGCCAAAGGCCGGTCATCCGGGCCATGGGGATCGAGGATGGCCGGGATTTTGTTGTTGGGGTTCAGCGACAGGAACTCGGGGGACATCTGGTCATGGGTGTCGAAACTGACGCGATGCGCCTCATAGGGCAGGCCGATTTCTTCGAGCATGATCGAGACCTTGACGCCGTTGGGGGTCGGCAAGGAGTACAGCTGAATCCACTCCGGGGACTGGGCCGGCCATTTTCGAGTGATGGGGAACGCAGACAAATCGGTCATGGGAAGGATCCACGAGAAAATTGAGAATGCCGATCATAAGGGAGAAAAAGCGGGTTGCGACGCCTGGCGCCATGAAGATCCCTGATAGTGAAGATCAACAGAGATCACATGCTTTTCACACCCGTCGCTGTACGGTGTCCATAAATCCGCAACATCCTGTCGATAACCTACACTGCAACCCGTTGCTGGTTACCGGTAAATTGCTGCGCTCTTGGCCGGTATCGAACCAAATGGGTGTCAGAGGACTCTGAGCACCACCCCTTTGGAAAACGGACCGGTTCAACGACATGGAAAACACCCAACGCAGGAAACGTGTGGTGTAAAGGTTTGTCAGCCTTAACCGATTTGCGCTGAAGAACCTTATTCGATGATGAACCCGCTGAAATTCGCCAAACGTCTTAAACATCGCGCCTACATTCTGCTGCCCGCCTTGGTGGCGGTCAGTGCGTTGTTTCTGGTACTGGAATCCAGCTATACCCGCGCCCATCCGATGGATGGCACGCAGACGCTGGTGTTCTTGCGTCACGGTGAAAAACCCGCCGGTGGTCTCGGCCAGCTCAATTGCCAGGGCCTGAACCGCGCCATCGACCTGGCCACCCTGCTCCCGGAAAAGTTCGGCAAGGCCGATTACGTGTTCGCCGCGAACCCGACGCGCAACGTCGAGGAAGGTGAGCTGGACAACTCCTACAGCTACATCCGCCCCCTGATGACCATCAGCCCCAGCGCCATCAAGCTGGGCTTGCCGGTGAACATCAACTTCTCGGCCAATGACACCAGTGATCTGGCCGATGAATTGCTCCACGACAAGTATCACAACTCGGTCATTTACACCGCTTGGTCCCACGGTTATCTGCCGGAACTGATCAACAAGGTCGCCGGGGAAGCCATCGGCAAGAAAGTGAAAATCACCGATGACTGGAAATCCAGCGACTATGACTCGCTGTATGTGCTCACCCTGACCTGGCACAACGGCAAGGCCAGTTTGCAGAGCCATACCTATCAGCAGGGGCTGAACAATGGGCAGGAGACTTGCCCGACCTGAGTTTTGCGTTGTTTGACCGGGCGTCATCGCGAGCAAGCTCGCTCCTACAGGGATCTTCAGTGAACGAAGAACCCCTGTAGGAGCGAGCTTGCTCGGATGAGGCGGGAAAAAACACCCTCAACTTTTCTGGCTGACCCGCTCCCGCAAATACTCAAGCACCGCCCCGCGCTCCCCGGCAAACTCGATCCGCGACCCTTTCTTCTCCCGCTGAAAGGCATACATCGGGTCGTAGTACTCGCGCAGCAACCCTTCGATCCAGCCCCGGTGCAAATCCACCGCACCGCTGCGCCCCTGCTCGGCCAATGCGTCTTCCATCAAGATCAGCATCCGCCGGTGACGTTCGCCGCCCAGGCGTTTCTGCACATTGTTCAGGCTCTCGAGCAAGCGCTCGGCGAACAGCGCAAAACCTTGATCGCCATGCACGTCGATGAACTCCGCGCACAAGTCCACCACGTAATCGCGCAGGATCCGCTCGACCCGCCCTTCCAGGCTGTCTTCCAGCCAGACCATCGGAAACTGCTGCATGCCCTGAAACAGCGGCAACGGCAGCGCGCAGCTGCCGACGGCGCGGCTCTCGTCTTCCAGCACGAATTGCTCAATGCCTTGGGCACGTTTTTTCAGCACGTCCACGGCGAGGCGGTTTTCAAAGTCGATGTTGGAGGGCTGCCCGGTGGCGCGCTTGCCGAAACTGGAGCCACGGTGATTGGCATGGCCTTCGAGGTCCAGCCCGTTGCGCAGTTGCGTCAGCACTTCGGTCTTGCCGGTGCCGGTCATGCCGCCCAGCAGGACGAAATCACACTGGGCAATCGCTTGATCCAGCGTATCGAGCAGGAAGGTGCGCATGGCCTTGTAGCCGCCGCCGACACGCGGGTACTCGATGCCCGCCTCGTCCCTGAGCCACTGCTGGACAATCTGTGAGCGCAGCCCACCACGGAAACAATACAAATAGCCGTCAGGGTGCGCCCGGGCAAAATCGGCCCAGGCCTGGATGCGTTCGGCCTTGATGGCGCCAGACACCAACTGATGTCCCAGCACGATGGCCGCCTGCTGACCGTGTTGCTTGTAGCAGGTGCCGATGCGTTGCCGCTCGTGATCGTTCATCAGCGGCAGGTTGACCACGCCGGGAAACGAACCCTTGGAAAATTCGACCGGCGCACGGGCGTCCATCATCGGCCGGTCGTTGAGAAAGATCTCGCGGTAATCGGTGCAGTCGGCAAACATCAAAACACCTCGACCGCGTTGCTCTGTCGCTCGACCAGTTCACCGATGGGTTCCAGGTTCAGACCCAGTTCGGCAGCCACGGCGAGGAATTGCTCGTTGCCCTCGGGCGTTACGGCAATCAGCAAGCCACCGCTGGTCTGCGGGTCGCAAAGCACGCGTTTGTGCAGTTCCTGAAGACGGCCGAGCTTGCTCGCATAGCTGTCGAAGTTGCGCAGTGTCCCGCCCGGCACACAGCCTTGTTCGAGGTAGTATTCGACCCCCGGCAGGCGCGGCACACGGTCATATTCAATACGCGCGGTGAGCTGACTGCCGTCCGCCATTTCCACCAGGTGGCCGAGCAGGCCGAAACCGGTGACATCGGTCATCGCGGTCACGCCGTCGAGCTTGCCAAAACGGCTACCGGGTTTGTTCAGGGTGCACATCCAGTCACGGGCCAGGCCAATGTCGCTGTTGCGCAATTTGCCCTTCTTTTCGGCGGTGGTGAGGATGCCGATGCCCAAGGGTTTGGTGAGGTAGAGCAAGCAACCGGCGGTGGCCGTGTCGTTGCGTTTCATGTGGCGTTTTTCTACCAGACCGGTCACGGCGAGGCCAAAGATCGGCTCCGGCGCGTCGATGGAGTGCCCACCCGCCAACGGAATGCCCGCCGCGTCGCACACCGAACGCCCGCCGCGAATTACTTCCCGGGCAATCTCTGGCGCCAGCACGTTGACCGGCCAGCCCAGAATCGCAATCGCCATCAACGGATCGCCGCCCATGGCGTAGATGTCGCTGATGGCATTGGTGGCGGCAATACGCCCGAAATCGAATGGATCATCGACGATCGGCATGAAAAAGTCGGTGGTCGAAACCACACCGCGTTCTTCATCGATGGCGTACACCGCCGCGTCATCACGCGAGGCATTGCCGACCCAGAGCTTCGGATCAAGGTTCTGCGCCCCGCTACCGGCCAGAATCACTTCCAGTACTTGAGGGGAGATCTTGCAACCGCATCCAGCGCCGTGGCTGTATTGGGTCAGGCGAATTGGTTCGCTCATCAGGGGAGCCTCATGGGGTCAATGAGGCCGATTCTAACAGAGCGAGGCATACGCAAGGCGTTACGCAACCACGGACCCTGTGGGAGCGGGTCAGGGCAGCAGGATCACTTTATCGCCACGTCCCTGATTCACCTCGGCATAACGCTCCAGCCCTTCGGCCAATGGCGACTCCAGCAACCCTTGTGGCAATGGCAACAAATCCTCATCGAAGAACTTGCCGAACTGATCGAGCATCGCCGCGCAGGCCTGCACGCCATACAACAACGAATTGATCCCGACCACCGAGCCGCCCTTGCGATACAAACCCAGGGCTGGCAATTGCACATGACCGTCCACCGGCGCGGCAATGATCGCAATACGGCCGAAGGTTGCCAGGGCCGCAACCGATGCAGGCAGCCAGAAACCGGTGGTGTCGAAAATCACTTCGGCGCCACCGGCATACACGGCGTTGACCTGCGCGCCGAGGTCTTCAGGCTTGTCCAACTGAATCGTCTGATAACCCTGAGCCTGCAAGTCCTTGACCTGTTCCGGTCGTCGCGCCGCTGCCAGCACCCGGGCGCCCCGCACCTTGGCCAGCGCCAGCGCGGCACTGCCGACCGCCCCGCCACCGATCACCAGCAACGTTGTCCCGGCCGTTACCAGGCTGCGCTCCAGCGCATCCCATGCCGTGGTGTAAGGCACGCCGAGGCTGGCGGCCTGGGCGAAACTCAGGTGCACAGGCTTGAGCGCCACGCCATTGGCCGGCAATTTGACGAACTGCGCATGGGTGCCGTCGGCAAAAAAGCCCAGCTCCCGCCCGGTGCCCCAAACCTCCTGACCGATCAACGCCTGCGGGCCTGCCACCACCACGCCGGCAAAGTCACGTCCCGGGATGCGCGGCAGCGTGGTGTAGGGAAAGCGCCCCAGCACATTCTTCACATCGCTGGGGTTGAGGCCCGCGGCCTTGATCTCGACCAGCACTTCATCGGCGCCAGGAACGGGCGTGGCCACGTCAACGTAGCGCAGGGCCGAGAGGTCGCCGGTTTTATCGAACTGCAATGCTTTCATGGGTACATCCATCGAACAGGGATGTACCGAGTCTAGAGATCGGTGTCGGCGAGCATCGGCCAAGTGCTTCTGAATATCGGCCAAAGCATCGGGTCAGCCGTGGCATTGCGCCGAGGCAAACTGCGAAGGTGTGACCCCCAGTTCCCGGCGGAACATGTCGCTGAAGCTGCTCGGCGAATAGCCCAACGCCCGGGCAATCGCACTGACCGGCACGCCCTGAATCAGCTCGGCCACCGCCGTCACCAGTTGCACCTGACGCCGCCACTCGGCGAAGCCCATGCCCAGACCGTCCTTGAACAACCGCGCCAGGGTGCGCACGCTGGCCCCGGCGTTTTCTGCGTGCTGCTCGAAGGGAATGTCCAGCGAAGGCGCGGCCATGACCGCCTGACACAGATTCATCAGCCGTCGGTCGGAACCGTCCGGCAGCGGGATTTTCAGCTGTGAGCGTTTCGCCCGTTTGAGTTCCAGCAACGCCAGGCCCACCAATGCCTCGTAATACTCCGGCGCACCGTCATCGCCCTGCTCCACCAGGCCGACGATCAGCTCGCGCAGCAACCCGCCAACTTCGATGACCTGCACACTGTCATCCAGCGTCGCTGCCAGCGACGGGCGCAGGTAGATGTTGCGCATTTGCAGGTCCGACACCACGCGAATCCCGTGGGGAACGCCGGGCGGCAACCAGACGGCCCGTTGTGGCGGGACCACCAATGCCTCGTGCGGCGTCTCGACCCACATCACGCCGCTCATCGCATACAGCAGCTGCCCCCAGACATGCTCATGGGGCTCGATGAACAACCCGCGCGGGTAGGTGCGCGCCAGCGGTTGCACGGGCACAGCGGTGTCACTCAGGTCTGGTGGCGTTGCGAGGGCCATGGTCAATGATCAGGGATTGGAGGAGGCTCCATGGTAGCGAGGCGACGAACCGGCCGCCACCGCCCGGCAATCCGAAGGAATTTTCCGGGTGGCAAACGATCCTTCTATGTACAACAGGGAGGAGCAGAGGCTTTATGAACAGCGCAAAACTTTTCGTCATTGAATACACCCTCCATGGCGCACCCAAGTCGTTCATTATCCGTCTGGATAAACTGGACAACGCGGATGCCTGGCATTGGGCGAGCTGTGATGCGGGGGTGGGGCGAATCCCTCGTTTTGGCCGTGAGAAGGTGCAAAAGACCAGCAAACCGATGGCGGAGAAATTCGGGGTAGAGAACGTCAAGTGGCGTTCGGCGAACTAGCGCCCGGCAACCATCGTGAAATGGAGCCTGAACAGGCTCCACTTTCATTCAGGCGGTCAGTGGGCACACTTGCATCCTTGATGGACACATTCTTCACCGTGCTCGTGGTGCTTGGCGCAGGCTTCACAGCAATAGTGCTTGCCGTGTCGCACGATCGGATGCTCGCCGAGCTTGCAGTTGCATTTCGGACAATCGCAGGTGCGGTCATCGGTCATGGAGTCGACTCCTCTGGGTGGTGGTCGTCGGGGTCTCGACAATGCGACCCGTAATACCAGTGTAGAAGTCGGACGCAAAGGCGCTAAGTCACCCCTGTCGCACACTGCTGCGATACATGAACACCAGGGCCAGGCCCAGACAGACCATCGCAAGCAGCCGGCAACTGGATAACTCGATCGCCGGATTGCCCAGCCAGCCAAACTGGTCGATCAGCATGCCCATCCCCATCTGCCCGACGATCACCGCGACGGTCGCCACCGCAGTCCCCACTCGCGGGATAGCTGCGACCATCACCACCATGTAAACCACGCCGAACAGCGCCCCGCCGAGTTGCCATTTCGGTACATCCAACAGGCTTACCGCATGGGCCGGTTCAAAAAACAGAACCAGCAACCCGGTGCTCACGGCGCCCACCACAAAGGTCAACAAACTGCTGCGCAAGACGCCCACGGTTTCACCGAGACGACCATTGATCGCCGCCTGCACACTCAACACCGCACCGGCCGCAACCACCACGGACAACAGAATTATCAGATTCATCATCAGCCCCGTGCGATCAAGACAAGTGCCGCGACGATCAGCAGCAAGGCCAGCCAACGCTCAGCGTTGATCTTTTTCCGGGTGGCACCGAACCAGCCGAAGTGGTCGATCAACACACTCTTGCCGACCTGCCCGGAAAGGATGGCGATCATGGTCATTGCAATGCCGATATGCGGTGTGGCCAGGGTCAGCACCACCACGTACATCGGCCCCAGGAATCCGCCGATCAATTGCCAGCGCGGCAACTGACTGAAGGCAGGACCGCGTTGTGGACCGCTGAACAACAACAGCAAAAACAGAATCGCCGAACCGACACCGAAAATGCTCAACGTTGCCCACAGATGCCCGACCTGCCCACCCAATGGCCCGAGCAAACCGGCCTCTACGGACAAACCCATTCCGGCGAGAATCACCAGTGGCAACAGCAGCAAGCGCAGACCGGGGCTGACGGCCGTTGCCGGCACCGCACCCACCTCCAGGGTTGAAGAAGACTGCATGGGAAATTCCTGTGAAAGTGAACAATGGCGCGCATTATCGATTGGCGAAGCTGTGCGATAAATGGGAGCATCCTGACAACACTTTTGCGCAACTCGCACAGTAGGATTTCTTATGCACGGCCTCAATGAACTGGGATTCAAGGCACTTCGGCTGTTCGTCGCGGTGCTCGATCATGGCAGCTTTTCCGAAGTGGCTCGCCGCGAGGGCCTGGCGCCCTCTTCGATCTCCCGGCAAATCCAGTTGATGGAGCAGGCCCTGAACCAGCAATTGCTCTACCGTCACACCCGCGCCGTCACACCCACCGAAGCGGGGCGCGTGCTCGGTCAGCATGCGCGCCTGGTGCTGGTGCAATTGGAGGAAGCCGAACAGGCGTTGCAGGAACAGCAAAGCGAACCCAGTGGACTGGTGCGCATCAATGCGCCAGTGGTGTTCGGTCAACGGCACCTGAGCCCGTGGCTGGGCCGGTTGTGCGAGCGCTACCCGAAACTGCAGCTGGATATCCAGCAGACCGACCACTACGTCGACCCGCTGCAAGAAGGCGCCGACCTGCTGTTTCGCATCGGTCCGTTGCACGACTCAAGCATGCAGGCGCGGATTCTGGCCCCTCATCGCTTTCAGGTGGCGGCGAGCCCCGCGTACCTCAAACGGCATGGCACGCCACAACATCCCGCCGAACTCGTCGCTCACCACTGCCTGGCGTACAAAGGCGCGACCGGTCAGCAGCGCTGGTTTTTCCGCCAGGCTCAGGAGTGGACCGCTTATTCGGTAAAAGGCCCGATCACCGGTAACCACGCCGACACACTGACCCAAGCCGCCGAGCAAGGCCTGGGGCTGGTGATGTTTCCGTCATGGTTGATCGGCGAGGCGGTACGCGACGGCACGTTGGTACCGGTGCTGGAGGATTATCAGGTGTCCAACAGTCTGGAGCCGCAACAGATCGCCGTGCTCTGGCCAGGCAGCCGGCGTTTGTCGGTGAAGGTCAGGACGGTGATCGATTTCTTTGTGGAGTGTTTTGGTGACGTGCCGTATTGGGACAGACCCTGACGGCTATGCACATACCTGTAGGAGCGAGCTTGCTCGCGATGGCGGTCTGTCAGCGAATTAGCTGCTGACGGTTTCACCGCCATCGCGAGCAAGCTCGCTCCTACAAGGGGGAACCGGTTTACAGGACCATCGCGGCCACCCAGCCGAACACCAGCAATGGCAGGTTGTAGTGCAGGAACGTCGGGACCACGGTGTCCCAGATGTGATGGTGCTGACCGTCGATGTTCAGGCCGGAAGTCGGGCCGAGGGTCGAGTCCGAAGCAGGCGAACCGGCATCACCCAACGCGCCGGCGGTTCCAACGATGCAGACAATCGCCAACGGACTGAAGCCCAGTTGCACGCACAGCGGCACAAAGATCGCCGCCAGAATCGGCACGGTGGAGAATGACGAACCGATGCCCATGGTCACCAGCAAACCCACCAGCAACATCAACAAGGCACCGATGCCTTTGCTGTGATCGATGTACGACGCCGACGACTCGACCAGCGTTTGCACCTCGCCGGTGGCTTTCATCACTTCGGCAAACCCCGAAGCGGCGATCATGATGAAACCGATCATCGCCATCATCTTCATGCCTTCGGTGAACAGATCGTCGGTGTCACGCCATTTGACGATGCCCGAAGCCGAGAAAATCAGGAACCCGGCCAGCGCGCCGATGATCATCGAGTCCAGCAGCAACTGAATGATGAACGCCGCGGCGATGGCCACGCCGGCGACAATCAGGCTCAACGGGTTGTATTGCACCGCGACCTGCTCGACTTGCTCGATTTTCGCCAGGTCATAGACGCGCTTCTTGCGGTAGCTGATGAACGCGATCAACAGGCCCGCCACCATGCCCAGGGCCGGAATGCCCATGGCGTGGGTTACGTTGACCCCACTGATGTCCACGCCGCTGCGGGCAACGTTGGCCAGCAGGATTTCATTGAGGAAGATGTTGCCGAAGCCCACCGGCAGGAACATGTACGGCGTGATCAGACCGAACGTCATGACGCAGGCGATCAGTCGACGATCCAGTTGCAGCTTGGTCAGCACATATAAAAGTGGCGGTACCAGCAACGGGATAAAGGCGATATGTATCGGCAGGATGTTCTGCGAGGCAATGGCCACCACCCAGAGCAAACCGATCAACAGCCACTTGACCTGACCGCCGCCGGTCGCGTGCTGACGGTCAACCATCGCCAGGGCTTTGTCCGCCAAAGCGTGGGCCAGGCCAGACTTGGCAATCGCCACGGCGAACGCTCCGAGCAAGGCATAGGACAACGCAACCGTCGCGCCGCCGCCCAGGCCACTGTTGAACGCCTTGAGGGTCGCCTCGATGCCCAGGCCGCCGGTCAGGCCACCCACCAGCGCGCCGACGATCAGCGCGATCACCACATGCACGCGGGACAGGCTGAGGACCAGCATGACGCCAACCGCGGCAATTACTGCATTAATCATCGTTACCTCTGAGCAAGCGAAAAGAGTCCGGCCGGCAGTCTGTGTAAGCCGCCAGCGGATTGAAATATGGGTTTTATTAGAGGGCGCGCACTTTGCCGCACAGCGGCTCCGCTGTCAAAGCAGTAGAGCTCAGACTGATTACCCTGTGGCGAGGGAGCTTGCTCCCGCTCGGCTGTGCAACAGTCGTAATTGAGGCGCAGGAAGGGCCGCTTCGCGCCCCAGCGGGAGCACGCTCCCTCGCCACAATATCTGTAACAAGGCTTATTTGAATGGTTGGATAAAGAAAGCCGAATGACGGCCGTTACAGTGCAAAGTCTCAGATATTTATCGAATAAAGGACGCCTCCATGTCACTCAGACAACTTTCCATTCAATGGAAAATCACCCTGCTGGCCGGGCTCTGCCTGGCCGGTGTCGTGACCCTGCTGGTGGGTCTTTCGCTGTATCGCATGGAGCACAGCTCCGCGCTGGTGAAAGCCTCGAGCATGGAGATGCTGAACGTATCGGCTCAGGCGCGGATCGAGTCCCAGGGCGAAAATCAGGCGCTGGGCATTCGCCAGCAGTTCATGGACGCGTATCAGTACGGTCATGGCTTTTCACGCCAGGTGCTGTTTCTGCGCGACCAGGCCGAGAAGCGCTTTCTCGATGCCTTCGACCTGCGCGAAGACCTGACCCGTCAGGTCAAGTCGGCCCTGCAAGCCAACCCGGAACTGCTCGGCCTGTCGCTGGTGTTCGAACCCAATGGGCTGGATGGCAAGGACGAGTTGTTCTCCGGTCAGGCGGATCTGGGCAGCAACGACAAGGGCCGTTTTGCCCTGTACTGGTCGCAACCGACGCCGGGCAAAGTGACCTCCATGGCCCTGCCGGAGTCGGACATGGCCGACACCCGCACCGGCCCCAGCGGTGAACCGGCCAACGCCTGGTTCACCTGCCCTCGCACAACGCTCAAACCGTGCGTGATCGAACCGTACTTCTATGAGATCGACGGCCAGAACGTGCTGATGACCAGCATCGTTTTCCCGCTGATGGTCAACGGCAAGGTGATTGCCTCGCTGTCGGTGGACATCAACCTCAACAGCCTGCAAACCCTCAGTCAGGGCGCGAGCAGAAAACTTTACGACGGCCAGACCAACGTCAGCATCATCAGCCCGGCCGGTTTGCTGGCCGGCTACAGCCCTGACACCAGCAAACTCAGTCAGCGCCTGGATGCCGTCGACAAGACCAGCGGTACCGAGTTGCTGCGCCTGCTCGCCACCAGCAGCGCGACCACCAGCCTGCACAGCAATCAACAGCTCAAAGTGCTGGCGCCGTTCCAGCCGATTCCGGGCGGAAAGTCCTGGGGGGTGCTGCTCGATGTACCGGAGAAGGTCCTGGTCGGACCCGCCGAAGCGCTGAAAAAACAACTGGATGAAAGCAACACCGCCGGCACCCTGATGGAACTCGGCCTTGGCGCGCTTGCGGCGCTGATCGGCTTGTTGCTGGTGTGGTTGATGGCCCGCAGCGTGACCAAACCGATCCTCGGTGTGGCACACATGCTCGAAGACATCGCCAGCGGCGAAGGTGACCTGACCCGGCGCCTGGCCTATGACAAAAAGGACGAACTGGGCCAGTTGGCTGGCTGGTTCAACCGCTTCCTCGACAAGCTGCAACCGATCATTGCAGACGTCAAACGCTCGGTGCAGGACGCCCGCAGCACCGCGGACCAGTCCTCCGCCATCGCCACCCAGACCAGCGCCGGCATGGAGCAGCAATACCGTCAGGTGGATCAGGTGGCCACCGCGTCCCACGAAATGAGCGCCACCGCCCAGGACGTCGCCCGCAGTGCCGCGCAAGCGGCCCACGCCGCACGCGATGCCGATCAGGCGACCCGCCAGGGGTTGACCGTGATCGACCGCACGACCGCCAGCATCGACAACCTCGCCGCCGACATGAGCGCGGCAATGGTTCAAGTCGAAGGCCTGGCGGCCAACAGCGAAAAAATCGGTTCAGTGCTGGAAGTGATCCGCGCCATCGCCGAACAGACCAACCTGCTGGCGCTCAACGCCGCGATCGAGGCGGCCCGGGCCGGTGAAGCCGGACGCGGATTCGCCGTGGTGGCCGACGAAGTACGCAATCTGGCGCGGCGAACCCAGGAATCCGTAGAAGAAACCCGCGTGGTGATCGAACAACTGCAAACCGGCACCCAAGAGGTGGTGGGTTCGATGAGCAACAGCCATCGCCAGGCCCAGGGCAGCGTCGAGCAAGTCGGCCAGGCCGTGACGGCACTGCGCCAGATCGGCGATGCGGTCACGGTGATCAACGACATGAACATGCAGATCGCCAGCGCCGCCGAAGAGCAAAGCGCGGTGGCCGAGGAGATCAACAATAACGTCGCGACCATTCGTGACGTAACCGAGTCGCTGTCGGGCCAGGCCAACGAATCGGCGCGGGTCAGCCAGTCACTCAACAGCTTGGCCAATCAGCAGCAGAGCTTGATGGATCAGTTCCGCGTTTAAGCCTGCTACTGCAACGTTAACTACTGTAGGAGCGAGCTTGCTCGCGAAAAACCCTTGGGCGCCGCGGGGAATCAGATTCCCCGCGTCGTCGTTGACGATTTTCGCGAGCAAGCTCGCTCCTACAGGTTTTGTGTCCGCACTCAATGATGGCGAGTGGATATCTACCAAAACCTGATTAAGCTTCAAGGAACCTTGCAGCGATGCCAGGCGTCCACCTGCATGCAGGCTTCGCGCAATCCGTAATCCGATGACATCAGCCCCAGGGCCAGGGTGCGGCAACAATTGAGAGGTACTCCGGCCTAAAACAAGCACTACGGAGAACACTCATGGCGGCAATCGACAATACAACCACGGGCAGCACACCCAATCGCGGGATCACCAAGGAGGAGCGCAAGGTCATCTTCGCCTCGTCGTTGGGCACCGTGTTCGAGTGGTACGACTTTTACCTGTACGGTTCCCTCGCCGCGATCATTGCCAAGCACTTCTTCGCCGGCGTCAACGAGACCACTTCCTTCATCTTTGCATTGCTCGCCTTCGCCGCAGGCTTTGCCGTCCGGCCTTTCGGGGCAATTGTGTTCGGGCGACTGGGCGACATGATCGGGCGCAAACACACCTTCCTCATCACGATCGTGATCATGGGTGTTTCCACGGCTGTGGTGGGCTTGCTGCCGGGCTACGCGACCATTGGCGTGGCGGCACCGGTCATTCTGATTACCCTGCGCTTGCTGCAAGGTCTGGCGTTGGGCGGTGAGTACGGCGGCGCGGCGACCTACGTGGCCGAACATGCGCCCAAAGGCAAACGGGGCTTTTTCACCTCATGGATTCAGACCACTGCGACCCTCGGCCTGTTTCTGTCCCTATTGGTGATCCTCACCTGCCGCACCGTGTTGGGCACTGAAGCCTTCGAAGCCTGGGGCTGGCGTATCCCTTTCCTGCTGTCGATCCTGCTGCTGATTGTCTCGGTGTACATCCGCTTGCAGCTCAACGAATCGCCGGTGTTCCTGAAAATGAAGGCCGAAGGCAAGTCGTCGAAGGCGCCGCTGACCGAATCCTTCGCACGCTGGGATAACCTGAAGATCGTGATCATGGCCCTGCTCGGCGGCACCGCCGGCCAGGCCGTTGTCTGGTACACCGGGCAGTTCTATGCGCTGTTCTTCCTGTTGCAGACGCTGAAGATCGACCCGCAGACCGCGAACTTGCTGATTGCCGGCTCGCTGCTGATCGGCACGCCGTTCTTCGTCATCTTCGGCAGCCTGTCCGACCGCATCGGGCGCAAGGGCATCATCATGGCCGGGTGCATCATCGCGGCCCTGACCTACTTCCCGATCTTCCATGCGTTGACTCAGTACGGTAACCCCGACGTGTTCATCGCGCAGGAGAAGAACCCGGTCACGGTGGTCGCCAATCCCGATCAGTGCTCGTTCCAGTTCGACCCGGTGGGCAAGGCCAAATTCACCAGTTCCTGCGACCTGGCCAAGACCGTGTTGGCCAAACGGGCCATCCCCTACAAGAACGTGAAGGCCGAGCCGGGCACCGTGGCACAAGTGCGCATTGGCGAGAACGTGATCCAGAGCTTCGAGGGCACCGGCATGCCGGCCGCCGACTTCAAGGCCCAGAACGATGCCTTCACCGCGAACCTCGCCAAGGCCCTAAAGGACGCCGGTTACCCAGAGAAGGCCGACCCGGCCAAGACCAACTATCCGATGGTGCTGCTGCTCCTGACCATCCTGGTGATCTACGTGACCATGGTCTACGGGCCGATTGCCGCGTGGCTGGTGGAACTGTTTCCGGCGCGCATCCGCTACACCTCGATGTCTCTGCCTTATCACATCGGTAACGGCTGGTTCGGTGGGTTCCTGCCGACAGTGGCGTTCGCCATGGTGGCGGCCACGGGGGATATCTACTACGGGCTGTGGTACCCAATCGTCATCGCGGTGATGACGGCCGTGCTGGGGATTTTCTTCATGCCCGAAACCAAGGATCGGGAGATTCATCACACCTGAGCCAGACACAACACTGTTCACTGTAGGAGCAAGCTTGCTCGCGATAGCGTCGGCACATTCGACATTGAAGTGACGGTCAGACCGCCATCGCGAGCAAGCTCGCTCCTACAGGTTTTTGTGGTGTGGCTTCAGCCGCGTTTTGGCAGCTCGATAGCCACCTTCAACCCGCCCCACTCGCTCTCCAGCAGCGACAACCGGCCACCCCAGGTGTCAACGATGTCGCGCACGATGCCCAACCCCAACCCATGCCCGTCGGTTTGCTCGTCCAGCCGCGTGCCGCGACTGAACACCTGATCGCGGCGATTTTCGGGAATGCCCGGGCCATCGTCTTCAACGCTGAGTTCGAACGCCTCGACCGTCTCGACAACGCTCAGCCGCACTTCGGCATCCGCCCATTTGCAGGCGTTGTCCAGCAAGTTGCCGAGCAACTCCAGCAGGTCTTCGCGATCCCACGGCAACTGCAAACCGGCCGGTGCGCGATAACTCAACGCCAGATGTTCGCCGTGGATCATGTTCAAGGTTGCGAGCAATCCCGGCAGTTCAGCGTCGCAATCAAACAACGCCCCCGGCAGTGCATCGCCGGACAGCCGCGCCCGATTGAGCTCGCGATTGAGCCGCTGCTGGACTTGCTCCAGTTGCTGCTTGAGGACTTTACGCAGTTGCGGGTGCGCATCGAGTTGTTCGCTTGAGGCCAGGCTCAACAACACCGCCAGCGGCGTCTTCAGGGCATGACCGAGATTGCCCAAGGCATTGCGCGAGCGCTTGAGACTGTCTTCGGTGTGCGCCAGCAAATGGTTGATCTGCGCCACCAGCGGTTCCAGCTCCACCGGCACTTGATCATCGAGTTGCGAACGCTGGCCCTGCTGCAACTGCGCGATTTGCTCGCGGGCCTTTTCCAGCGGTCGCAAGGCGCGGCGCACGGTGATGCGCTGCAGCAGCAAAATCAGCAGCAAGCCCGCCAGTCCGAGCGCCAGACCCAGTTGCTGCATACGCCGGAAGCTCTCGCGCACGGGCGTGTAATCCTGCGCGACGCTGATGGAAATCGATTGACCGAGGCGCCGATAGTCCGTGCGCAACACCAACAGTTGCTGCCCTTCGGGCCCCAGTTGCAGATTGCTGTGCAGGCCCGGCTGATCGAGTTGCGGCAGTTCCTGGTCCCACAACGAACGAGAGCGCCAATGGTTGTCGGCAAAGTCGATGCGGAAATAATGCCCGGAGAATGGCCGCTGATAGGCCGGCGACAGGTGCCGCTCGTCCAGCTGCAAGCCTTGCGGGCCTCGCACCAGCGCCAGCAGCAGGCTCTCGCTGTCGTTGCGCAGCCCGGCTTCGAGGTAGCGCTGCAAACCCATTTCGAACAGCCACAAACTCGATTGCGCCAGCACCAGGCCGACGATCACCATCACGCTGATCAAACCCAGACTCAAGCGGCGCTGGATCGACCTCACCGGGCTTGCCCGCCGAACAGATAACCTTGGCCACGACGGGTTTCGATCACGCTTTTGCCGAGTTTGCGCCGCAAGTGGTTAACGTGGACTTCCAGCACATTGGAATCGCGCTCGGTTTCGCCGTCGTAAAGGTGCTCGGCGAGATGGCTTTTGGAGAGGATCTGCTCGGGGTGCAGCATGAAATAACGCAGCAAGCGAAATTCCGCAGCTGTCAGTTGAATGTCGGCGCCGTCGCGGACTACGCATTGACGACCTTCGTCCAGATGCAGCCCGGCAGCCTGGAGGGTCGGTTGATTGACCTGCCCGTGGGAGCGGCGCAACAGCGCCTGAATGCGCAAATGCAGCTCTTCGGGATGGAACGGTTTGGTCAGGTAATCGTCGGCACCGGCCTTGAGCCCTTCGATGCGTTCAGCCCAGGAACCGCGTGCGGTCAAAATCAGCACCGGGGTCGCCAGGCCGCCCGCTCGCCATTGCGCCAGTACGTCCAGCCCCGGCATCCCCGGCAAACCGAGGTCGAGGATGATCAGGTCATACGGCTCGGTGCTGCCCTGATGCACCGCATCGCGCCCGTCGGCCAACCAGTCCACGGCATAGCCCTGACGGTTGAGGCCGGCCAACAGTTCGTCCGCGAGGGGGACGTGGTCTTCCACCAGGAGCAAACGCATCGGTCAATCTTCCTTGTCTTTGATCAGTTGGCCGGTGGTGGCGCTGAAGTCCAGTTCGCGGACCACGCCTTCGGCGGTCAGCAACTCGACTTCATAAATGTAGACGTCGTGCTTCTGTTCAAGCTCGGCTTCCAGCAGTTTCGCGTCGGGGTAGCGGTCCAGTGCCTGCTGCAGCAATTGCTCCAGCGGCATGATCACACCCTGTTGACGCAGGCGCAGGGCTTCGTCCTGATCCAGGTCGCGGGCCATCACCACCGAGCAAAATGCCAGAAGCACCAGGGCGATTCGAGCGCCGGAACATCGGTTTGAAAAAAACACCTTCATTACGAATCCTGATGATCCTTGAGTATCTGCCCGCTGACCGCGTCTAATTCCAGATCCCAGTGAATGCCCTGCGGATCGCGCAGTTCCACCTGGTAGATGTACTTGCCGTACGATTCTTCCAGTTCGGTTTCCGTCACGGTCGAGCCGGGATGTCTGGCCAGTGCGGTGGCGTTGAGTTTCTCGAAAGACACAATGGTACCAGCGTCACGCAGTCTCAGGGCTTCATCAGGGCCAAGGTCACAGGCGTGGGCAACACTGGCGGCCAAGCCGATGATGGACGCGGTGAACAGGGCAGTCAGGGTTTTCATGGGTGTCTCCGTATTCTTTTCGGTGTTGCGTACGCGAGCCACGTTAACTGGATGAACTTAATTGAAACTGAATGGCCATTATTGGCCGCACCGCAAATCCCTACAGGGATTATGGTGTTTATAATCCCCCGCTTGCCAGACACAGAGACCGGTATGACCGCCATCCACATCAAGTTTCCTTCCCTGACGATCAAGGCCGGACCGCGTGCTTTGGCGCGTATCCGTGAAAACGGCCTGAACGCCGCCGACGTCGGCACCCTGCCCGGCGCGGCGGGTGGGCCGAAAGCACTGGGGATTCAAGGTCTGGACCTGGCACTGTTTGGCGAATGGCTGCCATCGGCGCCCCGGGAACGTTCGCTGATCGGCGCCTCGGTGGGGTCCTGGCGCTTCGCCAGTGCCTGCCTGCCGGACGCCGCCGAAGGCATCCGGCGCCTCGGGCAGTTGTACACCGAGCAGAACTTCGCCAAAGGCGTGACCATGGCGCAGATCAGCCAGAGCTCGCAGCGCATGCTCGATGACCTGCTTGACGGCCGCGATGCCTCGATCCTCGACAACACCGATTACCGCTTGAACATCATGGTGGTCAAAAGCCACGGTTGGCTCGCGGACGATCATCGCGGGCGGCTGGGTCTGGGACTGTCCTCAGTGATCGCTGACAACCTGCGCGGTCGCGCACGCCTGGCGCGTCACTTCGAACGTTTGATCATCCATGACCCGCGACGGGCACCGCCGGTCGATGCCTTGAACGACTTCCCCTCACGCTTCGTCGCCCTCAACACCGGCAACCTGCGCCAGGCCTTGCTGGCCTCAGGCTCGATCCCGATGGTGATGGAAGGCGTGCGCGACCTGCCGGGTGCCGGCGTTGGCACTTTCCGTGACGGCGGTCTGCTGGACTATCACCTCGACCTGCCCTACAGCGGCAATGACATCGTGCTCTATCCGCACTTCACCGACCGGGTGATCCCCGGCTGGTTCGACAAAACCCTGCCATGGCGCCGCGCCTGCCCGGAACGCCTGCAGAATGTGCTGTTGCTGGCACCGTCGAAGGAATACCTGGCGCGCCTGCCCTACGGCAAGTTACCGGACCGTAATGACTTCAAACGCTTCATGGGCGATGCGCCGGGCCGGCAGAAATACTGGCGTGCGACGATGGATGAAAGCCGTCGCCTGGGTGACGAGTTCCTTGAACTGGCCGCCAACGGTCGCCTTGGCGAACGCTTGCTGACCCTTTAGTCAGGACAAACTGGTAAACTCGCCGCCTGCCCGAATCGCTGCGGCGAACGCCACCTGAACAGAGCTGAAAACACTGTGGAAATTTTCAAGGAATTTACTTTCGAATCCGCCCACCGCCTGCCCCACGTACCGGACGGCCACAAGTGCGGGCGCCTGCACGGTCACTCGTTCAAAGTGGCGATTCACCTGAGCGGCGATCTTGATCCGCACACCGGCTGGATTCGCGACTTCTCGGAGATCAAGGCGATCTTCAAGCCGCTGTACGAGCGTCTGGACCATAACTACCTGAACGACATCCCCGGCCTGGAAAACCCGACCAGCGAAGTGCTGGCCAAATTCATCTGGACCGAACTCAAGCCGTTGTTGCCGGAACTCAGCGCGATCCGTATCCACGAGACATGCACCAGCGGTTGCATCTATCGCGGCGAGTAACACGGCAAAACAAATGTAAATCCCTGTGGGAGCGAGCCTGCTCGCGATAGCGTCGGCACATTCAACATCAATGTGACAGACAAACGGCTATCGCGAACCGGCTCGCTCCCACAGTCGTTTTACGCTGATCAATGTCACTGGCGGGGAATGCCGCAGTCGGGCTAACGTATCGACTACACGATCTCCAAAAGGACTCACCTCATGCACATCATCAACGCCCGTCTGCGCAACCAGGAAGGCCTGCATGAGTTGCACCTCGAGAACGGACTGATCAGCAACATCGCCCGCCAGACCGAAGCCCCGACCCTGGGGCCGGACGATCTGGACGCCGGCGGCAACCTCGTGGTGCCGCCGTTTGTCGAGCCGCACATTCACCTCGATGCGACCCTGACCGCCGGCGAGCCGCGCTGGAACATGAGTGGTACGTTGTTCGAAGGCATCGAGTGCTGGGGCGAGCGCAAGGTGACGATCACCGAGGAAGACACCAAGACCCGCGCCCGGAAAACCATCCAGAGCCTCGCCGCCCACGGCATCCAGCATATTCGCACCCACGTCGACGTGACCGACCCGCAACTGACGGCCCTCAAAGCCATGCTCGAAGTGCGCGAGGAAAGCCGTCACCTGGTGGACATGCAAATCGTCGCGTTCCCCCAGGAAGGCATCGAGTCGTACCGCAATGGCCGTGAACTGATGGAGGAAGCGATCCGCATGGGCGCGGACGTGGTGGGTGGCATTCCGCACTTCGAGTACACCCGCGATCAGGGCGTCAGTTCGGTGAAGTTCCTCATGGACCTGGCCGAGCGCACTGGTTGCCTGGTGGATGTGCATTGCGACGAAACCGACGACCCTCATTCACGTTTTCTCGAAGTGCTGGCCGAAGAAGCCCGCAGCCGCGACATGGGTTCGCGGGTCACCGCCAGTCACACCACGGCCATGGGCTCTTACGACAACGCCTACTGCGCCAAGCTGTTTCGCCTGCTTGGGCATTCGGGGATCAGTTTTGTCTCCTGCCCCACCGAAAGCATTCACCTGCAAGGTCGCTTTGATAACTTCCCGAAACGCCGGGGCGTGACGCGGGTCAACGAGCTGCTGGAAGCGGGGATGAACGTGTGTTTCGGCCAGGACTCGATCGTCGATCCGTGGTATCCGCTGGGCAACGGCAACATTCTGCGGGTGCTCGAGGCGGGGTTGCACATCTGCCACATGCTTGGGTACCGCAACCTGCAAAGCGCGCTGGACCTGATCACCGACAACAGCGCCAAGGCCATGGCCCTGGGTGACCGCTACGGGTTGGAGCGCGGGCGACCGGCGAACCTGCTGATTTTGTCGGCGGACAGCGACTATGAAGTGATCCGCAGCCAGGGGTTGCCGCTGTATTCAGTGCGCGACGGCAAGGTGTTGATGAAGCGGACGATGCCGGTGGTGGAGTTCAGTGGTCTGAGCTGAGCTGAGCTTTGCATTGACTGGGTTGGCCCCATCGCCGGATCGCCGCCCGGAGCAAGCTCGCTCCTACAGTGGATTTGTGTCGTTCGCAAACCTGTAGGAGCAAGCTTGCTCGCGATAGGGATCTAAAGATCAATCACTCATTCGAGCCGTACCAAACAAGCTCACCCGACTCAACTCTCCCCCTTCCTCTTCCAGCAAAATCGGCGCCGTACCGCCCGGCATCGTCACCTTGACCTCGCCAGCGCTGACCCAGCCCACCCGCCAGGCCGCACACGCCACCGCTGTGGCGCTGGTGCCCGAAGAAGCGGTCGGCCCTTCGCCGCGCTCGAACACCCGCGCCTCGATATGCCCCTCGGACAGCCGCATCGCCCATTGCAGATTGATGCCCGCCGGACACGGCTTACCCGCTCCGGACGGCATGGCGTAGGCGATACGGGTCAACCCTTCGCCCAACGCCGCTTCTCGCATCAGCTCATTGCTCGGCAATGCCACGGCGCTGTCCACGAGGGTGACGCAATGGGGATTGCCGACCCGCGCGAACTGACTGCGCGACCAGGCGTCGTTCAATGCCGACAATTGACTGACGTGGCTGAGCTCGCGACCGTTCAACATCGTTGGTTCAACCCCGTGAGCGCTTACCGCTGCCGGCCCGAATCCTGGTCGGCCCAAGTCGAGCCAGAAGCCCTTCACGCCATCGACCACTGCGGCTTTCACCGACGTCTGGCCGGGTGAAGGCGTATCCGCCTTGTCGTGATGAACCCTGAGCACACCGGTTTCGTCCAACAACCCTTGATCGCTGAGGGCCTGGGAAAAAATCGTCAGCCCGTTGCCACTGCGCTCGGCAAAGGTGCCGTCGGTGTTGACGATCAGCAGATCGAAGGGTGACGCGGTCTGAAAAGGCCCGACCAGCAAACCGTCACTGCGATGGTCCTTGGCGCCGGGCGGTTGCGTGCCGGGGGCCCAGGTACAAAACGCCTCGATGGCTGCCAGCGCCCAGGTCTCGCGATGTTGCGCTGCGTCGCTGGCGTGTTCGGGCAGATTGATTCCCTGGCGGCGCAACGCATCAGGCGCCACCACGATGTAGATATTGCCCCGTGCATCGTAACGTTGCGCCATGGTGTCCTCCGCGTGTCATTGGATGGGCCCAACATATCGCGAAACTGGCAGCGGCTGTGCAACGATGTCGCCCTGCATCACCGCGCAACCAACCGGACACGGAGCGAACCTCAGCGTTTAATCCCTGTCCCTTGGAAACGCGACGTTTTTTTGCCAAGGATTGATATGACCAGCCTCAACTCCCAGACCACATTCGTTCCCGGACGCCTGGAACAAATGTCCACGCGCATCGCATTTTTCATCGCCGGGTTCGGCATCGCCGCGTGGGCGCCGCTGGTGCCTTATGCCAAGGCCCGGGCCGCACTGGATGAAGGCACCCTGGGGCTTTTGTTGTTATGCCTTGGCGTGGGCTCGATGCTGGCGATGCCGCTGGCCGGCATCCTGGCGACGCGCTTCGGTTGCCGACGGATCGCGACCGCCGGGACATTGCTGATCTGCTCCGCCCTGCCGCTGTTGGCGACGGTGTCGTCGATTCCGGCATTGATCGCGGCGCTGTTCATGTTTGGCGCAGGCCTCGGCACGCTGGATTCGACGGTCAATCTGCAAGCGGTGATCGTCGAACGCGCCAGCGGCAAGAACATGATGTCGGGGTTCCATGGCTTGTTCAGCCTCGGCGGGATCGCCGGGGCGGCGGGTGTCAGTGCACTGCTCGGCCTTGGCCTTTCACCGCTGAATGCAACACTGGTGGTGAACGTGGTGCTGCTGATTGCACTGGCCAAAGCCGTGCCGCACATGCTGCCCTACGGCAGCGAAAGTTCGGAGCCGGCGTTTGCCGTTCCCCACGGCATCGTGCTGTTTATCGGCGGGATGTGCTTCATCGTGTTTCTCGCCGAAGGCGCGGCGCTGGACTGGAGTGCGGTGTTCCTGGCGCAGGAGCGCGGTATCGACACAGCGTATGCAGGGCTGGGTTACGCGGCGTTTGCCCTGACCATGACGGCGGGCCGCTTGACCGGTGACAAGATCGTGCGACGCCTGGGCGCAACGCGGGTGATGGTATTCGGCGGTTTGGTGGCGGCGGCGGGATTGCTGCTGGCCACCTTCACGCCGAGCTGGGAAGCTGCGCTGGTGGGTTATGCGTTGCTCGGCGCCGGTTGCTCGAACATTGTGCCGGTGCTGTATACGGCCGTGGGCAAACAGACTGTGATGCCCGAGAGCATTGCGGTTCCGGCCATTACTACGCTGGGTTATGCAGGGATTCTGGCGGGCCCGGCATTGATCGGTTTTATCGCCCATGGCAGCAGCTTGAGTTTTGCCTTTGCCTTGATGGCGGTGTTGCTGGTGGCGGTGGCCGTCGGCGGGAAGGTGTTGAAAGTCTGAAAAGCTTCGCCGGCAAGCCCGCTCCTACATTGATGATCGATGACGAAGACAAACAGCGCATTCACCGAAGCCCCCTGGAGCTGGCTTGCCAGCGAAAGCGGTATATCAGGCAACATCTTCGTCGACTGTTAAGCCGTCTTCGCGGGCAAGCCCACTCCCACAGGGAACTGTGCACACCTGAGGGAGCTGGCGAAGGCTTTTAGAATCCGACACTGGCCTGCACAAAAAACGTGCGCGGTGCGCCAACGTACATCCCCGAGTTGTTGTCGCTGGAGCGGGTGAAGTACTGCTTGTCGAAGATGTTTTTCACACCCGCGCCGAGCTTCAGGTTGGACACCTGCGGACCGAAGTCATAGCCGGCCCGCGCGTTCCAGAGCACGTATCCCGGGATGTCGCCGTATTGACCGTCAGCCGTGCCTTCTGTGATGTAGTTGCCGTTGAAGCTGCCGTCGGCGTTCACGCCGGTGCCCGGCGAACGCTGCTTGGACTGGGCGAACGCATCAAGGTTGTAGGTCCAGCGATTGATGTCGTAGCGCAGGCCTGCGGTGGCCACCTGCCGGGAATAAAACGGCAAGTCACGCCCCTTGAAGCCCGGGATATCGCCTTCGTAAGTGGCGCGGGTATAGGTGAACCCGGCATTGGCGGTCAGGCCGTCCAGCATCGGGTTCAGCGCGGCCATGTCGTAGTGCACGGACGCTTCGATACCCTGGTGCTTGGTCGCGCCGAGGTTGGTCCAGCCCACGTCGTTGCTGATGTATTGCAGTTCGTCATCGAAGTCGATGTAGAACAGCGTCACTTCACCGCCCCAGACGTCATCGTTGTAGCGCGTACCGATTTCGTAGGTCTTGGCCTTTTCCGGCTCCAGGCCGTTGGCCGTGTTGTCGCCAATACCGCCCTGCCCCAGCTGGAAATACTGCAGGGCGCCAAACGAGGTTTCGTAGTTGGCGAACAGTTTCCAGGCATCGGACATGTGGTACATCACGCTCAGGGCCGGCAGCGGCTCGTTGCTTTCGATGCTGCGCTTTTTTTCCTGCACCGGTTTACCGGCGGTGTCGAGTACCGGACGCTCATGCCAATCGGTGCTGATGTGCTCGAAGCGAATGCCTGGGGTGACCGTCCAGTTGCCTACGTCGATCTTGTTGTCGATGTAGACCGAATTGGCCTCGGTGCCCCCGGTTCGGTCCTGATAGACATGGCCGTCCGCTCCCGGACGCACGACGGGCTCATTGTTGACCAGCGCCACACGGCTGGCCTCCTCGTGCATGGCCTCTTTCAGATAGCGATAACCGACGCTGACTTCCTGGGTGGTCGGGCCCACATCGAAAACGTGCGACACCCGAGGTTCAATGCCGAATGTGTAATAGGTGCGCGGATAAGAACTGAGGGTCTTCATGTCACGGGAGGCGATGGTGCTGCCGCGAAAACTGTCGGTGTAGTACGTCAGCACTTCAGCCTGGGTGCGATCGTCGATCTGCCGGATCCACTTGAACGACACATCCTTGCGGCGGCCGCTGAAGCTGTCGTAGTCGCGCACGGACTGGAACGGATCGGCGTCGTATTGCGCCTGGGTCAAGCCGCCGGGCATATCGGCATTGGCGTCGTAGTAGTGAAAATTGAGGCTGAAGTCGTCGTAATCGGTCGGCGCCCAATGGGTCTTGAGGATCACGTCGTCGATGTCGTTGCCGTTGTTGCTTTCACGGTAGCCGTTACCGTTCACACCGGAATACAACAGCGCCACGCCCATGCCGTTGTCGGCGGTGCCGCCCATGAAGGCCGTGTCGATGTGCTTCCAGCCACCGTGCTGGGAGGTTTCCAGGGTGGTGCCGATTTCAGCGGAGGCTTTCTCCGGAATCGCTCGGGTCACGAAGTTGATCACGCCGCCGACGTTCTGTGGCCCGTAGCGCACGGAGCCGGCACCGCGTACCACGTCGATGCTGTCGAGGTTGCCCGAGGAAATCGGTGCCATGGACAGCTGCGGCTGACCGTAAGGCGCGAACGCGGCGGGCACGCCGTCAATCAGCACAGTGGAGCGTGGCGACAGGCGCGACGTCAGGCCGCGCACACCAACGTTCAGGGAAATGTCGCTGCCACCGGTGCCGTTGGCGTCCTGCACTTGCACGCCGGGGACGCGTTTGAGCACATCACCGACGTTCATCGCGCCCTGTTCGACCATGGCTTCGCGGCGAATCACGGTCCGCGCGCCCGGATGGTTTTGCACCACGGCAGCATCCGCATCGCCGAGCCAGTTGCCGACCACCTTGATGTCGGTCACGCCCAGTTCCAGCGGACCGTTGGCCGCCGAGGACGGTGCTGACATCAAGGTCACCGAACCTTCATCGATCTGGTATTGCAAGCCGCTGCCTTGCAGCAACTGACGCAGCGCTTCTTCCGGGGAGATATTGCCGTCCACCGCGGGTGCCTGCTTCCCGGCCACCAGATCGGGGCTGAAGAACACCTGAAGCGAAGTCTGCTGGCCCAATTGGCTCAAGGCCTGTCCCAGGGGTTGCGCCGGAATGTGGATCGCTTCGCCTGCGTGGGCCTGAGGCAGCGCAACGTTGACGACCAGCGCAAGGGCCAGGGGCAACCAGGTGGATTTGTTATTTTTAGCGGTGGATTTCTTCACGTCGAACGTAGTCCTGTGGATCGCAAGAGTGTGCGCCTGTTAATGCAAACCAGTTGCAGTTGAACAGGAAGACGACGAACTCGAAAAAAACCTGAATTTTATTTTGAAATTATTTCCTGGCTGCCGTCATCGAGGGTGCGCACGGCCACCGGCAGGATGTTCGGCAAGGCCTTGAGCAGCGCATCGGTGTTATCGGATTTGAACACGCTGGTCAGGCGCAGATTGCCCACCGCTGCGTTGCCAACTTTCAGTGGCTTCTCGCGGTAGCGCGAGACCTGCTCGGCGACGTCGGCCAGGCTGGCGTTGTTGAACACCAGTTTGCCGTTGCGCCAGGCCGTCATCTCGGCCGGGTTGACCGCATACGCGTCAGCGACCTTGCCTTGGGCGTCGACATGAGTGCCAAGGCCGGCGGTGAGGTTGATGAAATCACTGTCGGCGGCTTCGCGCCCCTGAACCTTGACGGTGCCCTGCTCCACCACCACCCGGGTATCGCGGCTGCCTCGGCGCACATCGAAGCGCGTACCGGTGACCGTGACCTTGCCGCTGCCGGCCTCGACCACAAACGGCCGGCTGGTGTCGTGTTCGACGCTGAACATCGCCTCGCCCTCGGTCAGCTCGACGCTGCGAAGATCGTTTTCAAAGCGCACCTGAATCCGGCTGCGGCTGTCCAGGTCGACCACCGAGCCATCGGGCAATGCCACATGACGTCGCTCACCCAGGGCTGTGGAAAACTCGGCGGTATACGGTGCAGGGTGATTCAACCCACTGAACAAACCCAGCCCGAGGGCCACGGCCAACACACTGGCCGCCACCGCGTAACGCAACACCGGACGGCGCGGGTGGCGCTCCGGTGGCGCTTCACACAAAGCCCGCAATCGCGCGGCCGGCACCAGGTCGGCGGCCGTCCACAACCCCTGGAGCACATCGAGTTCTTTTCGGTGTTGAGGATGTTCATCCAGCCAGACCTGGAACTGGCGACGCACCTCGACATCGACGACCGGTTCCTGCAACCGCACAAACCACTGCGCCGCATCATCGCGAACCGCTGTTTGCCCACACGCGCAATCACGAGTATCCATCATGGAAGTTCCTGTTTGGCTGGGGATGGGAATTCACGCCGAATTCTGGCGCAGGAGCTGCCGAAGGCTGCGATCCTTTGATCTTCAGAGGCCTCAAAGCCGCCAAAAGATCGCAGGCTTCGCCAGCTCCTACACAAGCAACTGCACATCATGACTGCAACCCGTCCAGGCGGTCGCGCAGATGCCGCAGCGTGCGGATCATATACTTTTCCACCATGTTCTTGGACAGTCCCAGGCGTTCGGCGATTTCGGCCTGGGTCAGGCCTTCGATCTTCTGCCAGACAAACACCTTGCGGCAGTTGACCGGTAACTCGGTGAGCGCCCGTTCGATGGAGTCGGCAAGCTGGACAGCCTGCATGAAATGCTCCGGGTCGCCGGTGGACGACTCACTGAGATCAATCGCCTCGGTTTCCATGGCGCTCCGCCGGTCCTCACGCCGATAACCGTCCACCGCAATATTGCGTGCGGTCTGGTGCAGATAGGCCCGTGGTTGCTCCACCTTCGCCGAATCCGACTCGAGCACCCGCACGAAGGTGTCGTGGGCCAGGTCCTCGGCCTGCTGACGATTTCTCAGGCGACGGGTCCAGGTGCCAACCAACTCTTCGTAATGCTCGAAAAAGCCGTGTCTGCGGGGCAGCTTGGGGGTCATTGCGGTGTGCTGTGAAGATAGAGCGCGAATAATAATGCTTCCTATTAACCAGAAGCAATGCCCTGCGCAGCACTCACGGCAGGCAGCGGATAACCGGCCAGCAAACGTTCGATCAACGCGAGCAGATCCTCTTGCGCCACGCTGATGAAGGCGGGAAAGAGCTTTTTTCGAACTTTGGATGTATATGCGATGATGGCTCTGAGACACTATCTAAAGTTCAAAGAATAATATCCGATATTGCACAGGGTCCAAACGGACTGCATACCGATCTGATTCGCCCCTTATCTGAGCATGAAATTAAACCCGAAATATTCAGGTGTCGGTTCTTGTTTGATTTGATATTGAACAAGAAATAAGTTTTTGGCGCGAAAAGTTTGGCTTGAGCTGGCCAGTATTAACACATCGCGGCAGAGTCGAGTATTACCCCAGCAAGGCCCATAGCGCCTTGCGGGTAGCGCCGGTCTCTGCAATTACGCCGCGCAAATGGACCGGCATTTATCGATACATCAGCTCAGATTTGTACAAGACTGTTGATATACGATTTTGTCGCGGATCGAGAGTGTGCAGCGGGCATCGATTGTTTGAAACATTGCCCCCCCAAACACGAGTTTGTTCACGCGCGCCCCAAAAAAACCCAATAACTTGTGGATTTAATATCCATGAGCTACACATAAACTCGAAGTCAGTTCCCCCACAATCAATAATAACTTCAGAACCAAGAGATCTTATGAACCTTGCCATTCGATTAAGGAAAATCGGGGTGCTCCAGGCAGGAGCATTGTCAATATTAAGCTTGGCATTACAACAAGCACAGGCCGCATGTAACTTGGTGAGCGGGGTCGGTGACACTTCCTACACCTGTGACAGCGGCACCAGTGGTTCACTCACCGACACCGACGGCAACAACACATTGACCTTCCCGGCCAATGGAACCGGCACCGTCGACGGCAATGTCATCTTCGGCGATGGCATTGACCGCGTAGTGATGGACTCCGGCCTCATCACCGGCAGGCTAGATCAACGTAATGGTGCGGACTCGTTTCAAATATCCGCCGGGCAGATCAACGGCGCGGTGATACAAGATGAAGGTACCGATGATTTCGTCATGACCGGCGGGCAGATCCAGTCCCTGGCCCAAGGGGGTGGACGCGATACCTTCCTGATGACAGGGGGCAGAATCGTCGACTCGTTTGTCGACGGCGATATCGCGAAGATGACCGCCGGTAGAATCGGTCGCGTCGACATGAAGCTGTACACCAATATTTTCGACATGTCTGGCGGTACGATTGACGGCAACCTGGTCACAGGGTTCGACAAGGACACCATTATCGTCTCGGGCGGCACCATTGGCGGCAACATCAGCACCAGCGGCGGCGACGACAACATCACCGTCTCGGGGGGGTGTGATCAATGGTGAGATCCGCACCAGCGTCGGCAATGACCAGTTCACGTGGACGAACGGCGGCCGGATCAACTCAGCGGTACTCATGGGCGATGGTGACGACACCGCGCTGATCGGTGGCCTGAATGAAACCCTGCTGGCACCGACACCGTCCATCGACGGCGGCCTGGGTAACGATCAGTTGACCTTCGCCAACACCACCTCGGCCACGCCGTCCCGATACATCGGTTGGGAAAGCGTGAGCCTCACTAACAACTCACGCTTCGACCTGGCCGGGGATTTTTTCCTCGGTGACAGCGCGACCGCAACCGGCGTGTTTTCGATTGATGGCAGCAGCACCCTGGCCGTGACCCAAGGCAACCTGCGTCCCTTTACCGCGGGTCAATGGGCAACTCTGAACAACGCGGGCACGATCGACATGACCACCGGCAGCAACAGTGCGAGCGACTCGCTGACGGTTCATGGCAACTATGTCGGCAACGGCGGGCAATTACGGCTGCAAACGGTGCTCGGCGACGACAGTTCGGCCAGCGACAAACTTCGGGTATCCCAGGGCACCATCAGCGGCCATACCCAATTGGGCATTACCAACCTGGGCGGACTTGGCGGGTTGACCCGGCAAAACGGCATCGAAGTGGTACAGGCGCAAAATGGCGCCACCAGCAGCAGCGATGCCTTTGCCTTGAAAGGGTCGCTTTCGGCGGGAGCCTACGAGTACTACCTGTTCAAGGGTGGCGTCACGGCCGGCTCGGAGAACAACTGGTACCTGCGATCCTCGGTGGTGGCCGTGCCACCTCCCACGGTACCGCCCGCAGTGACACCACCGCCGCCCGTACCGCCTGCCCCGCCACCCATTGAGCAACCGGCGTCGGTGGTGGATCCGGATGAGCCACCGGTCGAACCACCGACCGCACGCCCAGTTGTCCCCACCGAGCCGACCGAACCGCCCCCTACGCAGATCTCCGCAGTGACGTCGCCAACGCCCGCCGCCACCACACCGCCAATCCCTAAGGCAGTAGCAGGCGCAGACCCGATTCCGCTGTATCGCGTGGAGGTGCCGGTGTATTCCGTGGTTGTTCCCGCTGCGCAACTGATGGTTTTGCAAGCGCTGGGCACCTTCCATGAACGCCAGGGTGAACAAAGCCTGCTGGGCGAAACCGGCAGCGTTCCCGCAGGCTGGGGCCGGGCCTATGGCAGCAACCTGCAGAAAAACTGGACCGGCACCGTGTCGCCAAGCTTCGATGGCTCACTTCAGGGCTTCCAGATCGGTCATGACCTGTACGGCTCACAGACCAGCGGCGGGCAATTGCAGCGCGCTGGGCTGTTCGTCGGCCACACCCATCTGCAAGGGGATGTCGATGGTTTTGCCGAAGGCTTTCAGGACCGCCGCTCGGGCCGGGTGAAACTCGATGGCGATCACTTCGGGGCCTACTGGACCCTGATAGATCCCACCGGCTGGTATGTGGATACCGTGGCGATGTGGTCACGCCTGGATGGCGACAACAGTTCCGAGCGCGGGGTAAAAATGGACACCAAGGGCGATGCCGTGACCCTGTCGGCTGAAGCGGGTTACCCCATTCGCATCTCGGAAAACTGGGTTGCGGAACCCCAGGTACAGGTGATCAACCAACAGATCGATCTGGATGATCAGAACGACGGTATTTCCGACGTGTCCTTCGACTCGCAGGACTACTGGACGGGCCGCCTCGGTACCCGTTTCAAGGGGCGTTACCAGGCCGACAACATCCCGCTGGAACCGTATGTGAGGGCCAACCTCTGGCGTACGTTCGGTGGTTACGACACCGTCACCTACGACGATGTGGACCGGATCAAGACCGAACACAAGTCTTCATCCGCTGACATCGATGCGGGGATTGCAGCCAAACTGACGTCGGATATCAGCGTCTATGGCAACGTCGGATACAGCTTCAATCTGGACCGCAATGACCTGAGCGGTACGACGGGCACCGTGGGTCTGCGCATGAGTTGGTAAGGTGAAAAACCGGTGGGAGCGAGTCTGCTCGCTCCCACCGGGCTATTCGGTGCGCCCGCTTAGCGGTTAAACGCGTGAAGCGAACAACGCCTGATGATCGCGGCACTGCTCCGCGCTCAACATAAACACGCCATGCCCACCGCGCTCGAACTCGAGCCAGGCGAAATCGACTTCCGGGTACAACGATTCGACGTGTACCTGGCTGTTGCCGACTTCGACAATCAGCAAACCCTTCTCGGTCAGATGATCCGCTGCTTCGGCGAGCATGCGTCGCACCAGGTTCAAGCCGTCATCACCGCAGGCCAGACCCAGTTCCGGCTCGTGCTGGTATTCATCCGGCATGTCGGCAAAATCTTCGGCATCCACATAAGGCGGGTTCGACACGATCAGGTCGAAACGCTGGCCCGGCAAACCGTCGAAGCCATCGCCCTGTACGGTGTACACGCGCTCATCGACGCCATGGCGCTCGATGTTTTGATTGGCTACTTCCAGCGCTTCGAACGACAGGTCGGCGAGCACCACTTCGGCCTTCTGGAACTCGTAGGCGCAGGCGATGCCGATGCAGCCGGAGCCCGTGCACAGGTCGAGAATCCGCGCAGGCTCGGTACCCAGCCACGGTGTAAAGCGGTTTTCGATCAGTTCGCCAATCGGCGAACGCGGGATCAGCACGCGCTCATCGACAATGAACGACATGCCGCAGAACCAGGCCTCACCCAACAGGTAAGCGGTCGGCACGCGCTCTTCGATGCGACGCTTGAGCAATTGTTGCAGGTGAACCCGTTCGTCTTCTTCCAGGTTGCAGTCGAGATAGCTGTCGGCGATTTCCCACGGCAAGTGCAATGCACCCAACACCAGTTGGCGGGCTTCGTCCCAGGCATTGTCGGTCCCATGGCCGAAAAACAGATCCTCCCCATGGAAGCGGCTGACGGCCCAACGGATATGGTCACGCAGGGTACGAAGGCGGGAAGTGATCACGACGGTAAACTCCAGAAAAATCGACGGACGATTCTATCAGCCAATCGTCGCCACGACGACGCAGGAGAAACGCCGGTGCGAATGTAGGACTAATCTCTTTTTTCAGGTTGGTATTGAACAAAACGCAGCACTTGACAAGGCTGCACGCCAATAACGACGGTGCTTACGATGGTAGCGATTCACAGAAGCGCTCAGCCAGAGGAGAATGTCGCAAAAGCCCCACTCGAAGGAGCCCCAGAATGTCTGTTCCAAAAACGATGTTTCAACTCAGCGGCCGCGGTTACGCAGCAGCCAACCTGAGCCACGCTACCCTCCTCATCATCGATGCCCAGAAAGAATACCTGAGCGGCCCCCTCGCCCTCAGTGGCATGGATGAAGCGGTTGCGAACATCAAGCAATTGCTCACCGCAGCCCGCGCTGCCGGCCGTCCCATCGTGCACATACGCCACCTCGGCACGCTCGGCGGCATGTTCAACCCGCAAGGCGTCGGCGGTGAGTTCATTGCAGGCCTGGAGCCTGAGGGCGATGAAACCGTCATCGGCAAACTGCTGCCGAGCGCGTTCCATGGCACCGAACTGGCCAAGCGCCTGGAAGACCTGGGTGCCCTTGACCTGATCGTCTGCGGTTTCATGAGCCATTCGAGTGTCAGCACGACGGTGCGTGCGGCGAAAAACCTGGGTTTCCGCTGCACCCTGGTGGAAGACGCCTGCGCCACTCGCGACCTGCCTTACAAGGGCGGCATCCTGAGTGCCGAGCACGTTCACCAGACTGAGATGGCGATCATGGCGGACAACTTCGCCACCCTCGCACCGACCTGCGAGTTGATCTGAACACCGCTCAATGAGCGGTCTACACCACCGCTCATCTGCAAAAACCTCTCATTCGCCGTAATTGTCATAGCCTCAGGAACATCCCGGTCATCTCCCGGTCGAAGGGCCGATACCCATTGAGGAAGGTCGGAATGAAGTTATCCGATGGTTTTGACGCTCGCCGCTTACGGCCCAAAGGCCAAAGAAACTGGCGTTTTCGAATCGCTGCGACGTTCGCGGCGTTGCTGGCGATGTGCGGTGTGCTGCTCACTATGGCCGGCATTGCCAGCCTGTTGGGCCAGGTTCCAGGCCTGGGCGAGCTGAACAGCAACCGTGCCGGTGCGGCGGCAGTTCTGGCGATCGGCCTGGTTGTCCTGTACATCGGCGTCTGGCTGTGGCGCCGTTGCCGTCGCCGCGCGCGACAGTCGCTGGGCTTGAACATGTCTCCGCACCTGATGAAAAAACACGACTGAAACCTGGGTCGCAGTCGAACATCACGCGTTTTGTCGCGCCCGACTCGCTCCGAGTTGGGTAAACTGGCCGCCCTTCGCGGAGGCTGACATGCAAGACGACGATTTTTCCCTGTTCAAAAGCGCGATCCAAGGCGTCAAGCCGATCAAGCACGATCGCGCCGAAACCGGTAAACCCAAAGCTGACCGTGCGCAGATCGCCAAGCTGCGCCAGGCGGCCACCGTGCGCACCGATGCCACCACCGTTGACGGGCTGTCCGATCAGTTTGTCATCGACGTCGGCCCTGAAGACGAGCTGATGTGGGCACGTGACGGCGTGCAGGAAAGCCAGATGCGCAAGCTCAAGATCGGACAGATTCCGTTCGAAGGCAGCCTCGACTTGCACGGCATGAACGTGGAAAAGGCCCGGGAAACCCTCTGGGCGTTCCTCGCCGAAGCCACCAAATTCGAAATTCGCTGCGTGCGCGTCACCCACGGTAAAGCCGTGCGTCTGGACGGCAAGCGCCCGATGATCAAAAGCCACGTCAACACGTGGCTGCGTCAGCATCCGCAGGTGCTCGGTTTCACCTCGTGCCAGGCTAAACATGGCGGTGCCGGTGCGGTTTATGTGATGCTCAAACGAACCATGATGGAAGGTCGCGACGAGTAAACCTGATGCGCCACGCTTGCAGCGCCGTGTCCGCCACCGTACCCTTGCCCTTTGCGTAAAATCCCACAGGTAGTTTCATGTCCCTGGAACAGAATTACACGGCGATTCTAAAGGGGTAAGGCAAAGTACTAAGGGCCAATGAAACCGGGCACTTCCTTACTTTGGAATACCCGGTTTTAACCTACTTTACACGGTCAGTGGTACAAAAATTGGTACGGACTTCCGATCGCCATCGGGTGATTTAACGTTGAGGCAAATATGGATATTGAAAAGCTGTCGCTCCTGCTAAAACCTTGGTTACGTGTGGACACTTGGCATACTGGTCATCCGATGGACGACCAGCGCTTCCACCGTGCGTTGAAAGCGGCATTTGATGACCTTGGCGTACAAATAAGCTCGGACGACTTTCGGAAAGCAATCGCCGCATGCTTGAAAGATCACCGCCCAGGGGACGTAGGGGCATTCGAAAGCGATATCGAAGAGTTCGCGCAACGTGGTGAGGATATCGCCGGTTATCTGTTCGACCTGAAGTCTTAAGTATTCGCAGTTGGGGGCGTTTCTGGGCACATATTGAATTGCCGGATACGGGACATCCTTCGCTAGGTCAAGCTCCTATCGTCAGTCGCTCAATGACGAGCGAATGACTACTATCAAAGCGAACTTCCTCCCCTAGCACCCCATGCTTGCCGTGGCGCTAAAAAGCTTTTAAGAACAGCACTTTACGTGAGCGCCCACTGCAATCGACGCTCTACGTGGTTCAGCTGGGTTTCACCTTTCCCCGCAAAAGTCCCTACAGGCTTTCACGCTGATAGTCCTGCCGTCCCTCGGCGTCCTGCCGACCGAACACAATCCCTTCGTGCACTATTTTTCCAGATGCTACGCTCACGCCTCCACGGAGGAGTTGCTATGCCAAATTCAGACCTGCTCCCTTCCCTGCTGTTCAAGATCAACGAAAACCAACTTGCGCTCGAAGCCGCGATCATGGAGCTGACGCTTTGGGTTGAGCAAAGAGGATCAGCGGAGGTAGCCGACAACGTTCGCGGCGCCCTGCAAACGATCGACAATAACGAAGAATTTATCAAAATGAGCCTCGCTGTACTCAATTAGGCGTGCTGCGGACCAGCAAAATACGCACCGCGTGCTGTTCGACTCAGGCGCATCTCCCCTCTTCGCCTGAAGCCCTTCGCCAATCACTTTTCCAGCCTCTATCTAGCGGCCTATGAAGTGTGATCGAACACCAGGCAAGTCCCTTTCCACTAAAAATATGCCTATTCATCCCAGCACTAGTCGCACACACGCCCAAAAATCATGCAAGAGCGGGACAAGCGCGGGACAAGCCATTTTGGTCGACTGACAGTAGTTTTCGGCGGCCCCTGAGTACAACCAAATGACCGACCCCGCCATTAAATTGTGTCTTTTTGTATACATTCTCATAGACAATTACCCAACACCCTGCATACAGTGTGGACATAACAAAAATCAGGGAGCCCCCCACTCATGAAAAAACCCCATGTTTCACACCAACGGCCCGAGGATAAAAACCTTGGGATCGGCGCGAATATGGCTTATGGCCTGCAACATGTTCTGACCATGTATGGCGGCATCGTCGCGGTGCCATTGATCATTGGTCAGGCAGCCGGGCTATCGCCGGCGGACATCGGTTTGTTGATTGCTGCTTCATTGTTTGCAGGGGGGCTGGCGACGTTACTCCAGACCCTTGGTTTACCGTTTTTCGGTTGTCAGTTGCCGCTGGTACAGGGCGTGTCGTTCTCCGGCGTCGCGACCATGGTGGCGATTGTCAGCAGTGGCGGGGAAGGCGGATTTCAGTCGATTCTCGGGGCGGTGATTGCCGCATCGTTGATTGGCTTGTTGATCACGCCAGTGTTCTCGCGCATTACCAAGTTCTTCCCGCCGCTGGTCACGGGCATTGTGATCACCACCATCGGCCTGACTCTGATGCCCGTGGCTGCACGCTGGGCCATGGGCGGCAATAGCCACGCTCCAGACTTCGGCAGTATGCAGAACATTGGCTTGGCGGCTGTGACGCTGATGCTGGTGCTGCTGCTGAGCAAGATAGGCAGCGCGAGCATCTCCCGATTATCGATTCTGCTGGCAATGGTCATCGGCACGATCATCGCGGTGTTCCTTGGCATGGCGGACTTCTCGTCAGTCACTCAAGGTCCGATGTTCGGCTTCCCGACGCCGTTCCATTTCGGTATGCCGACCTTCCACTTCGCCGCCATCCTGTCGATGTGCATCGTGGTCATGGTGACGCTGGTGGAAACCTCGGCGGACATCCTCGCCGTCGGTGAAATCATCGGCACCAAAGTCGACTCCAAACGGCTGGGCAACGGCCTGCGCGCCGACATGCTGTCGAGCATGATTGCGCCGATCTTCGGCTCGTTCACCCAAAGCGCCTTCGCCCAGAACGTCGGGCTGGTGGCGGTGACCGGAATTAAGAGCCGCTTTGTGGTCGCCACGGGCGGTTTGTTTCTGGTGATCCTCGGCTTGCTGCCCTTCATGGGCCGGGTCATCGCGGCGGTACCGACGTCTGTCCTCGGCGGCGCCGGTATTGTGCTGTTCGGCACCGTAGCGGCCAGTGGCATTCGTACGCTGTCCAAGGTTGACTACCGCAACAACGTCAACCTGATCATCGTCGCCACCTCCATCGGTTTCGGCATGATCCCTATCGCCGCACCGAACTTCTACGACCAATTCCCAAGCTGGTTCGCGACGATTTTCCACTCGGGCATCAGCTCGTCGGCGATCATGGCCATCGCGTTGAACCTGACCTTCAACCACCTCACGGCCGGTAACTCCGAGGATCAGTCAGTATTTGCGGCAGGTACCGAGCGGGTGCTGCGCTATAAGGATCTGGCGGCGTTGCGCGAAGGCGATTACTTTAGCGATGGCAAGCTGCATGGCCGCGACGGCAAGGAAATTCCGGTAGTCGAGTTGGAACACTAATCTGGCCAAGTCTGGCTTGGACGCACAGCACGCTGGTGATGTATTCGGCTGCATCATCGTGCCGCTGACTCTCAGCGCCGCACGGCAACGCCCCGAAGACCAGTTAACCCTGATTATCAATGCAGACTTATTTGCTAGCGTTTGACCTTGAGGAAACCTTCATGCAAAACACCCAATATGATAACTCCCCCAGGCAGGGGGTTATCCAATTCGTGCTCAACGGTGAAGTGGAATCGCTTGAGCATGTCGACACCACTCGCAGCCTGCTCAATCACTTGCGTGAAGATCGCTGCCTCACCGGCACCAAAGAAGGTTGTGCCGAAGGAGACTGTGGCGCCTGCACGGTCGTAGTGGGTGAATTGTTGGACGGTGAACTGCAGATGCGCACAGTAAACGCCTGCATCCAGTTCATGCCCACACTGGACGGCAAGGCAGTGTTTACCGTTGAGCACCTGCGCCAGGATGCAGAGACGTTACACCCAGTGCAGCAAGCAATGGTCGATTGTCATGGATCGCAGTGTGGGTTTTGTACGCCCGGGTTCGTCATGTCCCTGTGGAGTCTTTATCTTGAACATGAGCAATGTGGCGAGCGTCCGGGGCGAGAGAGTATACGTTCGACGTTGACCGGTAACCTGTGCCGTTGCACCGGTTACCGACCGATCCTGGATGCCGGTGAGCAAATGTTCGACTTGGTGCCTGTAAAGTTCGAACGCGAGGCCTTGCAATCGAAGCTGGAGGCGCTGAAGCGCAACGAGACGCTCGTTTACGAACATCAGGGCCGACGTTTTTTTGCTCCGTGCAATTTGCAAGAATTGGTCAGGCTTCGTGCCGAATACCCCGGCGCGCTCCTGTTGGCGGGGTGTACCGATATTGGCTTGTGGACGACCAAGCAGTTTCGCGATATCGGTGACATCATTTTCATCGGCAAGGTGACAGAGCTGAAGCGAATCGAGCGCGACCAGCAGTTTTTACGCATTGGTTCCGGTGTATCGCTGACCGACAGCTTTGGCGCAATCGTCGCGCTCTATCCGCAACTCAAGGAGCTCTGGGAACGTTTCGCTTCCAAGCCTATCCGCAATGCTGGCACCTTGGGCGGCAACGTCGCCAATGGCTCGCCCATCGGCGATTCGATGCCGGCGCTGGTTGCGTTGGGAGCCAGAGTCGTTATGCATAGCACTGCCGGAAGTCGGACCATTGCACTTGAGGATTTGTACACTGGCTATATGCAGAAAGACATGCACGCCGACGAACTTGTTGAAGCACTCTTGATTCCACTGCCCGAAGCGGGCTGGCAGATGCGTACTTACAAATTGTCCAAGCGTTTTGACTCGGACATTTCGGCTGTCTGTGCGGCATTTTCCGTTCGTCTCGACGCAGGGCATGTCGTTGATTGTCGTGTGGCATACGGCGGTATGGCAGCAACGGTCAAAAGAGCCAGCAATTGTGAGAAACATCTGATCGGTAAGCCCTGGACCGAGGATACGCTGGAACAAGCCCAAGTCACGCTTGATGAGGATTACCAGCCTCTCACTGATATGCGTGCCAGCGCACAATACAGGCAGCAGTGCGCGAAGAACCTGCTCTATCGCTTCTATCTTGAAACCCGCCTGCATCAGCCATTGCCCACGGAAAGTATTCGGGTCTTTGATGTGCCCCAGGAGCAACCATGAACAAGCCTGCCAGCCTACCTAATGAACAATTGAAACAAGGCGCCGCCGGACGCTCCTTTACTCATGAGTCAGCTCATCTGCATGTCACCGGCGAAGCGACTTACATCGACGACATCCCCGAGTTGCAGGGCACACTGTATGCAGCACTGGGCTTGAGCCAGCAGGCCCATGCACGAATTTTGTCGATGGATTTGAGTGATGTGCTTGCAGCGCCGGGTGTGGTCGCGGTCTTGACTGCAGATGATATCCCGGGAGCCAACGACTGCGGCCCCATCGTCCACGACGATCCAATACTTGCCGATGGTCTGGTGCAGTACATCGGCCAGCCAATCTTTACCGTCATCGCCGATACCTATCACGCCGCACGCCGTGCGGCTCGACTGGGCAAGATAGAGTACGAGGCGTTACCCGCAATACTGACCCCTGAGGAAGCGAAGCAACAGGGCGCCTTCCTGTTCCCGCCGCTGCACCTGCGCCGTGGCGAAGCCGAACAAGCGATAGGAGGTGCAAGGCACACACTCAAGGGCGAATTCTCCATCGGTGGCCAAGAGCAGTTTTACCTGGAGGGGCAAATATCCTATGCCATGCCCAAAGAAGACAACGGCATGCATGTGCTGTGCTCCACTCAGCACCCGACGGAGATGCAAAACCTGATTTCCCACTGCCTGAATCTGCCAAAACATCAGGTTAAAGTGGAGATTCGTCGCATGGGCGGGGCATTCGGCGGCAAGGAGTCGCAATCCGGTCTTTTTGCCTGCGTGGCTGCTTTGGCCGCCGCGCGGCTGAAGCGCCCGGTCAAGGTGCGCTTGGACCGTGATGACGACATGTTGATCACCGGTAAGCGTCACTGTTTCAACTACGAATACGAGGCAGGTTTCGAGTCCGACGGCTTGATTCGAGGTGTGACTGTAGAGATGTGCTCGCGGGGAGGTTTTTCGACTGACTTGTCCGGCCCAGTGGCGACCCGCGCCTTGTGCCACTTTGACAATGCCTACTTCCTCAGTGACGTGGACATTCGATCCATGGCAGGCAAAACCAACACTCAGTCCAACACCGCCTTTCGGGGGTTTGGCGGTCCGCAGGGTGCAATTGCCATCGAGTACATCATCGATGACATCGCTCGTGAACTGGGTTTAGACCCGCTGGACGTTCGCAAGCGCAACTTCTATGGCAAGCTCGAGCGCAACGTTACCCCCTACGGCATGACGGTGGAAGACAACGTCATCCACGAGTTGGTGGCTGAGTTGGAGCAAACAAGCGACTACCGGGCTCGGCGCGAGGCTGTCCTGGCCTTCAATCGAGACAATGAAGTTCTCAAAAAAGGCCTTGCCCTGACGCCGCTCAAATTCGGCATCTCTTTCAACGTCGTCCACTTCAATCAGGCCGGAGCTCTGGTTCATATCTACACGGACGGCTCGGTGCTTGTGAATCATGGCGGCACAGAGATGGGGCAAGGCCTCAATACCAAGATCGCCCAGATTGTCGCCAATGAGTTGGGTATCGATCTGAGTTGGGTGCGCTCCACCGCAACGGACACCAGCAAGGTGCCCAACACCTCAGCCACTGCAGCCTCAAGCGGCACTGACCTGAATGGCAAGGCCGCCCAGGATGCTGCGCGCCAAATCAAAGTCCGCTTGTCACAGATGTTGGTGGATCGATTCGGCGGCACGCTCGATGACGTGGGCTATTCCAACAATCAGGCGAGCTTGAATGAGCATCGGCTCAGTTGGCCTGACCTGGTGAGAACGGCGTATGAGAGTCGCGTACAGCTCTGGTCCGATGGTTTCTACGCCACCCCTAAATTGAACTGGGACCGAGAGACACTAAAAGGCAGACCGTTCTTCTACTTCAGCTATGGCGCTGCCGTCTCCGAGGTGCAAATCGACAGCCTGACCGGTGAGTGGAAGTTACTGCGCGTGGACCTGCTGCATGACGCTGGCAAATCCATCAATCCGGCGCTCGATATTGGCCAGGTAGAAGGTGCCTTCATCCAGGCCATGGGCTGGTTGACGATGGAGGAACTGTGGTGGAACAAAGCCGGAAAACTAATGACCCATGCGCCTTCGACCTACAAGATCCCGGCGGTCAATGATTGCCCTGATGACTTTCACGTCAAACTGTTCAACAACCGCAACGCTGAGGACACCATCTTCCGTTCGAAGGCGGTAGGCGAGCCGCCTATGTTACTGGCTTTCTCGGTGTTCTTTGCGATTCGCGACGCGATTGCCAGTGTGGCGCAGTACAAACTGAATCCGCCATTGAACGGCCCTGCGACCAGCGAGCGAATCCTGAAGGCGATCACCGCAATTCGAGGCAAATAGTTGTAACGACCTGCAATCGAAAACCCGCCGACCTGCAATCCAACGCGGCCGACCAACATAATGTTGGTCGGCCGCGTTGGATTGCAGGTCGGCCCGGATGAATGTAGGTCATTCGCAATTAATCCCGGTTTGCGGGTCCGGATAGACACAATTAATGTCGGTCGAAAAACGCGATGATTGCAGGTCGGCGGGTTTTCGATTGCAGGTCGCTACAGTTATGGATTCAACCGATCGAAAACGCTCATTTCAAAACAGTCCTCCCAGCGCCGCTGGCTCCCAGTTCATGATCACCAGTTCGCCACTGACCTCGGCCTTGCCTTGCCTTGCCTCTGGTTGGTCGTGGTGTAACGAATATCCAGTGTCTCAAAGTGAAAGCCCTCAAATACCCGGCGGATGTCCGGGTGATCATTGATGCTGACCATCACCCTGCCCTTGCAGCGGCGCATGAAGTCGGCCATGCGTTCATAGTTTTCAAACGGAAAATCCACCCCATACCCGGCGGTCTGCCAGTACGGCGGGTCCATGTAGTGGAAGGTATGAGCGCGGTCGTAACGTTCGGCACAGTCGAGCCAGGGCAAGTTTTCCACGTAGGTGCCGGACAGGCGCTGCCAGGCGGCCGAGAGGTTTTCTTCGATGCGCAGCAGGTTGATGGCCGGACCTGTGGTGGCGGTACCGAAGGTCTGCCCGGTGACCTTGCCGGCAAAGGCATGGTGCTGCAGGTAGAAAAAGCGGGCGGCGCGCTGGATGTCGGTGAGGGTTTCCGGGCGGGTCATCTTCTGCCACTCGAACACCTGGCGCGAGCTGAGCGCCCACTTGAACTGGCGCACGAACTCTTCAAGATGGTTCTGCACCACGCGGTACAGCGTCACCAGGTCGCCGTTGATGTCATTGAGCACTTCTACCGGCGCTGCCTGGGGCCGCATGAAGTACAGCGCGGCGCCGCCGGCAAAGACTTCGACGTAGCATTCGTGCGGAGGGAACAGCGGAATAAGGCGATCGGCCAGGCGGCGTTTGCCGCCCATCCAAGGGATGATGGGTGAAGACATAGATAGCAAGACCTTTACTGTATAAATAAACAGGTGCTAGGCTCGCTCCGCTTTGTGCACAGAGCAGGAGCCTTGGCGGGACTTGCAGGGATCATCTGCGGGGACGGCGGCCAGGCGGGATGTTGACGCATCCAGTCTGGCCGCTCCTTTTATTTCGAATTTGAAATCTGTTTAAGCTGGGACGACTCACATGCCTGGGTAATCAAACCGGCACGTCGAGCACCACATTCGGCGGCTTGCCCGAGGCCTTGGCCTTGCCCTCCTTGCCGCCGTTGCACTCCACCGACACCGTCCACCCGGACGGGGTGTAGGTGTGATCCACCAATTCCACCAGGTACTCGCCATCGAGCCCACGCTTGAAGCCCTGCGCCTCGATCATGCTTTCGGCAAACAGGTCAGTTCGTCCGGGCAGATCAAGGCGCACCGAAGCAGTCGAACGATTGAACGCCGCCAGGCGGGCCTTCGCCGCTTCGTCGGCCGCGCTTTTGTCCGGGTAAAGATGGCGGTCGGTGTGCACCGGCGGCATGCCCTCCGGCACGTTGGGGTTGTCCAGGTACGAAATCTGTAATTCCCCGCTGGCCGGGTCCTGGTACTGGGTGCTGACACCTTGATGGGTGCTGCGGTCGCTCAAGCGAAACTGCCAGCGGGTGACGTCGGCGCGCTGCAGGGTGATGACACTCAAGGCCCGGCCGCTCGCACTCTGCCCGCCCTGCCGCGGCAGGACCAGCAGCTTGCCGTCGGCCACCTTGGCGGTGCAGTCGTGTTTCTTGGCCAAGCGGGTGATGAAGTTGAAGTCCGACTCATTGAGCTGATCCATGCGCGGCACGCGGATGTCGACCGGACACGATGGCTGCCAGCCATTGCGGGCGGCCACGTCGCCGACGATCTGCGCCAGGCTGACGTCCTCCCAACTGCCGCTGCGGGTGGTTTTGCCGCTGCCGCGCATGTCGCTGGCCTTGCCGCTGATCACCAGCGTGTCCGGTGGACCGGAGACCGCGACCTCGTCCACGGTGTAACGGCCCATGCGCGTCAGGTCGGCGCCGGCATCCCCCAGATAGACCTCGATGCTTGCGCCACGGACCGGCAGCGACACCGCCCCATCACGGTCATCAATGCGCAGTTCGAACGTATCCGATTCCATGCCTGGCCGGTCAGACAGCTGCAAGGAGACCAGCCGATCATTGATTAAGGTGGTGAGCAGGCCGTGTTCCGCCTCGATGTTGTAGGGGTCACGCATTGTAATTATCCCCTATCCCCAAACGCCAAAAGGCATCAAGGCAGCCGCAGATCTTCGCGCTACAGTAAGCAGCCTGATCAAGCATGGAGTGATGGACGAGCAGCGTTACGCCGAGCTTTTCCCGAATTCGAACTACTCCACGTACTCCGCAACTCCCCTGTTCGGTGGGTACGCACAAACCTGGCTAGACAGCCGAGAAGTAGTGGGCGGTACCCGAAAAAACTACCGGATCTCCCTGAACATCTATTGGATGCCCCATCTGGCATTGTTGCCCATCGATCAGATCAGTTCGGCGATGGTCCGCAAAATCGTCAGCGAAACACCTTGGAAATCGTCAACCCTAAAGCGTTCGGTGATACAGCGGCTGCACACGATGTTTGAAAGCGCGGTGAGGGATGAGCTGATTACACGGAACCCAGTCGGCTCGATTGAGTTGCCGGTCAAGGCAAAAAAACCGGTGGATCCATTTACGGTGGTTGAGGCTGACTTGATCGTTAGGCACTTATATAAGGTGCTGACCGGCTCGATGCTTGTATACGCGGCCTATTTCGAGTTCGCGTTTTACACCGGCATGCGACCTGGGGAGATAGCGGCATTGCGCTGGGATGAGGTGGACACCGAGGGGCGAGTCGCCAATGTGTGCAGAATCGTGGCGGACTACAAGATCGAGGAGCGCACAAAAACCCGCGAGTCAAGGCGGGTCATGCTGAATAGTAGGGCCTTAAATGCGATTAATATGGCCAAAGGTGTGGCAGTGTTAAGGGCGAAGCAGAGTCGTCGGCAGCACAAACAGTCGCCATTTGTGTTCCCGCCCACCAAGAACTTTGAATTCATTCAGCAAGCTAGCGTGACTGACAAACACTTCAAGGCAGCACTGGTTGCGTTGAAGATCAGGGGCAGACGGCAATACAACTGCCGGCACACTTACGCTACCATGTGCTTAATGGCAGGCATGAACCTTGGGTTCATTGCAAATCAGCTCGGCCACAGCGTGCAAATGCTACTGTCGACCTATGCCCGGTGGATCAACTCCAGTGAAGACTGGAGCGAAATCGGGAAGCTGGAGCAAAGCCTGATTGGTACAAAATTGGTACAGACAGAAACCGTACCCCTCTAGAACCCATACGGAATAAAGCTCTGTGACATTGGAACAGAATTACACGGCGATACTCGGTCAACTTGGCGAGGACGTCTCCCGCGAAGGTTTGCTCGACACGCCAAAACGTGCCGCCAAAGCCATGCAGTACCTCTGCCGCGGCTATGAACAAACACTGGAAGAAGTCACCAACGGTGCCTTGTTCAGTTCCGATAACAGCGAAATGGTGCTGGTCAAGAACATCGAGTTGTACTCGTTGTGCGAACACCACCTGCTGCCGTTCATCGGCAAGGCCCATGTTGCCTACATTCCGAGCGGCAAGGTCCTTGGTTTGTCGAAAGTCGCGCGGATCGTCGACATGTACGCCCGCCGCCTGCAGATTCAGGAAAACCTCAGCCGCCAGATCGCCGACGCGGTCCAGCAAGTCACCGGCGCCCTGGGCGTTGCGGTGGTGATCGAGGCCCAGCACATGTGCATGATGATGCGCGGTGTGGAAAAGCAGAACTCGTCGATGATCACCTCGGTGATGCTCGGTGAGTTCCGCGAAAACGCCGCGACCCGTAGCGAATTCCTCAGCCTCATCAAGTAATTCGCTGCACGAAGAAAACCGGCATTCATCGCCGGTTTTTTTTCGTCTGCAAAAAATCAGGTAAGCTGCGCGCCTTTCTTTCTTAGCACCGTGAGGCTTTCAACGTGTTCGTAAAAGCGCTTCGTGTCGGCCTTGGCCAACTGATCATCTTCATCGACTTCATCACTCGCCCGGGCAAAATGAAACGCCCCGTCGCCGCTCAGGCTCAGGTCGAATCCGCCGCCAAGGGGCTGACGCTGTATCAATTCCATGCCTGCCCGTTCTGCGTGAAAACCCGCCGCACCCTGCGTCGCCTGAACGTGCCGGTGGCATTGCGTGATGCGAAGAACAACGAACAGGATCGCCAGGCCCTGCTGGAGCAAGGTGGCAAGATCAAGGTGCCGTGCCTGCGTATCGAAGAAAACGGCCAGACGACCTGGATGTATGAGTCCAAGGTCATCATTGATTACCTGGACAAGCGGTTCGCCGCAGCCTGAGGTTTTTGTGGTGCCCTTGCGGGCGCCATCGCCAGCAAGCCGGTTCCTACGAAGTGGCGGCGCACACAAGACTTGTGACCGCCACCCTCCCCTGTAGGAGTCGGCTTGCTGGCGATGAGGCCGGTTCAGACACCATAAAACCCAGACAAAAATAAACCGGCCCTTGCGCCGGTTTATTGTTTTCAGGCTGCCTGCGGCTGACGCACAACCGCCGCCAATCGCCCAAGCCCTTCATCCAAACGCGCCGGTTCGAGGTTTTTGTGGTGCCCTTGCGGGCGCCATCGCCAGCAAGCCGGCTCCTACGAAGTGGCGGCGCACACAAGACTTGTGACCGCCACCCTCCCCTGTAGGAGCTGGCTTGCCAGCGATGAGGCCAGCAAGAGCGATATACCGCTATCAACGAAAACTTCGTAAACAAAATCAAAAACATTATTTGCTTTCTTTGTATACAAAAGCATAATCCACTTCGTGCGAGTTCCTGACCAAGCGGTCAACAAGTTCGCAAGTGCCTCAAAGGGCCGCTGCCACCCTCATGGGTCCGGCCCTGGAAATAAAAATAAAACTCTTGAGGAGTACTCGCTGTGGAAAGCCGCAAATCCGAAGCATCGACGCTGGATCTTTCGCCGCCATCACGCAATGGCTTGCTAGAACGTCTGTTTAAACTCAGCTTGCATGGCACCACGGTGAAGACCGAGCTGATTGCCGGTCTGACAACCTTCATCACAATGGCTTACATCATCTTCGTCAACCCGAACATCATGGCCGACGCCGGCATCGATCACGGTGCGGCATTTGTCGCCACCTGCATCGCCGCAGCGCTGGGCTGCCTGCTGATGGGCCTGTACGCCAACTGGCCGGTTGGCCTGGCACCGGGCATGGGGCTGAACGCTTTCTTTACCTACACCGTGGTGGGCACCATGGGCTACAACTGGGAAACCGCGCTTGGCGCGGTATTCGTTTCCGGCGTGTTGTTCATGATCCTGACCTTCTCGCGGATTCGTGAATGGCTGCTCAACAGCATCCCGGTCAGCCTGCGCTTTGCCATGGGCGCCGGCGTGGGTCTGTTCCTGGGCCTGATCGGTCTGAAAACCGCGGGTATCGTCGTCGACAGCCCGGCCACCCTGATCAAGCTCGGCTCGCTGCGCGAACCCGGCCCGCTGCTCGCCGCCGTCTGCTTCCTGATGATCGCCATCCTCAGCTATCACAAAGTGTTCGGCGCGATCCTCATCAGCATCATCACTGTGACCCTGGCCGGTTGGGGTCTGGGCCTGGTGCACTACGAGGGCATCATGTCTGCGCCGCCTAGCCTGGCGCCGACCTGGATGGCCATGAACGTTGCGGGTGTGTTCAACATAAGCATGGTCAGCGTGGTCCTGGCATTCCTCTTCGTACACATGTTCGACACCGCCGGCACCCTGATGGGTGTTGCCCAACGCGCCAACCTGGTGGGCGCTGACGGCAAGATCGAAAACCTCTCCCGCGCAATGAAAGCCGACAGTGCTTCCAGCGTGTTTGGCGCGGTGGTCGGCGTTCCGCCAGTGACCAGCTATGTAGAAAGCGCGGCCGGTGTCGCGGCGGGTGGTCGGACGGGTCTTACCGCTGTGACCGTGGGTGTGCTATTCATTGCGGCCATGTTCTTTGCTCCGCTGGCCGGCATGATCCCTGCCTACGCAACCGCTGGCGCTCTGATTTACGTAGCGATGCTGATGATGGGCGGCATGGCCCACATCGAGTGGGACGAAGCCACCGACAGCATCCCGGCAATCGTCACCGCGATCATGATGCCACTGACCTTCTCGGTCGCCGATGGTATCGCGCTGGGCTTCATCACCTACGTGGCGATGAAGGCCGGTACCGGCAAGTACAAGGAAATTTCTGTCAGCCTGTGGGTGCTCTGCGCGATCTTCATCGCCAAGTTCATCTTCCTGTAAACCACCCGCAGTACACGCTTGGAAACAGCCTCACCCCGTCGGGTGGGGCTTTTGTGCAAATGGAGGAAAGTGATGAGTCTGGAAACCTGGTTGTTGTTCAGCGGTGCTGCACTGATAGTGATCCTGATCCCGGGGCCGCTGTCGTTACTGATGATCAGCAACAGCCTCAATTACGGCTTGCGCCGTTCCTACCCGGCGTTTCTCGGCGGCGTGTCGGCCTCGATCTGCCTGTTGAGCGCTTCGGCGCTGGGCCTGGGCGCCCTCCTGCTGGCGTCGGAACAGCTGTTCAGCGCCCTGAAAATCCTTGGCGCGCTGTACCTGTTCTATCTCGCGTGGCAGAGCTGGCAGCAGTCGCGCCTGCCCTCCCATGGCGCCGAAGTCCCTCAGGCGGCGCCGGTACCGCGTTTTCGCGCACTGTTCGGCCGGGCGTTCATGCTGGGCGCGAGCAATCCGAAGGACATTCTGTTCTTTGCCGCGTTCCTGCCGCAGTTCTTGAGTGCCGAACAGCCGTTCCTGCCGCAGTTGCTGGTGATGATCGTCACTTGGACACTGCTGGATCTGGCGTGCAAGCTGGCCTATGGGCTAGGTGCACATGGCGCGGCGCGGTATCTGCGCAGCGGCAAGGGGCAGAGCTGGTTCAACCGGATCAGTGCGGGGTTGTTCAGCGGTGCAGGTGCTGCATCTCTGTTGAGCCGTTAAAAGCATCGCTGGCAAGCCAGCTCCCACAGGTTCAAAGGTGTTCACATGTTTTGTGTGCGACCCGGACACTGTAGGAGCTGGCTTGCCAGCGAAGGCGCCAGACCAGACACCCACTTTCTCAAGGACGAAAAAAAGCCCGCAGTGTGAGCGGGCGAAAACCAAAGAAGCTATATGCGCAGTCGCTTCCAGGATGTGGCAGCTGCTTGGGGGATCAGCTGCCGCGGTACGTGGAGTAGCTGTAAGGCGAAATCAACAGCGGCACATGGTAGTGATCCTGCTCGGCAGAGATGCCGAAACGCAGCACCACCACGTCCAGGAAAGCAGGTTCCGGCAACTGGACACCACGGGCACGGTAGTAATCGCCCGCGTGAAACTGAACCTGATAGACCCCGGTGCGGTAGTCATCGCCTTGCAGCAGCGGTGCATCGACACGACCATCGCTATTGGTTATCGCACTGGCGACCAATTCCAGGTGCGAACCTTCAACGCGGTACAACTCGACCTTGATCGAGCTGCCCGGGCAACCGTGTGCTGCGTCCAAAACGTGTGTAGTCAAACGTCCCATTGATTCTGCGCGCCTGCCTGCGTGGAGCAGTCAGACTTCGCGCCTCCCGAAGTCAGTTGAAAAGGAGACCGCATCGATTCGAAGCACGAAACGCTGCGGCGAGCGACTGATTAAGACATTTTTCAAAAAAATTGTACACAATAAAAACGACATTTTTAACACCACTTCCGCCCTCCCTGGATTTTTCGCCAATCTGGCGCTAAAGCCCGCAGATTGTGAACCTTCAAATCAAAAGCTGATGGATCGGGCAGATTTCGTGCGGGCTCACACCAATAACAGCAAAAGATGACAGCTGGTGAAAAATGCGAAAATTCAGGCTTACAAATTGAATATAAAGTTGTATACAATCACCACATCGCTGTGACGCCAGCCTGCCATCTCCACCCAAGGTGCGTCACACCCACCGATATCACCGAACAAGAAGGAAAACTGCAGTGAGCGCTGACTACCCACGCGACCTGGTCGGTTACGGCAGTAACCCTCCGCATCCACACTGGCCGGGCAATGCCCGCATCGCCCTGTCGTTCGTGCTCAATTACGAAGAAGGTGGTGAGCGCAATATCCTGCACGGTGACAAAGAGTCTGAAGCCTTCCTCTCGGAAATGGTTTCCGCTCAGCCGCTGCAAGGCGAGCGCAACATGAGCATGGAATCCCTTTACGAGTATGGCAGCCGCACCGGAGTCTGGCGGATTCTGAAACTGTTCAAGGAATTCGACATCCCTCTGACCATCTTCGCCGTGGCCATGGCTGCCCAGCGCCACCCGGACGTGATCCGCGCCATGGTCGATGCCGGCCACGAGATCTGCAGCCACGGCTATCGCTGGATCGACTACCAGTACATGGACGAAGCCCAGGAACGCGAGCACATGCTCGAAGCGATCCGTATCCTCACCGAAATCACCGGCGAACGCCCACTGGGCTGGTACACCGGCCGCACCGGCCCGAACACCCGTCGCCTGGTGATGGAAGAAGGCGGTTTCCTCTACGACTGCGACACCTACGACGACGACCTGCCCTACTGGGAACCGAACAACCCGACCGGCAAGCCGCACCTGGTGATCCCGTACACGCTGGACACCAACGACATGCGCTTCACCCAGGTGCAGGGTTTCAACAAGGGCGACGATTTCTTCGAATACCTGAAAGACGCGTTCGACGTGCTGTACGCCGAAGGCCGCGACGCCCCGAAAATGCTTTCGATCGGCCTGCACTGCCGCCTGATCGGCCGTCCGGCGCGTCTGGCGTCGCTCAAGCGCTTTATCGAATACGCTAAAAGTCATGAACAGGTGTGGTTCAGCCGTCGCGTCGACATCGCACGTCACTGGCAAGAAACCCACCCGTACACAGGGGCCGCCCAATGAGCACCTTTCAAACCGTTAAACCTTCGACCCTGAGCCGCGATGCCTTCGTTGCCGCTTTCGCCGACATCTACGAACATTCGCCATGGGTGGCCGAGAAGGCCTTCGACCTGGGCCAGGACGCTTCGATCGACCAGATCGAAACCCTGCACCAGCGCATGAGCGACATCCTGTTGAGCGCCGATCATGAAAGCCAGCTTGAGCTGGTCGTCGCTCACCCGGACCTGGCCGGCAAAGCCGCCGTCCAGGGCCAACTGACCGAAGCCAGCACCAATGAACAGGCTGGCGCCGGTATTCACCAATGCACGGCCGAAGAGTTCCAACGCTTCACCGAGCTGAACGACGCCTACAAAGCCAAGTTCAAGTTTCCCTTCATCATGGCGGTAAAAGGCAGCAACCGGCATCAGATCCTCGCAGCGTTCGAAACGCGCATTCACAACTCGGTCGATACCGAATTCAAATGCGCGCTGGCCGAGATCAACAAGATTGCGTTGTTCCGTTTACTGACCCTATAGCGAGCCTTGCCCGAGTGTTAAAAACGCGAAAACACCCAGGGCACTGCAAGCATCCCAAGCCACTTATTTAAAGGCAGACAAGAAGAATGAAAGCTTACGCCGTACCTTTCGAGAAGTTCGTCAACCTGGCCGACGCCCGCCTGGGCACCAAAATCATCTCGGTCACCGATGACTGGTTCGCAGACGCCAACCGTCTGTTCCAACCGACCCCGGCCGTATGGAAGGAGGGCGTGTTCGATGACAACGGCAAGTGGATGGACGGCTGGGAATCGCGCCGCAAGCGCTTCGAAGGCTTCGACAGCGCAGTGATCCGCCTGGGCGTACCGGGTTCGATCAAGGGCGTCGACATCGACACTTCATTCTTCACCGGCAACTTCCCGCCATCGGCCTCTCTGGAAGCCTGCTTCCTGGCCTCGGGCGAGCCTGATGAAAACACCCAGTGGACTGAAGTGCTGTCCGCCGTCGAGCTGCAAGGCAACAGCCACCACTTCCACGAAATCAACAACGACCAGTCGTTCAGCCACCTGCGCTTCAACATCTACCCGGATGGTGGCGTGGCCCGTCTGCGCGTGTACGGCATTCCGTTCCGCGACTGGTCCGCTGTCGGTGACAATGAGCAAGTCGACCTGGCCGCAGCCCTCAACGGTGGCCGCGCCCTCGCCTGCTCCGACGAACACTTCGGCCGCATGAGCAACATCCTCAACCCGGGCCGTGGCATCAACATGGGCGACGGCTGGGAAACTGCACGTCGTCGTACACCGGGCAATGACTGGGTCATCGTCGCGCTGGGTCACCCGGGCGAGATCGAGAAAGTCATCGTCGACACCCTGCACTTCAAAGGCAACTACCCGGACACCTGCTCGATCCAGGGCGCGTTCGTGAAGGGCGGTACCGACAGCCAGATCGAAACCCAGTCGCTGTTCTGGCGTGAACTGTTGCCAGCACAAAAACTGGAAATGCACGCTGAGCACACCTTCGCCGAGCAGATCAAGGCACTGGGCCCGATCACCCACATCCGCCTGAACGTGTTCCCGGATGGTGGTGTGAGCCGCCTGCGCGTTTTGGGCAAGGTCGCTAAATAAGCGCTGATGGGAAACCTGTAGGAGTCGGCTTGCTGGCGATGGCGCCTTTACCGACGCCATCGCCGGCAAGCCGGGCTCCTACAAAAGCTGCACACCAACACATTTGAGATTAAGTAGAACAGCATGCGCACATTAACGATTGAACCGCTGACCAAAGAAGCCTTCGCCCCTTTCGGTGACGTGATCGAAACCGACGGCAGCGATCACTTCATGATCAACAACGGTTCGACCATGCGCTTCCACAAACTGGCCACGGTCGAAACCGCCAAGCCAGAGGATAACGCGATCATCAGCATCTTCCGCGCCGACGCGCAGGACATGCCGCTGACCGTCAGCATGCTGGAGCGCCATCCGCTGGGCAGTCAGGCTTTCATTCCACTGCTCGGCAACCCCTTTCTGATCGTGGTCGCGCCCGTTGGCGATGCACCTGTATCAGGCTTGGTCCGCGCCTTCGTCACCAACGGCAGGCAGGGCATCAATTACCATCGCGGCGTTTGGCACCACCCGGTGCTGACGATCGAAAAGCGGGATGACTTCCTGGTGGTTGATCGCAGTGGCACAGGCAATAACTGCGATGAGCATTTTTTCAAAGAGGATGAGCGTTTGATCCTCGCCCCCCACCAATAAGAGAAGGTCTGATCACTCGACAACAGAGTGACAGGCGAGAGGTAAAGACTGTGGAAGCACATCTGTTGGAATGGCTGAACCTGAGCGTGCGCTGGGTTCATATGATTACTGGCGTGGCCTGGATCGGTGCGTCGTTCTATTTCGTCTGGCTGGAAAACAACCTCAATCGGGTCAACCCGAAAAGCGGTCTGGCCGGTGATTTGTGGGCGATCCACGGCGGCGGTATCTACCACCTGGAAAAATACAAACTGGCTCCACCGACCATGCCGGACAACCTGCACTGGTTCAAATGGGAAGCCTACTTCACCTGGTTGTCGGGTATCGCGCTGCTGTGCGTGGTGTTCTACTCCAACCCGACGCTCTACCTGCTGGCTCCGGGCAGCACCCTGAGCGGGCCTGAAGGCGTGGCCATCGGTATCGGCTCGCTGTTCATCGGCTGGTTCATCTACTCCTTCCTGTGCGACTCGGTCCTGGGCAAACGCCCTGCCCTGCTTGGCGCAATCCTGTTCGTCCTGATCATCGCCGCGGCCTACGGCTTCAGCAAAGTGTTCAGCGGTCGGGGTGCGTACCTGCACGTCGGCGCGATCATCGGCACCATCATGGTCGGCAACGTGTTCCGCATCATCATGCCGGCGCAACGCGCGCTGGTGGCGGCGATTGCCGAGAACCGCACGCCGGATCCGGCCCTGCCGGCCAAAGGCCTGCTGCGTTCGCGTCACAACAACTACTTCACCTTGCCCGTGCTGTTCATCATGATCAGCAACCACTTCCCGAGCACCTACGGCAGCCAGTACAACTGGTTGATCCTGGCCGGGATCGCGGTACTGGCCGTGTTGGTGCGTCACTACTTCAACACCCGTCACGACAGCCACAAGTTTGCCTGGACCCTGCCGGTGGCAGCGGTGGGCATGATCTGCCTGGCTTACGTGTCCGGTCCGAAGCCGATGTCCAGCGCCCCTGAAGTGGCCAAGGCCCCTGCTGCCATCGAGTACCAGCCATTGCCGGAAACTGCAGTGGGCGGTGGCTTGAAACCGGCTGAAGCCAAACCTGCCGAGACACCTGCAACCGCTCCGGCTCAGGCATCCAACGCCGGTCCCGGTTTCGGCAAGGTGCACAGCGTGATTCAGGAACGTTGCTCGGTTTGCCATTCGGCCAAGCCAACCAGCCCGCTGTTCAGTGCGGCCCCTGCCGGTGTGATGTTCGACACCCCCGAGCAGATCCGCCAGAACGCAGCCCGGATTCAGGCGCAAGCCGTCACCAGCCAGATCATGCCACTGGGCAACATCACGCAGATGACCCAGCAGGAACGTGACCTGATCGGTGCGTGGATTGCGCAGGGAGCCCAGACCAACTGATTCATCGTTAAAAGCATCGCCAGCAAGCCGGCTCCTACGGATTTATGTCGTTCACAAATGAAGCGACCGACCCAAAACCTGTAGGAGCCGGCTTGCTGGCGATCAACCGCACAGCGGTTGCCTGACGCACAAAATCAAAAGAATAAAAAAGATCCGAGGTGTTGCATGTCCGAGCTATCCGCAGCGCGCATCCCCGACGCACCCGCCATTCAGCGTTTGCCCCTTTTGCAACTGATCCTGGTCGGTTTGCAACATGTTCTGCTGATGTACGGTGGCGCCATCGCGGTGCCGCTGATCATCGGACAGGCCGCTGGCCTGAGTCGTGAAGAAATCGCCTTTCTGATCAACGCCGACCTGCTGGTCGCCGGGATCGCCACCATCGTCCAGTCCCTCGGTATCGGCCCCATGGGCATCCGCATGCCGGTGATGATGGGCGCCAGCTTCGCCGCCGTCGGCAGCATGGTCGCCATGGCCGGCATGCCTGGGATCGGCCTGCAAGGGATCTTCGGCGCAACCATTGCCGCCGGGTTCTTCGGCATGATCATCGCGCCGTTCATGTCCAAAGTCGTACGCTTCTTCCCACCGCTGGTGACCGGCACGGTCATCACCTCGATCGGTTTGTCGCTGTTCCCCGTGGCCGTGAATTGGGCCGGTGGCGGTGCGAGTGCCACTCAATTCGGATCCCCCATTTATCTGGCCATTGCCGCACTGGTGCTGGGCACCATTCTGTTGGTGCATCGTTTCATGCGCGGTTTCTGGGTCAACATCTCTGTCCTGATCGGCATGTGCCTGGGCTACGTGCTCTGCGGCCTGATCGGCATGGTCGACCTGAGCGGCATGGATCAAGCGCCATGGCTGCAATTCGTCACCCCGCTGCATTTCGGCATGCCGAAATTCGAACTCGCGCCGATCCTCTCGATGTGCCTCGTGGTGGTGATCATTTTTGTCGAGTCCACCGGGATGTTCCTCGCGCTGGGCAAGATCACCGGCCAGGAAGTCTGCCCGCGCATGCTGCGTCGTGGCTTGCTGTGTGACGCCGGCGCCTCGTTCTTCGCCGGGTTCTTCAACACCTTCACCCACTCCTCTTTCGCCCAGAACATCGGCCTGGTGCAGATGACCGGCGTGCGTTGCCGTTCGGTGACCATCGTCGCCGGCGGCTTGCTGATCGTCTTGAGCCTGCTGCCCAAAGCCGCGTTCCTGGTGGCCTCGATTCCACCCGCGGTGCTGGGTGGTGCAGCGATCGCGATGTTCGGCATGGTTGCCGCCACCGGGATCAAGATTCTCCAGGAAGCGGACATCGGTGACCGTCGCAATCAATTGCTGGTGGCGGTGAGCATCGGCATGGGCCTGATCCCGGTGGTGCGCCCCGAGTTTTTCGCCCACCTGCCATTGTGGATGAGCCCGATCACCCACAGCGGTATCGCCATGGCCACGCTCAGTGCGCTGACACTGAACCTGCTGTTCAACATCCTCGGCGGCGCAGAACGCGCGGCCATCAACGATTGCCAGGCCCACTCGCACTAAGAAAAAACGCAAACCCTGTAGGAGCCGGCTTGCTGGCGAAGACGATGTACCGGACGACATCGATGCTGGATGTTCTGGACCCTTCGCCAGCAAGCCGGCTCCTACAAGGTCAGGGTTTGCCTGCGCCTGAAAAATAAAAACAAGAGGGAGCAACAGATGATACGGACACAAACCAACCTGCTGTTGAGTGCTGGCCTGCTGGCCGCGAGTCAAGCCATGGCCGGCGATCTACTGCTGTGGCAGACCAACAGCCTGAGTTATCTGTATGGCAAGGATTTCGCGGTCAACCCGTCGATCCAGCAGACGATAACTTTCGAGCACGCCGACCGCTGGAAGTACGGCGATAACTTCATGTTCATCGACAGCACCTACTACAACGGCGAGAAAGACCGAAACAAAGGCGTCCACGCCTATTACGGCGAGTTCAGCCCGCGCCTCTCTTTCGGCAAGATCTTCGACCGTCGTTTCGAATTCGGCCCGATCAAGGACGTGCTGCTGGCCATGACCTACGAGAACGGCGAAGACGACACCGAGGCCTACCTGATTGGCCCCGGTTTCGACCTCGCGGTACCAGGCTTCAACTTCTTCACCTTGAACTTCTATAACCGCCAGACCGAGGGTTCGCGCCCCGGCGATGATGTCTGGCAGATCACACCCGCCTGGTCCTACACCCTTCCATTGGGCAAATCGAACTTGTTGATCGATGGCTACATCGACTGGGTCGTGGATAACGACCAGAACTCAAACGGCACCTACCACGCCAACGTCCACGTTAACCCGCAAATCAAATACGACCTGGGCAAAGCCTTCGGCTGGCGTGAGAAACAGGTGTATGTCGGCGCCGAGTACAGCTATTGGAAAGACAAGTACGGCATCCAAAACACCCAGAACTTCGACACGAATGAAAACACCACCAGCTTGCTGGTGAAGGTGCATTTCTGATGCTGCCTCGCAATAGCGCCCAAACCGTGTCATCGGCGCGCCATTGCGGAGCACTTGAGACCTGGCCGAGGAGTCAGTATTCTCCGCGGCCGCCCGAATCCGGTTTAAAAAAAAGCCCGGATGTAAATCCTGACCAGAAAGCCAGCTTATCCCGGCCCTGGACGGTATCAAGGCAACCCAAAAACACTCTCAATCGACTGCTCCCGGGCCGTCGAACGGGAGTTTTTTTGCTTTTTGAAAGCCTTGGCACAGCTGTTGCGCAGCGCAATAAAGCTGACCGAATGGATGATCGTTTAATGCTGCAAGAACAGGCGTCACACCAGAGCGCCGACCATAAAAAAATAACGTGGAACCACCTACTTTTTGGGAGCAACCGAATGAAACGTACGTGCACTAGCCTGATGCTGGCAGGGTCGATGCTGGCCGGGGGCCAAGCCATGGCCGGCGAATGGCTGCAATGGCAGGACAACAGTCTGACCTACCTTTACGGCAAGGACTTCCAGGTCAACCCGCGCATCCAGCAGACGGTGACCTTCGAGCACGCCGATGGCTGGAAATACGGCGACAACTTCTTCTTCATCGACAAGATCTTCTACAACGGCGAAGAAGACTACTACGCCGGAGAAAACACCCACTACGGTGAGTTCCAGCCGCGCCTGTCGTTCGGCAAGATTTTCGACCAGAAATTCGAGTTCGGCCCAATCAAGGACGTCTTGCTGGCCATGACTTATGAGTTTGGCGAAGACGACACCGAATCGTACCTGGTAGGTCCTGGTTTCGACCTGGCCATTCCTGGCTTCGACTACTTCCAGTTGAACTTCTACAACCGTCACACCGAGGGCGGCCGTCCGGGTGACGATGTCTGGCAGGTCACACCCGTTTGGTCCTACACCGTCCCGGTCGGAGATTCGAACATCCTGATCGACGGCTACATGGACTGGGTCGTCGACAACGATGTGAACGACGAAGGCGAATACCACGCCAACCTGCACTTCAACCCACAGGTCAAATATGACCTGGGCAAGGCGCTGAACCTGGGTGCCAAGCAACTGTACGTCGGTGTCGAGTATGACTACTGGAAAAACAAGTACGGGATTGAAGACAGCCAGGGCTTCAAGACCGATCAGAGCGTGACCAGCTTCCTGGTCAAGGTTCACTTCTGATCCTGTAGGAGCGAGCCTGCTCGCGATGAACTAGAGAACGCCACGGGGGGTCAGGCTCCCAGCGTCATCGTTAACGTCCATCGCGAGCTTGCTCGCCCCTAAATCAACCCCAGAAACCGGCACAACTCGCCCTTCTTGGCGAGCGCATCCCTGCGCCCCAACTCAATCAACTCGCCGCAATACCCCGCCTCGAACAGCAGATAACTCAGCACCCCCGCCCCGCTGGTCTTGGTCGCACCCGGCCCACGCAAAAATAGACGCAACGCCGCCGGCAGCTCTTGGCGATGACGCGCAGCAATCTCGTCGATCGGCTGGCTAGGTGAAATCACCAGTACCTCCACGGGCGCCACACCCAGCGCACGGATCGGCGTGCCGTCGGGCATCAGGTGACTGAACTGGTTCAGGCGTTGCAACAGTTCGATATCGCTTTCCAGGCTGTCAATGAAGGTACTGTTGAGCATGTGCCCGCCGATTTGCGCCAGGGTTGGCTGCTGACCGGTGTACGTACGCAGCAAGGGTTGCTCGGGGTCGACGCCGCGGGGGTTGCCGCTGACACCCACCACCAGCACCCGGCTCGCGCCCAGATGCAACGCCGGGCTGATCGGTGCCGATTGGCGAACCGCGCCATCGCCGAAATACTCTGCGCCGATCTTCACCGGGGCAAACAACAGCGGAATAGCCGAACTGGCGAGCAAATGATCAACGGACAACTGGGTCGGAACGCCAACACGCCGATGGCGCAGCCAGGCGTCGATTTTTCCACCGCCCTGATAGAAGGTGACCGCTTGACCCGACTCATAGCCGAACGCCGTCACCGCCACGGCCTGCAACTGCTGCTGGGCAATGGCTTCGGCGATGCCGTTCATGTGCAATTTGTCGTTGAGCAAATCCCGCAGCGGTGAACTGTTGAGCAACGCCACCGGCACCTGAGCGCCGATGCCTAACAAGCTGTGGCTGACAAAACGACTGGCCTGGCCGATCACCCCGGGCCAGTCACTGCGCAGCACCAGATGACTGCGAAAACCCTGCCAGAAGGCCGTCAGGCGCTCGATGGCGCCCCGAAAGTCCATCGCCCCACTGGCGAGGCTGACGGCGTTGATCGCGCCCGCCGAGGTGCCGACGATCACCGGAAACGGATTGCGCGCTCCCGGCGGCAGCAATTCGGCGATTGCCGCCAGCACCCCGACCTGATACGCCGCCCGAGCCCCGCCGCCGGAAAGAATCAACCCTGTAACCGGTTCAGCAGAACTCATCGCAACGCTCCATGGTGCTTGGGAAACGGTTACTCAACCGCGCTTGGCGTACAACTTGGGCTCACCCGGTGGACGGCTTTTGAAGCGGCGATGCGCCCACAGGTATTGCTCGGGATGCTCGCGCAGGACGCTTTCGATCCATTGGTTGATGCGCAGGCAGTCGGCCTCTTCGGTTTCGCCGGGGAAGCCCTCGAGCGGCGCATGGATCACCAGACGATAACCGCTGCCATCCGCCAGACGCTCCTGGGTGAACGGCACCACCAGCGCCTTGCCCAGCCGCGCAAACTTGCTGGTGGCCGTCACGGTGGCGGCCTGGATGCCGAACAGCGGCACGAAGATGCTTTGCTTGGCGCCGTAGTCCTGATCCGGTGCGTACCAGATCGCCCGACCCGAGCGCAGCAACTTGAGCATGCCGCGCACGTCTTCACGCTCAATCGCCAGCGAATCGAGGTTGTGCCGTTCACGACCCTGACGCTGGATGTAATCGAACAACGGGTTCTTGTGCTCGCGGTACATGCCATCAATGGTGTGCTTCTGGCCGAGCAGCGCCGCGCCGATTTCCAGCGTGGTGAAATGCAGTGCCATCAGAATCACGCCCCGGCCCTCACGCTGGGCCTGCTGCAAATGCTCCAGCCCTTCGATGTGTGCCAGGCTCGCCAGCCGTTTGCGCGACCACCACCAGCTCATCGCCATTTCAAAAAAAGCGATGCCGGTCGAGGCGAAGTTTTCCTTGAGCAGGTGTTTGCGCTCGGCAGCGGTCATTTCAGGAAAACACAGTTCCAGGTTGCGCCTGGCAATGCGCCGTCTGTCGCCGGCCACGCGATACATCAACGCACCCAGGGCGCGACCAGTCCACAGCAATGCCGGATACGGCAACTGGACGATCAGCCACAACAGCCCCAAGCCACACCACAGCGGCCAGAAACGTGGAGATAGAAATGCTTTTTGAAAACGCGGGCGGTCCATTAATGCTTCCGGAATGACAATGGCCGCGCATTCTACATCGTTCGACCCGGCTTGCGGCCTGCGGGCGTTCTCGTTATAAGTCTCGGCACTTTTAGTGACAAGTCGTTGTATGCCGACCATGAGCCAAACCGAACCGCTAGACCAAGATCCCGTGTTCCAGTTAAAGGGCAGCATGCTGGCCATTACGGTGCTGGAACTGGCCCGTAACGACCTCGAAAGCCTTGATCGGCAACTGGCCGCCAAGGTCGCCCAGGCACCCAACTTCTTCAGCAACGCGCCGCTGGTACTGGCCCTGGACAAACTCCCGGCCAGTGAAGGTGCCGTCGATCTGCCGGGGCTGATGCGCGTTTGCCGCCAGCATGGCCTGCGTACCCTGGCGATCCGCGCCAGCCGCATCGAAGACATCGCCGCCGCCATTGCGGTCGACTTGCCGGTGTTGCCACCGTCCGGTGCCCGGGAACGCCCCCTGGACCTGATCGAAGGCGAACCGAAGAAAAAACCGGAAAAACCGCCCGAGCCGACCATCAAGCCGACGAAAATCATCACTTCGCCAGTACGCGGTGGCCAGCAGATTTATGCCCAGGGCAGCGATCTGGTGGTGATCTCCTCGGTCAGCCCGGGGGCGGAACTTCTCGCCGATGGCAACATCCATGTATACGGGCCGATGCGTGGTCGCGTGCTGGCTGGTGTCAAGGGTGACAAGAAGGCAAGGATTTTCTGCCAGCAAATGAGCGCTGAATTGATCTCGATTGCAGGCCATTACAAGGTTTCCGAGGACCTGCGCCGCGACCCGCTGTGGGGTTCGGGCGTGCAAGTCAGCCTATCGGGCGATGTGTTGAACATCATTCGTCTTTAACGGATACTGCCGCATTTTCCAAGCATCTCGAAAACGTAGCGAAAACGGCTCAAACGAAGTAGGAAAAAGGCCAAAAGCAGTGTTTACCGGGGGTAGGCATCGCTCAAAACCGAATTCCAGCCAAGGCTGTCCGACTGCAGTAGTTTTTAAAGAGATGTTTTTCAGGGGCTAAAAAAGTCCTTTTTCCTTAGGGGTGAAACACCTTGGCCAAGATTCTCGTGGTTACATCCGGCAAGGGTGGTGTGGGTAAGACCACCACCAGCGCCGCTATCGGTACCGGCCTCGCTCTGCGCGGCCACAAAACAGTGATCGTCGACTTCGACGTGGGCTTGCGTAACCTTGACCTGATCATGGGATGCGAGCGCCGCGTAGTGTATGACTTCGTCAACGTGGTCAACGGCGAAGCCAACCTGCAACAGGCCCTGATCAAAGACAAGCGCCTGGAAAACCTCTACGTGCTGGCCGCCAGCCAGACCCGCGACAAAGACGCGCTGACCGTCGAAGGCGTGGAAAAAGTCCTGATGCAACTCAAGGAAGACTTTGAGTTCGTGGTCTGCGACTCCCCGGCCGGCATCGAGAAAGGCGCCCACCTGGCCATGTACTTCGCCGATGAAGCGATTGTCGTGACCAACCCGGAAGTGTCCTCGGTTCGAGATTCCGACCGCATGCTCGGCCTGCTGGCCAGCAAGTCCCGTCGCGCCGAACGCGGCGAAGACCCGATCAAGGAACACCTGCTGATTACCCGTTATCACCCGGAACGTGTGAGCAAAGGCGAAATGCTCGGCGTAGAAGACGTCAAGGATATCCTCTCGGTGACCCTGCTCGGCGTGATCCCTGAATCCCAGGCGGTGCTCAAGGCATCCAACCAGGGCGTTCCAGTGATTCTCGACGACCAGAGCGATGCCGGCCAGGCCTACAGCGACACCGTAGATCGCCTGCTGGGCAAGACCGTGGATCATCGATTCCTTGATGTACAGAAGAAGGGATTCTTCGAGCGCCTGTTTGGAGGCAACTAAGCAATGAACCTTTTTGACTTCTTTCGTGCCAACAAAAAGCAAAGCACCGCGTCGGTAGCGAAAGAGCGTCTACAGATTATCGTGGCGCACGAACGCGGCCAACGCAGTACCCCGGACTACCTGCCGGCCTTGCAGAAGGAACTGGTCGAGGTAATCCGCAAGTACGTCAATATCGGGTCCGATGACGTGCATGTCGCTCTGGAAAGCCAGGGCAGCTGCTCGATTCTGGAACTCAATATCACCCTGCCAGATCGCTGAGTCGATCCGACAGGAGCCACGGCGGCTCGATCATTTGGGCGCCCCTTTTTTGTAGGAGCCGGCTTGCCGGCGATGCAAGCAGCGCGTTGTAACTGTTACAACGCATTGATGCCATCGCTGGCAAGCCAGCTCCTACAGGCAGGGCGTCAAATGATCGAGCCGCCGTTGGCATTTGTTACGAGGCTGTTTTAATGCCGCTGTCCAACATCCACATCCTCCATGAGGACGCTGCCGTACTGGTGGTGAACAAGCCAACCCTGTTGCTCTCGGTCCCTGGCCGGGCCGATGACAACAAGGACTGCCTGATTACCCGCCTGCAGGAAAACGGCTACCCGGAAGCACGAATTGTCCATCGACTGGACTGGGAAACCTCCGGCATCATTTTGCTGGCCCGTGACCCGGACACCCATCGCGAGCTGTCTCGGCAGTTTCACGATCGTGAAACCGAAAAGGCCTACACCGCCCTGTGCTGGGGTCAACCGGAACTGGACAGCGGCAGTATCGATCTGCCCCTGCGCTACGACCCGCCCACCAAGCCACGCCACGTGGTCGATCATGAGTTCGGCAAACATGCCCTGACGTTCTGGCGTGTGCTGGAGCGGTGCGGCGACTGGTGCCGTGTCGAGCTCACCCCGATCACTGGCCGCTCCCACCAGTTGCGCGTGCACATGCTTTCCATCGGCCATCCGCTGCTGGGTGACGGGCTCTATGCACATGAGCAGGCGCTGGCGGCCTGGCCACGCCTGTGCCTGCACGCAAGCATGCTCAGCTTCACGCACCCGCAAAGTGGCGAACGCTTACGCTTCGAGTGTCCCGCACCTTTTTGAGTGACACCTGAGCCCCACCTGAAAACGCCCTTCCTTTGAAGGGCGTTTCATTTTCAGTTACAAAAAAACACAACATAAAAGCAGCGTTAAAATATTGTCAAAAAAATGTAAACAAAAGTAAAATTGTGGCACTCCGACATCATTCAGGCCGCCCCCGTGCTCAGCAGTAAAGCGCTCCAATGCGACTACCCCGTGACCTTTGTTTTCGGCAGCACGACCCTTCACCTGAGTGAACAGCTGAGCATCGAAGCACGTCAGGCCCTCGAACAACTCATCAAAAAACGACGCGCCCAAAAACTCACTCGTGCAAGCGCACCATTGGTTTCGGGCAAAACGCCATTGTTTGCAAAGGTCCAGCCGCTGGACACATTCAAGGCCAAACTCCGGGTAAGCCTGGGTAAACCGCAGCGCAATGGGCGATTCGACTGGCCGCTGGAGGAGCTGATCAATACCCATGAAGCGCAGCGTCGAGGCATACAAATGCCACCGCTGCAAGGCTATGGGTACACCAGAAACCGACTGGGATTGACCCAGGAATACTTCATTCTCACGCACCTGCTCGATGGTTATGTGGATGGCGTGCAGTGGCTAAAACGCAACCCGGGCGACGTTGAAACCTTCATTCAGAACGCCTTCGAGCTGTTGCAGTCCCTGTCCCGAAAGAACATCACGCACATGGATTTCTGGGCTGGCAACATCATGATCGGCGAAATGCCGCAGCAACCACTAAAAGCCATCGACTTTGAAAACTGCTTCGCCGACCAAACCCATCATTTCAGCGAAACACTCGGCTTCCAGCTCGGTTTCTTCTATCGCCGGGACATCTACAAACTCATCACCGAAGCGAACTACGATCGCCTTGTAGACGAGCACATCCGACAGTTTCCGGACCTATCGCGGCAGAAATTCGACGAGGTCTACCACGCGAGCAAGCATGAACATATTGGCCGCAAACAACGTCGCGAAATATTCCTTAATGGCAATCTGATCATCGGCTAACAGAGGGTCCCGGGTATTGCGAAAGCACTTGCCCAATGCGCGGGGCCAATGCGTTAAACTGGCGCCATTGCTGTCTGGAGCTGCTTATGCGCGAAGAGTTGAACCAAGGCCTGATCGATTTCCTCAAGGCCTCCCCTACCCCATTCCATGCCACCGCCAGCCTGGTTCAGCGTCTCGAAGCGGCGGGCTATCAACGCCTCGACGAACGCGAACCGTGGAACACCGAAACCAACGGTCGCTACTACGTCACCCGTAACGACTCTTCAATTGTCGCGATCAAGATGGGCCGTCACTCGCCGCTGCACGGCGGCATTCGCCTGGTCGGCGCCCACACCGACAGTCCCTGCCTTCGGGTCAAGCCACAGCCGGAACTGCAACGTCAGGGTTTCTGGCAACTGGGCGTCGAAGTGTATGGCGGTGCGCTGTTGGCCCCGTGGTTCGACCGTGACCTGTCCCTGGCGGGCCGCGTGACCTTCCGCCGTGACGGCAAGGTCGAGAGCCAGTTGATCGATTTCAAGGCCCCCATCGCGATCATTCCGAACCTGGCCATTCACCTCAATCGTGAAGCCAACATGGGTTGGCCGATCAATGCCCAGACCGAGCTGCCACCGATCCTCGCGCAATTTGCCGGTGACGAGCGCGTGGACTTCCGCGCCGTGCTCACGGATCAACTTGCCCGCGAACACGGTTTGAACGCCGACGTGGTGCTCGATTACGAGCTGAGTTTCTACGACACCCAAAGCGCCGCGGTCATTGGCTTGCACGGTGACTTCATCGCCGGTGCGCGCCTCGACAACCTGTTGTCCTGCTACGCCGGCCTGCAAGCGCTGCTCACGGCAGATACCGACGAAACCTGCGTGCTGGTTTGCAACGATCACGAAGAAGTCGGCTCGTGCTCGGCCTGCGGTGCCGACGGCCCGATGCTCGAACAAACCCTGCGTCGCCTGTTGCCTGAAGGTGACGAATTCGTACGCACCATTCAGAAATCCCTGCTGGTCTCGGCCGACAACGCCCACGGTGTGCACCCTAATTACGCCGACAAGCACGACGCCAACCACGGCCCGAAACTCAACGCCGGCCCGGTGATCAAGGTCAACAGTAACCAGCGCTACGCCACCAACAGCGAAACCGCCGGTTTCTTCCGCCATCTGTGCATGGCTGAAGAAGTGCCGGTGCAGAGCTTCGTGGTGCGCAGCGACATGGGTTGCGGCTCGACCATCGGCCCAATCACTGCCAGCCACCTGGGCGTACGCACCGTGGATATCGGCTTGCCGACGTTTGCGATGCACTCGATCCGTGAACTGTGCGGCAGCCACGACCTGGCTCACCTGGTCAAAGTGCTGAGCGCGTTCTACGCCTGCCGAGAGTTGCCGTAACCATACCCTGTAGGAGCGAGCGAGCTCGCGATGGACGTGAACGATGACGGGGGTTGCCTGAATAATCGCGGCGCCCTTGAGTTC
>NZ_JAUHUK010000039.1:0-15083 GCF_030417915.1 Pseudomonas sp. C32 | reverse complement strand
TGCGATGGTGGATGTGCCGCCGTCATCGCTGGCAAGCCAGCTCCTACAAGGGATGGTTGTGAACACAGTTTTGTAGGAGCCGGCTTGCTGGCGATGCGATGGTGGATGTGCCGCCGTCATCGCTGGCAAGCCAGCTCCTACAAGGGATCGTTGTGAACACGGTTCTGTAGGAGCCGGCTTGCTGGCGATGGCGTCGTTATGCCACGCGCGTCTGGCGGCGGCGTGCTTCTTCGCGTACGGCCGGGATGATCCAGCGGCCGTAATCAACGGTGTCGTAGAACGGATCGTAGCCACGGTTGAGGAAGGTCGTCACACCCAGGTCGACGTAATCGAGCAAGGCCTGGGCCACGGTTTCCGGGGTGCCGACCAGGGCGGTGGTGTCGCCGTAGGCGCCGACAGCGGTGGCGGTGGGCATCCAGAGCGCACGGTCATGGCGATCACCCAGGGCTGCGGCGGCGAGAAGGCGTTCGGAGCCGGTGCCCTTGATGCGTTTTTGCCAGGGGCTGCCGGCTGCGAACTGCGGGTTGGCCTTGATCTGTTGAAGAATCTGCTCGGCGCGCTGCCACGCCAATTCCTCGGTGGCACCAAGGATCAAACGCACCGACAAACTGACCTTCGGCGCCTCCACGCCCGCTGCGCTGGCGGCGGCGCGCAGCTTGCCGATTTGCTCGGCAACGCCACTCAACGGCTCACCCCACAATGCGTACAGGTCCGCGTGCTTGACGGCGATCTGGTAGGCGATGTCCGACGAGCCACCAAAAGAAATCGGAATGTGCGGCTTTTGCAAAGGCTTGACCGGTGAGAACGCGCCCTTGATGTTGAAATACTGCCCCTCGAAGTCGAACGGCTCCTCGGCGGTCCAGGTGCGTCGAACGATTTCCAGGTACTCATCGGTACGTTTGTAGCGCTCGGTCTTGTCCAGCAGGAAGTCGCCTTCCTGGGGCTCGGCCGTGATGCCGGTAATGGCGTGCAGGCGAATCCGGCCACCGCCGGTGGTGTGATCGAGCGTCGCAAAGGCTCTGGCGGCGACGGTTGGGGCGGACAGAGCCGGACGATGGGCGATCATGAAGCCCAGGCGCTCGGTGTGAGCGGCGGCGTAGGCAGCGATCTGCAAGCTGTCGGCGCTGCCCGGGCCGCTGGCGATCAGCACCCGGTCGAAACCTGCATGCTCGTGGGCTCTGGCGTGGTGGCGGATGAAATCCAGGTCGAAGTCGGGGCTGCGAACGCCGCGGGTTTCGGACCATTGGCGAGGAAAAATCATGCCGACAAATTCAATGGACATGGGGACACTCCTGAGGACGGTAGGCGGTTTGGCCGCGGGCTTAGAATTGGTAATCGACCTGGGCCAGCACAGTGCGGCCAGGCATGGGTTGCAGGAAGGTATTGGTGGACCCGGCCAGACCGCTGACGAAGTTCAATTCATCCGTCAGGTTGAGTACGCGCAACGTGGTGCTCCACTGCGGCTGGCGGTAGTACACCGCAAGATCGAGGTTGTACTCGTCGGGGATTTTCACGGTCTTGCTCAGGTTCAGGTACCAGCTGCTGGTCCACCAGCCGGAGAGTTCGGCACCAAAGCCTGACTCGAAGCGATAGTCGACATAACCACTGGCGGTGTATTCGGGAATCTGTACCGCGTCGAAGCGCCCGGACGGTCGCTGGTTGAGGCTGTTGTTGTCGCCGAACACTGTGCCGTTGTCTGGAATGAACCCCGCCGAGGCAAAACCGGACTGGGAAGCAAATTCGTTGTAGGCGGTGAGTTTCGAAAGGTTCAACGCCGTGCGCAGGTGGTCGTCAGGTTGGTAACGAATGGTCGACTCCACGCCCTTGATCACCAGTCGCGCAATGTTGTTGTTGCTGTCGGGTGACTGATCCCGCTCCTGCTTGAACGCAGCGAGGGTCATGAACAGCTCGTTGGGCACGGCTTCTACCTTCAATCCCACTTCGTGCAACACGCTGAGGCTTTCGAACGCTAACGGGTTGAGCAGGTTGGCTCCGGCGCCGCTGCCCCAGCCCAGGCCGTTGGAGAAGAACCCGGTATTGACCGCCAACGAGCGATCAAAGGTGTAGTACAGCGTGCTGTTTTCGGTGGGCTTTACGTACGGACTGACCTGAAAGGCAAACAGTCGGTAGTTGTCACTGTCCTTGCGCGGGTTGCCGCCGGCGAGTACGAAAGGGTTTTCGATTTCAGCGTCGATCCAGCTGCGGCTGGCGCCGATGTTCAGGCCGACACGCTCACCCAATTTCAGGTTGTGCTGGGTGAACAACGTCTGCGTGGTCCAGGTGCTTTCAGCGGTGTAAGGCGCGACGGATTCGGCGTACAGCCCGTGACCGGCCGGGTACATGGCCGGCAGATTCAGCCAGCCATAGTAGTTGGAGAATTGTGGTACACCGGGCTGGCCGATCCAGGCAGCGTTGCCACCAGCCGGATTGGAACCGGTCAGCCCCAGCAGATCCCCCGGATTCTTGCCCGATGGGTCCTGAGTCACGTCATAGGCGTTGATGGTCGAACCGAAACTGTTATTGGCGGCGATCGACTGGTTGAACTCACGACGGTAGATTAGCCCGGTATTGCTGTCATCACGCAAGGTCAGACCGCCCAGCTGCGTTTCGTTGCGCGAGCGAAACTCGAAACGGTTATCGAAAATATTGTCCTTGGACTGCACCTGGAAAGAGCCGACGGCGTCGGTCATGTCCCGCGAGCGCTGGTAAAACGTGTTGTTGGCCAGGGTGATGGTCGGCGTCAGATCGGCTTCTGCCCTCAGTTGCGTGGTGAAGCGCCGCGAAGTGTTTTCATCCTCATCGCGCTGACCGGTTTGGGAGGACAGGGAGGTCAGGCCATTGCCGGCCAGCGACGGGTCATAAACCCAGCCGCGCAGGCTGCCCGGCTTGGTTTGTGTGTTAGGAGAGGCTGACTGGAAACTTCCATCGACCACGCTGTATTGGCCCTGAGCGTTCCGTTGGCGCTTGACCCAGCCCAGGGTCGGCGCATCAGCCGCCCCGGAGGCGAGTACCGGCGACCACAAAGTGTTGCCGTTCTGGATGATCGGCGTGGCCCGTCCTGCATAGTATTTTGCGCTGTCCACCAACTCCTGGTTAGCGCGGTTCCAGCCGTGGGCGATGTTGTAGTCGTAGTAGTCGTCGTAACTGGCATTCCAGTCGACCCGCACGTTGTCATTGCGCCAGGCGAGGGCGCCGTAGAACGCGTCGAAGTTGTTGTCGACGTTGTCGTAGAAATCCTCCTGGCGCTGCTTGGTGATGCTGATCCGGTAGGCCAGGTTGTCGCTGAGTGGGCCGGTGTTATCGACGCTGAATTTACTGGAATCACGGGATTCACCGTCCGGCACCCAGGTGCCCAGCTCACCGCTGAGCCTGGTTTTGAACTCATTGAAATTCGGTTTCTTGCTCAGGTAATTGACGTAGCCACCACTACCGGACACCGAGCCATAGGTCACCGAGGACGGACCGGCGACGATGTCGGCGCCTTCATAGGCGTTGAAGTTGGCCGGGTGCCGCACGCCGTAAGCACGCTGGCCGTCCTGGAAAACTTCAGAACCCTGGGCGCGAAATTGCGGTGCGATCCCGGCGTTCTGGCCGCCGCCACGGGTGATGCCTGGCGCGTACTTGACCAGGTCGTCGGCGCTGCGGATCGGGTCGTTGGCCAGTTGTTCGGCATTGACCTGAGTGATCGAGCGCGGAGTGTCGAGCACTTTGGTTTCGATGCCTCCGTAGATCGAAGACTCGGGCCGGGTGGGCAGGGCGTCATCGTCGGAATCGGCGGCGCTGGCTTGAACAGTGACGGTTTGCAGTTGAGTGTCGGCGGCGAAGGTCGCGGTCGACAGGGTAGAAACGATGACCAATGCCAGAGCGTGGCCAGAAGCGGGACGAACGAAGCCGATAGAGGGCATGAAAATGTGCCTCGATAGATAAATGCATTGAATGGCGTAAACGTCATAACGGCCACCACCACCACCCTGTAGGAGCCGGCTTGTTGCGGGCGGCGTTCCGACGATGGCAGCCGTGAGACGCCATCGCCGGCAAGCCGGCTCCTACAGGTCAGTGGTGTAGGGTCGACCGTGGGGTGTCAGCGCCCGTGTGGGTTATGCCGTGTCTTTCAGCCAGAGCTTTTCAAAGCGCCAGGTGCTGAATAGCGACTCTTCTGCCGCCGCACCGCCCACGCGGTTGGCCACGCTGTCGAGCAGGTCGGCATAACCCCAGATCAACATGCCGCCGCGTTCGTACTGGATTTGCTGGACCTGGTGGACCAACGCCCTGCGTTTCTCTAGGTCGGGTTGGGCCATGGCCGCCAGAAACAGCTCGCTGAACTGCGGATCGTTGAAATGGGTTTTGTTCGACACGGCAAACGGCGCGTCGGTGTGAATCGCGCTGGCCAGGAACGGCGCGCCGATGCTGCCGCCGGTACTCAGCGTCCAGTCGTTGCGCAGCGGTCCCTGGTATGTGGCCAGGTCGACCTGCTTGACCTTGAGCGTGACACCAATGCGCTTGGCCTGTTCGGCCAGCACCAACGCTGAGGTCAGCCCCGGACCGGGTGTTGTCACCAGTTCCAGTTCAAGGTTTTCATGCCCGGCTTCCTTGAGCAGTTGCGCCGCACGTTGCGGGTTGTGAGGGCGCGGCCCAAGCGTGTGGTTGAAGGTCGGATCGCTCGGCGCATAAAGGTCGTTGGCCACTCGGCCCTGACCGTTTAGCGCCCGGCGCACCAGTTCCTCCCTGTCGGCCAGCAGACGAAATGCCTCCCGTACCCGTGGATCGTTAAACGGCGGTTTGTCGAGATTCATGTCGAACGACAACCAGTTACCGGTGACTGATTTGAGCACCTTCAACCGTGGGTCGCGCTGCAGCACTTCCAGCTGTTCGGTGGGCATTACGTTGGCCATGTCGATCTGCCCGGAACGCAGGGCCGCCAAGCGCGAAACCTGATCCTTGAAGTCGATGATTTCCAGCTCATCGGCGTAGGGCTTGCCATCCTTGTAGTAATTCTCGAACCGCGTGAACAGTGAACGCTGGCCGGGGGTGAAACTTTTCAGTTTGTACGGGCCTGCGCCCACCGGGTTGGTCACTGGGTGATAGTCCACCGGCACGATCCCGCCAAAGTTGACCCAGGTTTCCGCCAGCGGCATGTAGCTGCGGCCCTCACGAAAGTTCAGGCGCACGGTGCGCGAATCGAGTTTGACCAGGTTGTCGCGGTCCACCCAGTGCAGCAGCGCGGCGTAGGGCGAGGCCAGTTGTGGATCGGTGAGGCGGCGAATGGAGAACATCAGGTCATCGGCGTCGATGGTTTTGCCATGGTGAAATTCCAGGTCCGGACGCAGGCGCAATGTCCAGCTGCTGGCATCGGCATTCGGCTCGGCGAATTCGGCCAGGGCCAGGCGCGGTTGCATTTGCTCGTCCCATTCCCACAACTTGCTGTAGAGAGCAAAGCCGCGAACGATGCCACTGCCGATGGGTTTGTGCGCGTCGAGGTTACCGCTCTGATTGCCGTCGAGAATGCCCAGGCGCAGACGTCCGCCATACCGCGGCTGATTGTCGGCAGTGGCGCTGGCGGTTGGCTTTTCGCTGCTCGGGCCGCAGCCCGCGAGCAGGCCGCCACCGAGCAGGCCGCCACCGAGCAGCAAGCCACCGCCAAGCAGCGCGCTGTGGCCGAGAAAATCCCGGCGGCTGAACAATGAGTGATCGTCGCTCATGGCATCAGGCTCCGGTCGGACCGTTGGCGGAACGCAACTCCAGCGGCGCTTCGGCAGGGCGACTGAGCTCTACACGGTCGCTGCGAAAGTGCGGCAGGACGTGTTCACCCAAGCGATAGGCTTCTTCCAGGTGCGGGTAGCCGGCCAGGAAGAACAGATCGATGCCGATGGCGTTGTACTCGCGGATCCGCGCCACGACATTCTCGTAGCTGCCGACCAGGGCACAGCCCGGCGGGATGCCGATGTAGCCAAAACCTGTCCAGACGTTGGGGTGGATGAAGAAGTCGTCGAAGCTTTGGGTTTCGGTCTTTTGCGCGAACCCGCTTTCGTAGCTGAGTTTGCGCGCGGTGCGCAGCCCGGCATGGGCTGCCACTGCCTTGACCGCGCCCCTGGCGATGCCTTCGTCGAAGAACCGCTTGGCTTCGGTACGGGCCAGTTCTTCGGTTTCCCGGGTAATGACATCGATCGACAAGCCGAAGCGAATATCGGTGCGCCCGTACTTCAGGGCACGCTCACGAATGTCGGCAATCAACGCGGCAATTTCATCCGGATGCTCGGCGCGCATCAGATAAAAGTCGGCGTGTTTGGCCGCGAACTCCCGAGCCGGGATCGATGAGCCCGCGGTGCAGATCAGTGGCAGCTCGGCCTTCTTCAGCGGCCCGCGCAAGCCACCCCCTTCGGCTTTATAGAATTTGCCCTCGTAGTGGAAGTTCTCGTTGTGCCAATAACCCTTGACCACGTCCATGAACTCGATGGCCCGCTCATAACGCTCGTCGTGATCGCTGAAGTCACCGACCTGGCGCTGAATCGCATCCGAGCCGCCGTTGATGATGTTCCAGACCAGGCGGTTTCCGGTGGCGCGCTGATAGGTCGCGGCCTGCTGCACTGCCACCCACGGCGTGTAGTGATAGGGCTGGAATGCTGTGACGAATTTCAGCGTGCGGGTTTCCCGGGCCAGCAGCGAGCAGACGGTCCAGGGTTCTTCGCCGGTGGGCGCATTGACCATCAGGGCACCGCCGAAGCCATTGATTTCCGCAGCCTTGGCGATTTGCCCGAGGTAGTCGATGTAGGTGAACTGATCGCCGACGCTGAAGCCCGAGACCGCGCCGGTGCTCGGCCCGCCACGATGCCAGTCACCACGGTTGCGCGGGTCGCCGGGCAGGAACTGGGTTTCGCCATGCAGGGGCAGGCGAGTGAAAAATTCAATGCTCATGTCGAGGGCTCCGTCTCACTGCACGCTGGGGTTGCAGATGGGGGTGATGGGCTGACCGTTGATGACCTTGTGGGCGAACGGCACCGAATCTTTGAGCGACGCGTTGACCGTTTCGCTATGACCCAGCCCTTTGTAGAGGTGGCCTTCGACCACCGAGCCGGTCTTGCAGGCGTCTTGCATCAGCGCGACCTGGGTTGAGGCCGCCGGGGTTTTGTCTTCGGCGCCGGTGCCGATGAATATCGGCTGGGCCAACTTCAGCGTCGGGTAGGACACTTGCTTCTGCCACGCCGCGAGCTGGTCGCCCTGGTAGTCTTTTTTGGCATTGGCCGGTGTCAGGCCGACGCCGACCACATCGCTGACCAGGGCCGCCAGGCAGCTGGTGCGGGCTTGCTCGAACAGTGGCAGCGCCTTGTCGGTGTAGAAATCCTTGGGGTTGATGCTCGGGTCGTACTGCTGCGCCGCCAGCAAGGTGTAGAAACCGTAGGCGAGGGACGCGTCGACCTTGTTGACGTCCTGTTCACCGACGTTTTTCGCACCCACGGTGTAGATCACGCCGGTGCCGATGCTGCCTTTGACACCGAGGTCCGGCGCATAAGTCGGTGCGTAGGCGGCGGAGGCGAAGGCGCCCGCGCCCCCTTGGGACTGCCCGACGATCAGCACTTTGTTGGCCAGCCCCGGAACACCGGCGACCACGGCTTTGGCCGCATCGAGAATGCCGTAGGCCGCCATGCGATTGTTCAGCAACGGGTGCCCACCGGGTACGCCAAGGCCCTGATAATCGGTGGCGACAATGGCATAACCTTCGTCCAGCCAGCGGCTGAGGTACTGCACGTCCCGATAGGAGCGGCCTTGCCACGACGGCGCGCAAACGTCCGCTACACCGACGGTGCCATGGCCCCAACTGGCGACCGGCCAACCGCCGGCAGGTGCCTTGCCCTTGGGCAGGAACAAGGTGCCGGAGACCACGATCGGGGTCTTGTTGTCGATGCCGTCGGTGGAGGTGTAGAGAATTCGTTGCGCACTGGCGGCGTTGGGCAGGCTAAGGGTCTTTTCCAACGGCTCGCTACGCAGCAGTTTGCCAGGCGTAGCCGGGATGATTTCTTGCCAGGTATAGAACGCCGAGACACGGCCGTCACCTTGTTGCGAATCGGGTTTTGGTGCGTGTGTGCCGGCCGCCATGGCTGTGATGGACAGCGCCAGGACACTCAAACCGAAGACGAATTTTTGCGGCAGTTTCATCAGGATTTCCCTATTTATGGATTGTTGCTGACCTGGCCACGCAGGGCCGGCCAGTAGTCGGTGAGCTTCAGGTCGATCAGCGCCTGGCGGGTGAAGCCGGTGGCCAACGATGGGGTGATGTCGTAGTTGTCGCGGATCAGGTGATTGGCCAGCGCGTACTCGGTCAGTGCCTGGTAGTGCGCCTTGAGTTGCAGGTCGCTTTTCGGTGCCCAGCGCTCTTTCCAGGCCACGGGATCGTTTTGGTCATCGCGGCGCAGCACGCTTTCGGCGGTGCCGGCGCGGGAGGAGAGTTGGTAGTAGGCGTCCTGATTCTGCTCCTGGGAAATCCACCAGGCGGCCTTGACCCAGGCGGTGGCCAGCAGCTGCGTGATGTCCGGATGCTGCGCGACAAAGAGGTCGGTGCCCCACAGGTCGGAGATCAGGCGCCAGTCGTTTGCGCCTTGTTTGGTTGACCAGATGATCTTGCCTACGCCTTTATCTTCCAGCGCATAGGCCTCGCTGAGCAGCACCGCAGCGTCGACCTTGCCCGCGGACACGGCGGCCGCGCCGACTTGCGGGTTGAGGTTGGCGATTTTGAAATCGTCGAGCTTCAAGCCTTTGCTGGCGAGGAAGTTGCTGAAGGCGAACTCCCAAGGGCGCCCGCGATGCAGAGCCAGGCGCTTGCCTTTGAGGTCCTCAATGCTCTTGGCGGTGGAACCTGCCGGCACTACCAGGTAGATATTGTTGCCGCTGCCACCCGGGACGATCAGCTTGCCCGGCACGCCACCAGCACCGGCAATGACCGAAGGCAGGTCGCCGCGCACCGCGAAGTCGATGCTGTTGTTGCTGAAGCCTTCGTTGATCTGCGGGCCGGCGCCAGCGTGGGGCAGGGCGATCCAGTCAAGTTTGACCCCGCGCTGATTCAATTGCTGCTCAAGCCAGCCATCTTCGATTACGCGCCCGGCGATACCACCGAACACCGGTTTACCCCCCTGGGTGTACGCGACGATGGCGATCTTTACCGAGGCGGGTGCCTGTTCGGCAAGTGCAGTGGCCGTGAGCAGAATCCCGGTCAAGGCGACCAGGCTGTTGCGCCAGAATTTTTTCATTGAAATGTCCCCGATTCGATTTCCAAAGTCATCACATCCGCGTTCCCCTAAACACGCTCCTGTAGGAGCCGGCTTGCCGGCGATGGGGCCGTTGAGCCGTGTGTTGCCGGTATGAGCGCTATCGCCGGCAAGCCAGCTCCTGCAAAGAATGTGTTGTGTTGGGAGGGGAGAGAGCAGATTGCATGCCATTGCGCGAAAAAAACGCTGCAGGCCTTGCAGGGCGGGGCGTGTGGCGCGCCGGCCGGTGGCGGGGCCGTGCGCAGGGTGTTGATCTGCAAGCAAGGCAATGGGGGCAAATTGCTGCTCCAGCAACAAGGCACTAGCAGTTTTGCTTTATATTCCTCAATGGAATATATAAAGAATAATTAATAATTATTTAGTCTAATAATCTTCATGCAATATTAAGCACGCGCTTTTACTGCCAGGAATGCACCATGTCGCTGATCACTCATCCAAATGCCCGTGAATTGACCAAGTCGGTGCGGGCCACCGTTCTGGTGTTCAAGGACCCGCGCTCACAGGAACTGCTCAGTCGTATCGAGCGCCTGGCCCCGAGTGAAGCCAATACGCTGATCATCGGCGAGACCGGCACCGGCAAGGAGTTGGTCGCGCGGCACATCCACCATTTGAGTCGCAGGGGACGAGAGCCTTTCGTTGCCGTCAACTGCGGCGCCTTCGCCGAAACCCTGGTGGAGAGCGAACTGTTCGGCCATGAAAAAGGTGCGTTTACCGGCGCTACCACGACCAAGGCCGGGTGGTTCGAAGCGGCCAATGGCGGCACGTTGTTTCTCGATGAAATCGGTGATCTACCGCTGAACATGCAGGTCAAATTATTGCGCGTTCTACAGGAGCGTGAAGTCGTGCGCCTGGGTTCGCGCACGCCGATTCCAATCAACGTTCGACTGGTGGCCGCGACCAACGTGAACCTGGCGGATGCGGTGGTTGCCGGGCATTTTCGCGAGGACCTGTTCTACCGACTGCACGTCGCCACGATCCGCCTGCCACCCTTGCGCGAGCGACCGGGCGATATCCTGCCACTGGCCGAGTTTTTCCTCGAAGAGCATTGCCAGCGACTGGGCTATAACCGCGCCACATTGAGTGAAGAAGCGGAGCGCAAGCTGCTGGAACACAGCTGGCCGGGCAACATCCGTGAACTGGAAAATTCCATTCACCATGCCTTGCTCGTGTGCCGCAATCAACGCGTCGCGCCGGCTGATCTGCACCTGGTGGACATGCGCTCTTCGGGCATCCGTCATGAGCAGGAGCAATCAGTACAGACAAGCCCTGCGATTGCCGGGCCAGTGGATCTGGAAGCGGCACTCAATGCGCTGTTTGAACAGAACATTCCAGACCTTTACGAACACATCGAGGAGACCATTTTTCGCGCCGCCTACCGGTTCTGCCATGGCAACCAGTTGCAGACCGGGCGGTTGCTGAACATCAGCCGCAACATCGTTCGGGCGCGGCTGGAGAAGATCGGGGAGTTGAACAAGCCGCTGGCGGTGGGGGCGTCTTGAGCTGGACCGAAGGTGGGTTTGATGGCCCCATCGCGAGCAGGCTCACTCCTATAGGGGGCGGCTGTGTTCTGCAGGAGTGAGCCTGCTCGCGATGGCGGTGCATCAAATCTGTAAATACTCCCGCGCCAGCCCGCACGCGCGCTCAATCAGCATCGGTGCCAATTCAATCGCTGTCGGCGTGCCCTGGCGGGTGTGAATCCAGCCCAGGTACGTGGTGCCTCGCAGCATCAGGAACAGTGCCAGGGTCTTGCGATCGGCCTCGGTCAGCGGCTTGACCGCGTGGTAACCGTCCAGCAACGCGGCCTTCATCTGCTCAAAACGCGGATCATCCAGGCAGAAGTACAATGCCGTGGCCAGTTCGAACATGTGCCAGCCAAATCCGGCATCGTCGAAGTCGATCAGGCGCAGTTGCGGGCCTTCGATCAGCAGGTTTTCCGGCACCAGGTCGGCGTGAATCATGCCGAAGTTGCCCAGGTGCCGACCGTATTGGCGCAAGTCCTTGCGTGCCGTACGGCGCGCGTGTTGCAACAGATCACGCTGCTCATCGCTGAGCTGTTCCAGCTCCCAGAACCGTCCCCAGAATGGGGTGGCGCCGATCAAGCCTTCTTCGTCCCAGGCATGCCGGACAAACTCGTCCGGCTGCTGCCACTGCGCCGAATGCAGGTGAATGCGCGCGGCAATCGCCCCGGCCTCGTTAAAGAGGAAATCGATCTCCGTATCGGCTTGCACGCCCGCCTCGGACGTCCCGGCAGTGGCACCGGGCAGCCAGGCGAGCATATCGATGTGACGCGCCTCGCCGATGGCCTGGTGGGTGACCTCGATCAGGTGGCTATCATCTTGCGCGCGGATAATCTGCGGCACGGTAATGCCGGCACTGGCCAGCGCTTCCATCCATTGCAGCTCGGAGCGCAGGGCGGCTTCGCAGTGATAGCCGTTGCGGTGGATGCGCAAGGCCACGCGCTGACCGTCGTGGCGGCGGGCGGAGAACACCGCGTTTTCGCGGAATTTCACCAGCTCCAGGTCAGCGAAATCGCCTTCCCATTGCAGCAAGGCATGGCGTGCCAGGTCGTGCAGGCGGGCGACTTGCTGGTCGTGGGGCAGGGTGTTGAACTCAGTCATGGCAGGGCCTCAAATCGCGCTGAGCGCGTTGTCCAGCGTTTCAACGAACAGGTCGGCGTTGTCGCGGCTGAACACCAGCGGCGGACGCAGCTTGAGAATGTTGTCGCCGGCGCCGATCTTGCTGATCAGCACGCCGTTTTCGCGCATGTCGTTCACCACTTTGCGCGCCTCCAGCCCGGCCGGCTCCTTGCTGGCGTGGTCGCGTACCAGTTCCATGGCGAAGAACAGGCCCTTGCCCCGCACATCGCCGATGATCGAGTGCTTGCCCGCCAGCACTTGCAGGCGTTGTTGCACATAAGCGCCGACGTTTTGCGCGTTTTGCAGCAGCAGCTGCTGTTCAATCACATCCAGCACGGCCATGCCGACCGCTGCCGCGACCGGCGAGCCGCCAAAGGTGTTGAAGTACATGGCATGGCGGCCGAAGGATTCGACCAGCGCCTTGTGGGTGATCAACCCGGCCAGGGGATAGCCGTTGCCCATCGGTTTGCCGAGGGTGACGATGTCCGGCACTACGCCATGGGCCTGGTGGCCCCACAGGTGATCGCCGGTACGACCGAAACCGGACTGCACTTCGTCGGCGATAAACAGGCCGCCGGCAGCGCGGATCAACGCCGCGGCTTTGTTGACGAAACTGGCCGGCACCCGTGGCAGGCCTTCGTTGGCGAACAGGGTGTCGATCAGCAATGCGGCGGGGCGAATGCCCTGGGCCTGCATCGACGCAATGGCCGCCGCGATATTCGCGGCATATTCCTCGGCCAGTTGCGCTTCCGTGGTGCCGGCCGGTGCGTGGTACAGGCATGGAATCGGCACCGCGCGAGCATGGGCGGCAAACGGTTCCGGCGAGGGCAGGGCAGTGGTGACTTCGGCCAGCGACGCTGAGTTGCCGTGGTAGTTGTAGTCGCTGACGATGATCCCGGTGCCGCCGCTGGCGAAGCGTGCCAGGCGCAGCGCCAGTTCGTTGGCTTCGCTGCCGGTGCATGTGAACATCGCGGTGTCCAGCGGCGCTGCGAACGTCGCGGTCAAGCGCTCGGCATAGCGCACCACTTGCTCATCCAGGTAGCGAGTGTGAATGTTCAACGTGGTGGCCTGGCGGTGCATGGCCTCGGTCACGTGGGGGTTGCAGTGACCGACGCAGGGCACGTTGTTGTAGACGTCGAGGTAGCGGCGGCCGTCGACGTCGAACAGCCAGACGCCTTCGCCGCGCACCAGGTGCAGAGGTTTATCGTAGAACAGTGGCGAAGCGCTGCCGAGCACGCGATGGCGGCGTTGCAGGAGAGTGTCTTCAGGCATGGTCTGGAACCTCGATGGCGGTGGTGCGACGGTTGCGCAGCAGGTAGTTGAAGATGCACAGGGTGAAGGTCACCGCGAGGGCGATCAGCATCAGCATGTCGAGCTGGAAGCAGGCGGCGATCACCACCAGCGTCAGGGCCAGGCCGAGCCAGGCAACCAGTTTGCCGCCGACCAGGGTGAATGGCCGTGGCAGGTCCGGTTGGTTGCGTTTGATGTGCAGGTACGCGCCGAAGATGAACAGGTAGCAAACGTTGAGCAGCAGCACGACTGCGAGCATCACAGTGGCCGGGTCGACTTCCGACAGCGGCAGGCCGATCACGCCGATCAGCAACAGCGCCAGGTAGGGCGTGCCGCGCTTGCCGGTCTTGCCCAGCCATTGCGGGAACAAGCCATCGCGGGCCATGGCAAACAGCTGGCGGGAAGCGGCGTAGACCAGCGAGAAGAAGGTCGCGATCAGGCCGAACACCGCGCCGCAGCCAATCACCTTGGCCAGCCACGAACCTTCACCGAAGGCACTGTTGCTGGACATCGCGGCGTACAGCGGATCACCCGCTGAACCGACCAGTTCAACACCCCCCGCGCCCGGTGCGCAGACCAGTACCACCAGTGCGGTCACCAGCAACGTGCCGATGGCCGCCAGAATGCCGCGTGGCATGGTGCGGCCGGGGTTGTGTGCTTCCTCGGCTGCCGAACCGGTTTGTTCGACGGTGATGAACAGCCAGATGGCGAACGGCACACAAGCGAAGATGCCGCCGAGGCTGACCGGTGTGGCGACGTTGGCGGGCAATGTCAGCAAATGGGTCAATTCGACATGGGGCGCCATGGCTACGCCAAACGTGAGCAGTGCAACGACCGCAATCACGCCGGCAATAAAGGTCAGGCCCATGGCCTCACCGACGCCGCGCATGTGGATGCCGATGATCACCGCGAACAGGGCGATCTTCACCGGCCAGCCGCCGAGGCCGAAAATCGACTCGGTGTAGGCGCAGATGAAAGTTGCCGCCGCGCCAGTGCCGATGGTCAGGGCCAGCGCGCACGCCACGCCGACCAGATAACCCACGAACGGCCCGAAGGCACTTTGCGCATAGACGAAGACGCCGCCAGCGCTGGGCAGTGCGGTGGACAGTTCCGCCACGCACAACGCCAGCCCGCCGCAGAGCAGGGCCATCAACAGCGTGGCGATCAGCATATTCAGCCAGCCACCGGCCATCAGCCCGAAATTCCAACCGGAAAACTGCCCGGCCACCACCAACGCAATTCCGAGGCCGGCGATCTTTGGCCAGCCCAGCGCACTTTTCTTAAGCACAGAAGTCTCCCGCGACCCGAAGGTCGATTTATTGTTTTAGTGAGAAATGGAGGGGTTTGAGCGTTGTCTGGCAAGGCAACCCAGAAGCAGGTAGGCCCTGAGGTCGGCTTCGATACTACGCCCGAGGTGCGCAACGGCATGTTTGCGCGCATGCCATGTGGTTGGTTGTGGGTGCCAGATTTTAGGTGACGTACACGGATTTTGTGTTCACTGCAGATCCTCGTAGGAGCCGGCTTGCTGGCGAAGGCGTCGGGTCAGTCGCCCGGGGTGTTGAATGGCGCACTGCTATCGCTGGCAAGCCAGCTCCTACAGGGGAGTTTTGTCGTACACGGTTTTTGTGTGCACTGCAGATCATCGTAGGAGCCGGCTTGCTGGCGAAGGCGTCGGGTCAGTCGCCCGAGGTGTTGGATGACGCACTGCTATCGCTGGCAAGCCAGCTCCTACAGGGGGATTTTGTCGTACACGGATTTTGTGTGCACTGCAGATCATCGTAGGAGCCGGCTTGCTGGCGATGGCGTCGGGTCAGTCGCCCGAGGTGTTGGATGACGCACTGCTATCGCTGGCAAGCCAGCTCCTACAGGGGATTTTTGGCGTGCACGGATTTTGTGTGCG
>NZ_JAUHUK010000038.1:0-18049 GCF_030417915.1 Pseudomonas sp. C32 | reverse complement strand
GGCGGTGTGTCATTCAGCGGATTTGCCGGCTGTTAGTCCATCGCGAGCAAGCTCGCTCCTACAGGAATGAATTCCATTCCAGGCATCTGCCGGTTCAATCATCCTCATGCAACTTGATTCCCCGCTTATGCAATACATAGGGCACCAGTAGCACCAGCAACGTCAGCCCCAGGAAAAACGCCGAGATCGGTTGCGTCAGGAATATCGTCCAGTCGCCCTCGCTGATCGACAACGCGTTACGCAGTTGCTTCTCGGCCATTGGCCCGAGCAGCATGCCGACGATCACCGGCGCGACCGGGAAGTCGAAACGCCGCATCAGCACCCCGCCCCAGCCAATCCCCAGCATCAGCAACAAATCGAAGGAAGAGTGGCGCATGCCGTACACGCCGATGGTGGCGAACACCAGAATCCCGGCATTGAGGTACGGTCGGGGGATTTGCAGCAACTTGACCCACAGCCCCACCAACGGCAGGTTCAGCACCAGCAGGATGAGGTTGCCGATGTACAGCGAGGCCACCAGGGTCCAGACCAGATCGGCAGACGTTTCGAACAGCATCGGCCCCGGTTGCAGGTTGTAGTTCTGGAACGCCGCCAACAGGATCGCCGCCGTGGCAGACGTCGGAATGCCCAGGGTCAGCAACGGCACCAACGATCCCGTCGCGCTGGCGTTGTTCGCCGCTTCCGGGCCGGCGACGCCTTCGATGGCGCCCTCGCCTTTGTTGGCGGAAAACTCCTTGGGATACTTGCTGAGTTTGCGTTCGGTGGAGTACGACAGAAACGTCGGAATCTCCGCGCCACCGGCCGGAATCGAACCGAACGGAAAACCGATCAGCGTGCCCCGCAGCCATGCCGGCACCGAGCGTTTCCAGTCAGCGCGGGTCATCCATAACGAGGTCAGGCGGTGCCGGCCTTCATTTGACTCCGTCTGATAAAGCAGGTTGTACAACGCCTCGCCGACGGCAAACAAACCCACCGCCACCAGCACCACTTCGATGCCGTCGACCAGTTCGGGAACCCCGAGGGTGTAGCGGGCAATGCCCGAGGTCGAGTCCAACCCGATCAGGCCGATGGTCAGCCCGATACCCAGCGAGGCGAAACCGCGCAGCATGGAGGCGCCGAGCACCGCCGACACGGTGGTGAACGACAACACCAGAATCGCGAAATATTCCGTCGGGCCAAAGTTCAGCGCCAACTTGGCCACGACCGGTGCGAACAGCGTCAGTAAAATCGTCGCGATGGTGCCGGCCACAAACGAGCCAATCGCAGCCGTGGCCAGCGCGGGGCCGGCGCGCCCGTTGCGGGCCATCAGGTTGCCTTCCAGCGCCGTGACCATGGAGGACGATTCGCCGGGCGTGTTGAGCAGGATCGACGTGGTCGAACCCCCGAACTGCGCGCCGTAATAGATACCGGCAAACATGATCAAGGCGCCGGTGGGGTCAACCTTGGCGGTGATCGGCAGCAACAACGCCACCGTCAGTGCCGGGCCGATACCGGGTAACACGCCAATGGCCGTGCCGAGCAGACAGCCGATGAAGCCCCACATCAGATTGATCGGCGTCAGCGCCGCCGAAAACCCCATCGCCAGGCTTGCAAGAATGTCCACGGTGTCAGTCTCCGTTCAGATCCAGGCGTTGATCAGCGGCGGCAGGGACACGCCGAGCCCGGCGTTGAACAGCCAATAGATCGGCAGCGTCAAGGCGATGCCGATGGCCAGGTCCCGCAACGGGTGACGGCTGCCAAAACCCCGTGCTGCACAGACAAACAGCAACCCGGCGGACAATACGAAGCCGATGAAATTGATCAGCACCGCCACGCCGACAAGCCCCGCCGTCACCCAGGCGGCACCGGTTTTTCCGCCCGGTACCGTCGCGGTTTCGGTGTTGTCCAACTCGCGAAATCCACCGGTCACCGCCTGATAACCCAGCAACACGCCCACCCCGCCGAGAAAACCCGCCACCGCATAGGGATAGACGTAGGCCGGGAGGATGACGAAGCCCATTTCCGGCGGAAAGCGAAACGCGCCCACTGCGAGCACGATGCTGATGGCGATCAGGCCGATGCCGATCGCCAACTGTGCTGGTACGACGCTGCGCATTCCGGCCATTTCAAAGCAGCCCGACCTTGACCAGCATGGCGCGCAACCGCACGTGCTCTTCTTCGACGAACTTGCCGAAGTCATCACCGGTCAGCACGCTCGGCGTCCACGCGTTGGTCTGGAGGTTGTCCTGCCAGACTTTGGCCTTGCTGGCCGCCACCACCGCATCGGTGACTTCTTTACGCTGCTCGGGCGTGAGACCCGCCGCACCGTAGACACCGCGCCAGTTGCCGATGATCACGTCGTAGCCACTTTCCTTGAGCGTCGGTGCATCAATCCCGGGCACCCGTTCCGGCGCGCCGATGGCCAGCACGCGGAATTGTCCGGCCTTGATGTATTGGCCCAACTCGGCATAGCCGCCAGTGATCACTTTGAGTTGGCCGCCCAACGCCTGGGCAACCACTTCACCGCCCCCGCCGAACGCCACGTAGTTGACCTTGTTGACCGGGACCTCCAGTTTGCCCGCCAGCTCGGCGATGCCGATGTGGTCAATCGAGCCCTTGGAGCCACCGCCCCAGGTAATGCTCGTCGGTTTTTCCTTGAAGGCCTTGATCAAGTCGTCGAGGGTCTTGAATTCCGATTCCTTGCGCACCGCGATCACGTTGTACTCGGTGAACAACCGGGCAATCGGCGTCACGTCCTTCAAGGTGATGGGCGGTTTGTTCTGTTCGATGCCCGCGACCATGATCGCGCCCACCACCAGCAGCGCATTCGGGTCGCCCTTGGTGCTGTTGGCAAACTGCGCCAGGCCCAATGTCCCGCCGGCGCCGCCCTTGTTTTCGAAGGTCACGGATTTCGCGACGTTGGCTTCAACCAACGCCTTGCCCAACACCCGGGCGGTCTGGTCATAACCGCCGCCGACCGAGCCCGGGGCCATGAACTTGACCGTATCGAGCGCCAGGGCTGGCGTGATGAGTGCGGCAGTGGTGACGCCGACGGCCACTAACTGACTGAATCGACGAAATAAAACGGACATGGGTTGTTCTCCCGAATGAATTGTTTTTATAGGTGCCGTTTGTCCATCGAGCGCAAGCCTCTGCGGCGCTTTTGAACATGGGCCTGCGGACAAGCGTAGGTCATGGCGCCAGTGACTGCCTGCTCTGCCCAGCACGGGTCACAGCCGGATACATTCTTTTGAGACGAGTGCGCACAATGCTGACTGACCATCTTGCGCTTCATCGCTCGAAGCTCCTTCAGCCAAAAAAACCTCGACCGTGCGTGTCTTGACCTAACCTCATAGGTTTAGTGGCCCACACCCATCGAGCTAGCCTATGTGCAATGCGTTGAAATCGCTGATGTTCGTCGTGTTCGTGGTTTTCGGGCTGAGCAGCCCAATGCTGTCGGCGACGCCCCTGCTCGACGCACCTGCCGACCGTTTGACCCCGCCCTCCATCAGCCTTTCCGACAGCGAACTGCTGACACTGCAAAACCAGCTCGACAATCTCAAGCAACAGGTTTCCAAGGCCGCCAACTACACCCAGCTTGAAGGCTCGCAAAATGTGGTGCAGGCGTTGATTCAGGAATTGGATCGCCTGACGACAGCGCTGCTGCCCGAACAGGCGCAACTGCAAGCCCAACTCAATGTGCTGGGTCCGGTGGCGACCGACGAAGGTGGGCTGGTGACATCCGCCATGGCGTCCCAAAGAGCGGCGCTGAGCGAACAAAAGAATAAGGTCGATGGTCAGCTCAAAACCCTGGCGGCGCTGAAACTAAGTGCCAGCGAACTCATCACCCAGATTGCCGGGTTCCGCCGCAGTCTGCTGGAAACAGAGGTGACCCAACAGACCAGCAGCATTCTGAGCCCGCGGTTCTGGTCACCCTTGTTTGATCTGCCGCAGGACGACCGCCAGCGGTTCATCGCCCTCATCCAGCAACTCAAGACCACGCAGGAGGCGGCCTGGCAACCCGGCCAACGCTTGATCACGGCCGGCCTGCTCCTGCTGGCGCTGGTCATATGGACCGTGGGGCGCAGACTCGCCGATCGGGCGCTGACCTGGTTGTGCATTCATCGCATGCCGGAAGGCCGATTGCGCCGCAGCTCTCTGGCCCTGGCTTCCGTCATAGCTACCCTGTTGACCGCGGGGTTAGCCTTGGAACTGGTGCATTTTGCCGGCACCCGCCAGTTGCCTTTCACCCCGCTGATTGCCGATCTGGCCGAATACCTGGAAAAACTGGCCTATACCTGTGTGCTGATCACCGGTTTGAGCCGTGCCCTGCTGTCGACGCAACATCCCACTTGGCGCCTGCCCGCCATTGCCGATTCCGTGGCACTGGAGATCGAGCCCTACCCCCAAATACTGGCCGCCCTGTTGCTGGTGATGGTGACGCTGGTGCAGATGGGCAATGTCACCGGCATGAGTTCCGAGATCGTGCTGTTTGGCCGGGGCATCGTGGCATTGGTGGTAACACTGGTGATCGGTTCCCTGCTGCTGCACGTCAGCAAGATCCGCCGAACGCTCGCAGCGGCCGGTGAGGCGCCGGAAGCTTTCACGACGTTCGCCGGGCTGATTTACGCCTTTGCTGGCATTTCCGTGGTGGTTTCCCTGTTCGCCCTGTTGATTGGCTACGTGACAATGGCCAGGTTCATCACCTACGAATTGGTGTGGATCTACATCATTTCAGCCGGTTTCTACATGCTCACCCAGGTGTTCACGGACACCTGCGAATACGTTTTTTCCCCCAAACAGCCCACGGGCAAAGCCATCAAACAATTGCTGGGCATCGGCAATCCACGCCTGGAGCAAATCTGCACCGTGCTGTCCGGCGTCGGCCGCGCCGCGTTGATGCTGATTGCGATCATTGCGCTGTTTGTCGGCGGTGTCGGTACGACACTCAGCCAACTGGTGACCAACACTTTTTCCATCCTCGGCGGTGAAGGGCTGCGCAAGCTCAACATCGTCCCGGACAACCTGCTGCATGCCTTTCTCGCCCTGGTCATCGGCATTTACCTGATTCGCTCGTTACGCCGCTGGCTGGACAACGAGTTCTTGCCGAAAACCGAAATGGACCCCGGCATGTGCGCGTCACTGAGCACGCTGTTCGCCAACCTCGGCTATGCCTCCGTGGTGCTGCTGACGCTGTCGTCGCTGGGGATCAAGTGGACCAACCTGGCGTGGATCGTCAGTGCCTTGTCGGTGGGCATCGGCTTCGGCCTGCAAGAGATCGTCAAGAACTTCATCTCCGGCCTGATCCTGTTGACCGAGCGCCCGGTCAAAGTCGGCGACCTGATCAGCATCAGCGGCGTCGAGGGCGACATCCGCCGGATCAACGTACGCGCCACGGAAATCCAGCTCGCCGACCGCTCGATCGTGATCGTGCCCAACTCGCAGCTGATTTCGCAGAACTTGCGCAACGTCACGCTGGGCGGCAGCGCCCAAGGGGTAGCGACACTGGAATTGATGTTCCCGTTGGGCATCGACCCGGAGCAAGTGCGCAGCCTGCTGCTGGACACCTACACCGAACACGAATCCATCCTGGAAAAACCGGCGGCGTTCGTGCGCTTCAGCCAACTCAAGCCTGAAGGCATCACGTTGACCATCACCGGTTACGTCGCCAGCCCGCGCATGGTCGGTGCGATCAAGAGCGAGCTGCTGTTTGAAATTCTCAAGCGGCTGGGCGCCGCCGGGATCGAACTGGCGAAACCGCCAGCGGCGTGACGCACATCCTGTAGGAGCTGCCGAAGGCTGCGATCTTTTGACCTTGATGTTAAAAGATCGCCGCCTCGTTGCACTCGACAGCGCCTACAGGTTTATCAATGGGCGATACACACCGACTTCAGCTCGGTGTAAGCCTCGATCACCGCACGACCGAACTCGCGGCCCATGCCCGATTGCTTGACGCCGCCGAATGGCATGGCCGGGTCGAGCAGTACGTGGGCGTTGACCCAGACCGTACCGGCTTCGATGCGCGGCACCAGGTTCATGGCTTTGCCCAGGTCGTTGGTCCACAGGCTGGCGGCCAGACCGTAGCGGTTATCGTTGGCCAGGGCGATGACGGCATCTTCGTCGTCGAAAGGCATCACGCCCAGCACCGGACCGAACACTTCTTCGCGGGCCACGGCCATGCTGTGGTCGATGTCGGCCAGAATGGTCGGCTGCACAAAGAAGCCATCGCCTTCCAGCAATTCGCCACCGGTGACCACGCGTGCACCTTCCTGGCGGGCCAGTTCGATGTGTTTGAGCACGCTTTGTTGTTGCTTGCGCGACACCAACGGGTTGATCGCGGCGTCGCAGTTCATTCCGTCGCCGATTGGCATCGACGATACGGCCGCCGCCAGGGCTTCAACGAATTGGTCGTGGATCGAGCGGTGCACGTAGAAACGCGAGGCCGCCGCGCACACCTGGCCGTTGTTCAGCAGACCGCCAAGGATCGCGCCTTGGACGGCTTTTTCGATGTCGGCATCAGCGAGCACGATCATCGGGTTCTTGCCGCCCAGTTCCAGGGAGAAGCGCGTCATGTTCGCCATGCACGCCACGCCAACGCTTTTGCCCACGGCGGTGGAACCGGTGAACGACACCTTGCTCACCAGCGGGTGCGCAGTCAGCACGCCACCGACCGAAGCACCGCCACCGGTGACGACGTTGAACACGCCTGCCGGAATGCCGGCTTCCAGGGCCAGTTCGGCCAGGCGCATGGCGGTCAGCGGGGTTTCCATTGCGGGTTTGATGATCACGGTGCAACCGGTGGCCAGTGCCGGCATCAGTTTCCAGGCCGCAATCAGCAACGGGAAGTTCCACGGCACAATGCCGACCACCACACCCACTGGCTCACGCTTGGTGAACGCAGTGAACTTGGCACCCGGTGGCAGCGGGATCGACACGTCGAAGGTCTGGCCTTCGATCTTGGTCGCCCAACCGGACATGTAGCGCATGAACTCCACGGTGGCGTTCAAGTCCAGCGCACGGGCCATGTTGATCGACTTGCCCTGGCTCAGGGTTTCCAGTTGGGCCAGTTCTTCGGCGTGCTCTTCGACCAGACGGGTGAAGTTCAGCAGGATGCGCTCACGATCTGCTGGACGCAGGCTCGACCAAACACCGGATTTGAACGCCTTGTGCGACGACTGCACGGCACGCTCGACGATGTCCAGCGGTGCATCGAGGGTTTCGCACAGGGTTTTCCCGGTGGCCGGGTTGACCACGGCGATACGGTCGCCTTCGGCCAGTACCCACTGCCCGTCGATGAAGCAGCCATGCTCGCGTTCGAGGAATGCAGCAACCTGCGGCAGAATTTCAACGTTGCTCATGAATCACCTTTCGTTCAAATGTAGGAGCCGGCTTGCCGGCGAAAGCGTCTTGACGGACGGTGCAAGCCAGCGCCTACAGGGGGTGGTTGGTTGTCAGTCGGTAATCCGACTGATCAGTGTTGTTCTTTGAGGAAGCACACGACCGCCTGGCGATCGTCGGCGGACGCCAGGCCCATGTACGGCATGTAAGTGCCGGGCACGAAGGCCTGGGGTTGGGTGATCAGTTGCGCAATGTTCTCGGCCTGCCAGCTGACGTCTTTGTCTCGCATGGCCTGTGAGTAGCTGAAACCCTCCAGCGAACCCGACTTGCGCCCGTAAACACCGGACAGATTCGGCCCCATCATGCCCATCGTGCCCTTGGCCACCGCGTGGCAGACGCCGCATTCATTAGCGAACACTTCAGCGCCACGGCGCGTGTCCGGCACACACTCGGCGGCAACGACCGCTTGAGCCAGGGTGAAGGACAGCAAACCAACCAAAGACAAACGCAACGAGGTGAACATAGGAAACGACCTTGAAAATCCACGCACCCGCCAGCAGACGAGCGCCAACACTAAAAATGCCGAGGCAACGGTGCTTCGGCAGGTTGGTTAGGATTGTCGGTGGTCGCCGCCACGCAGGTTTTGCCCTGCGTGCCAGTTGTGTTGGCGGTTGTGCCAGATTGCGCATTAGAAACAGCGCGTGCATGTATGCGACATCAGAAGCTCCTGTTTAGCTGAGCTGAGAGGCGATGAACTCGTTATTTTTTTCGAGCAGAAGGCGCCGTTAACACAGGTGCAGCCGACGCCCGGATAAAAGCTTCATCCAGAGTGCTTGCACCGTAAGAGTCCAAGAACTCTTTACCTGAGCTAAACGGTACAAACCGTCGCATGCTGATCATATAAAAGTTGTCACAGTTGCTCACAACCTCCTCGATGTTATGTGAAGACACTAAAATTGCCGCTCCCTCACCAGCAGCTCCACGCAAACACTTCCAAATGTAGTGCCTAAACTCGGGATCAACTCCAGCAGTGGGTTCATCCAGTATCACCAGATCCGCCTCTACAGCCAGCAAAGATAGAGTAAAGAACCAACGCTTTTCGCCATAGCTGCAAACAGAAGACTTCTTGTTCCAGATTTCCTTATATCGCTCAATTATTTCCGGGCTCCAGACAGCGAGCTTTTTCAAAGCATGCTCTTGCGACATTCGGATTGGAGAGCAAAGTAACGTAGTCATTTTAAAGATATCGGACATACGCAGCACGGGGGGCGTCATGATCGTCTGTGATAAATAAAGCTGCCTGACGAACCTATTGACAAGCTGCCCTTCTTTTGCCTTTTTCAAGCCGCACACAATATCGAAAAACGTAGTCTTTCCAGAGCCGTTTGGACCCAGCAGACCGGTAATAGAGCCTGGAGTCACACTGATAGATGCGTCATTGAATATTGTCTTTTCAGAATATTCAAAACAAAGCGACCTAGCTTTTATAATACCCATCAATATCGACTCCACACTGGATTTATGCGCAAGAATCGCAAGGACAACAAGAACACAGCAATGAAAGAAAAGAAAACTCCCAATATCAAAATCGGGTGCTTTTCAACCCCTCCAACCATAATTTTATTTGCAATATACAAAGGATTAAAACCTTTGATAAAATCCAATACAGGATGCAAATCACGAACACTTATAACACCCAACACAAGCATTCCAAATGACGCAACGGAGAAAACTGTATTGGCATTTTGAAAACTAACAGGCAACAAGCTCAACAGAATCCCAGGCACACAAAACAATACATAACAGATATAAAACCGAGAAAAAACCAATAAAAACTGAGCCACATCAAAGCCTCCAAAAGAAAAACATGTCATTACATAGAAAGCGGCACAGTAAACCAAAGAAATAAGTGAGCATGCAAAAAACTGCGCCAACATAAATATCAGCCTGGCGTGGAATGTATATACAAACGATCTAATAAACCCACTTTCTCTTCTGCCCACGATGTAAAAGGAGAAGCCAAAAAAAGCGACACTTGAAGAAATATAAGCGTGAAACCAAGAAGTGCTTTCTAAATAGCTCATACCCGAAGGATAAAGTTCTCCTCTGGAGTATGCCAGCAAATAATAGGTTGCTACAGGCGAAACAATAATCCAAAAGAGCGCAACAGGTTCTTTTAGCTGCTCCTTCACAAACAGCCACGTAAGTTCTAAAGATCTTGATATTGTAAAAGCTGTCATGAGCCACCCTTTTATGGAAATGGAACCATAATTTTCTTCCGATCAGAAAATATCTGCCCCATAAATCTCTCAGAGTATTTATTGCGGAAATTTATCCCCCTAGAGTTATTCATATGCAAAAATAAATCAGGAGAAACAAACTTGCAGAAAAAATACAACCCGTTCTGTATCACAAGAGACTTTACGTAGAGATAACCATCAATCCGCTGAGACTTGAGCACAGCCAAAAGCCCAGACAAGTTAAACTCAAGCGAAGACCCTGACTTGTCGGACCCACGGAGTTTGACCGAAGTTATCTCCTTGTATGTCCCATAGGTGTTACAGCTTAAAAAATACTTCAAATATGAATCTTTAACCTCTTCGACGTCACTCTCAGTAGCTCGAAACAAATCGATGAATCTGTAGGTTTGCCACAACTCATAGATTGATTTCTCAAGTGCGCTGCTTAACGTTTCCGCATACGACATTCCGGCACAATACCGAACGTGACGTTTATTATCTTTTTGACCGTAAACAACCAACAAACATACACCTGGGTAATCTTGATCCGATATATCGATAACCGTAATCTCACCTGACTTGCATAGTGCATCGTATAACATTTGAGTACGATTTCCACTCAGGGCTATTATAATGTCAGACGGAAGAACCAGCCGTACGCATTCCTTTGTGAGCCAAAATCTTGCCAGGAACTGCCTTTCCAAATACTCCTTTATCGACCCAAAAGCTGCATTCTCAAAGCGGTAGTGAAAACTACAACCGCATGTATCTCTCCGCGGATATATTGCATTTTCACTTTCTATTTTATTATAGTTAAGAGAAACGCACGCGGTAGGTATGTGACAGCAAGAAAAATCCGACACACGCAACACCTCCGTCAAATTATATGAATGCCTTGCAAGCTGTGCGGACGACAAACCACCTTCATTAGTTTGAGAAAAAGCATAGATAAATTTTCCAGCCTCTAATCTCGTCAATGAATAATTGATCCCCCCTACTACGTCGGATTTAACCTCCATATAGAAATGCCGTCTTTCAAAGTACTCACCTAGCGCCGTTTTTATAGAGAAGGAACCGCTCCCAATTCCCGACCCTCCGTTTAACCAAGGGTCTTCCACTTCGACAGAGGACGGAAGAGACAGTAAGCAGGCTGGCTGAAAAATCAGCGCACCAGGTAACGTTGAGTAGTGACTAGAATTATATAGAATCACATTGCTCACCAATGAAGTGCACACACACAGGAAAGAAAAGAGTTGGATTAAGACCTATTGCCTTACACAGCATCGTGTCTGTATACGCGGACCACAACCTGCATCGCAGTCCAAGCTTTTTGGCTTGCAATTCGATCAGCATGTAAATTGATCCAACCTCCATAAGCGCAAGCCTGTACCCTCGATATCTGTACTTAAATAGTGTTTTAGGTATGTAAACGGCATAAACTATCGCTATACGAGGTGTGCCAATACTGCCTGGAGATGACAAAATTGCCCTCTTAACATCATCGATGCTTTGCGTGCCCTGCATTACTTCAAACCTCTTCGACCGCGGTAGTAAATGCAAGATTTTTTCAGGACATGGCCAACTTTCCTCATCATCCATCAGAGAACAAATAAACATCTCAACTGGATATAGCGCGCCACCGCTTGGATATCCACGCTTATAACTATCTTTTCTGGAGGAAAGCACAGGAGATATTAGCTTTTCCAGCTTCGAAAAAACTACATTCGTACCGGAGAACATTTCACATGAGTCATCACGACAAATATCCGAACCCAAATTCAATTCAGAGCGAACAGCGAATTCCAAATTTAGATCCGGGTAAAGCCGGAGTTCATTCCCGGTCAACTGAGCAAGCTGCTCATCGCTGACATTATGAAGACGAGTAGCATGTTTGAATGCATCATGGATCGTATAATTCCCCTTTGCGTGGAATTCCAAGGTTTCCGCATGAACAGTTGAACACATGAACTTCAGATAATAGTCATGGGGTATATATTTCATCTCTGCACCCTCAAACAGTCGCACATATACCAATGAGAGGCCGAGACATCCCTCACGAAGTTGCCATTAAAATCAACATAGGAGTCTTGAAGTACATTATCCTGATAACGATATTCACTACCAGGGTTCGTTAGCAGCTTTATTTTTTTTACAATCGCCCCAACAACCATTGAGCGCTGCAGGATATTTAGCGAATCGGCGGGAACGGCTATATGCTTATTCTTGCAGAAATGAAGCAGCCTTGACCAAGTATTCCTGCCACTATGATATTCCTCATAGTTTATCAGCCTATCTATGCTACAAAAATGACATGGATTTCCGACTTTCGGCAAGTACGGCTGACTGATACAGAACGAATTACCCGAGCGATAGCAAACACTGATCGCACTGTCCGGCGCAGCACTTACAAGATCGAAGTATATTTTCTTAATAAAATCATAATCATACTTCATGCAAGCGATTACAATGTAGCACTTCTTACTTAAAACAATGTCCTTGAGCGAGTCTGAGATATCACTTATTTCTAACGGGGTATCGATCTCACTTCTTAACAATGCCTCCAGGTCGGTGGTCTTGCCCCAGTCATGGGCCACAATTGTTTTCTCAAAGTAAATCTCACCAGCGTCTTCTTTAATAGAGAGCGCTTTTTCTAAAAAGCCATAGGCAGCTTCTGGATTTAAGCCATGCTCCGACAACATCTCAAGAAATTCAACCTTTGAAATATTCTTATAATTTTGCAACTTAGTCAGAGCTGCCAACAAAGATGGCGAACTGATCTTCGAAACACCTTTCCTTGAAACCACTAAATTACCAGAGTGAAAATTAAGTATTTCGTAGCTTTGTATATTTAACATCATCCAGTTCCTTTACATGGCTTTTCTGGCTAACACCAGAAAAGCCATACTTGATGAATTGTCAGTCGTTGTCGGACGATACCTGAGGAGTTACAGCGTTCCCTCCACTCCCACCGCTTCCGCCACTCCCGCCACTACAACCGCCGCCGCCCCCACATCCGCCGCTACCTCCACATCCGCCTTGACCGCCAGACCCTCCAGCCATGTGTGGGCATGAGCCGTATTCAAACTCATCACCAAGATAAAGAACGTCTCCAAAGTTTTCGCTGTTCATCATTGATTACTCGCTATTAGAGGAAATGCCACCAAAGTTAGTGACCCTTCTATATCTAGTGACTTCCAGAACTTCACGCAAGAGGCCATTTTTTAGTGCGTAGGAATTTTCATTCAACATCAAAGGAAAATTCATGCGGGATTTCCGGATCGTTTTCCGTTCACTTTCGGTTTAAAAAATGGCATCGCACTGGCAGACATCTATAAGTACTTAAAAGCTAAAACCAAAGCCGACTCAAAACTTAAACAAACCGAAGATCACTGAATTCAGCGCTCTGTAGGACGGAGTAAGAAATTTCTTTCTTTTTCAAATGATATTTTTTTGAAATTGGATTTTTAATTTTAAAAAATACGATGAGCGGTAACTTTGTTGGTCGTATGCCGGTCTGTGGTGAGGTTCTAACTGGCGACGATACTGTCCGCTACGTTGTAGGCTTTGGTGTATGGGGATGTACTGCCAAGTCCGTGCAGCAGGAAAAGAAACGCACTCGTCTACAGAGCTTCAAGCGATGCGGAGCTACCGAAGGGTCGAGCCGCGTTCGGACGATCATTTGAGCTTATTTTTTGAAATCAAGATCAACAGATCGCAGCCTGCGCCTGCGCCTACCGGGAATTGGTTGCGCTCATTTCATATACCGCTTGCGATACTCACCCGGCGAAACGCCAAACCGCGCCTTGAACGCCGTGGAGAAATAGCTCGAATCGTTGAAGCCCCACTCATAGCCCAGCGCACACAGCTTGCCCTCGCCCCGGGCATGGCGCAGTTGTTCGGCACAGAGGTCGAGACGGCGGTTTTTCACGTATTGCGCGACCACCAGGCCGTGTCGGGAAAACAGCCGATACAAACCGCGCACGGAGACGCCAACCTGCGTCGCCAGCCATTCCGGGCACAGTGCTTCGTCACCGATATGCTCATCAATAAAGCGTAACGCCTTGCGGAAGGTGCGTGCCTGGGGAGAATCGTCCACGTTGCTCGCGCCCATTGCCGGACGCAGCAGGCTGATCACGGCGTCCAGCGTCGCTTCGCTTTCGGCATGGCTAAGGCGCTGTTCCGTTGAGCTGAGGATCAGGCGCTTGGCGAGCCCGGCCATCGGGGCCGAGGCCGGTATGCGCTGCGCCGGTTTCACCGTGGTAAAGCGCAACTGCTGCTCCACCCGCTCGCGCGGCAGGATCAATGACAGCTGGCGGGCGTTGTTGCGGTAGACGAAGTTGCTCGGACGAGTCGAATCGATCAGCGTGATATCCCCCGGCATCAGGGTGATGCAACTGCCCTGCTGCTCCATGACCGCTTCGCCGGCAAGTTGGAACGCTGCGTAATAATGCGCGCCCTCGCCCTGATCGATCTCGTGCTGAGTGCGGAATAATTGAGCCTGGGACACGTCGACGAAACTCATCTTCAGTTCACCGCTGCGGCACTCATCGATCGAACCCGCGAACTGCGGGCCCAACAGATTGGCACTGAAACACCCGCAGACCTGGTTGACCTTGTCGAGCCACTGATCAAAGCGCTCGACCTGTTGTGCATTGCTCATCACAGCCTCATCCATCGCATTATTCGCTGCGAGGCGCCCTGCACGTTTCGTTCCCGCCCTGCTCCGCCCGCAAACTTCAAGGCCTCCAGACAAAAGCGTGCGCGATAACCGCGCAACGCCCCAAACGGCGCACCAAAACCTGACGACATGGCAACGCGCCATGCAATCTGGCATGCACAACCAACTAATTGGCAAACAGGGAAAAGGCCAAATAAAAGTCGCGCCGTAGTATCCGGACAGACCGCAAACCTGCGCTCAAGAACAAGAACGGATGCCACACCATGCTCAAGTCCCCCTTGCTTCGTCTCTCGACGCTCGCGCTGATGATCAGTGCCGGCAATGCCGGCGCGTATGAACTCTATGCCGATGACGACAGCCACCTGAACGCTACCCTCGAAGCCGTGTTCGGCATTTTCCACAGCCAGGAAAACTACGCCCTGTCCGGTCGCCTCAGCGAAGGTTCATCGTCGTGGCGCGAGGGCTACATCAAATACGGCTTGAGCTTCGATCAAGGCCTGGGCGGTGTGGGTACCGCGTACGGCGCGGCGAACATGCTCAGTTCCGGCACCTGGGGCGACGGCGATGCCGCCGGCTTCACCGATGGCTCGGAACGCACCACCAAGTTCGAAGACGCTTACCTCGGCTGGCGCTCGGCGGATCTGTTCGGCGCATTGGGCAGTGACGGCATCGATGTGTCCTTCGGCCGCCAGAACATTGTGGTCGGCGACGGCTTCCTGATCGATGGCGACGCACTGAACCTGGGTAACGGCCTGGCCGACGGCGAATTCAACCGTGGCGGCGCCTACTACCTGGCGGCGCGCAAGGCGTTCGACGAAACGGCGGTGCTGCGTATCGGCGGCAAGGAAGGCTGGCGCAGTGACCTGATGTGGCTCAAATCCAACAACCGTGGCCAGGCCATGACCGAAATGTACGTCGGCACCCTGGAGCACGTAGCCGAGGCCGGCACCGTTGGCCTGACCTACGTCGACACCACCGATGTCGATGAACAATACGCCTCGCCGATCCAGCTCGAACGCGACGGCATGAAGACCTACAGCCTGCGTGCAGCGGGCAACGCCGGGGTGAAAGACCTGTTCCTGTCCGGTGAATACGCCAAGCAGGACAAACCTCACACCGCCACCGAAGACGCCTGGTACCTGGAAGCGGGCTGGACCTTCTCCGACGCAGTCTGGACACCGAGCGCCAGCTACCGCTACAGCCGTTTCTCGGAAGGCTATGACACCCTGTTCTACGGTTTCAGCCGTGGCTACGGCACCTGGTTCCAGGGTGAAGTGGCGGGCAACTATGCCGGGCCGTTCAACAGCAACTCGCGCATCCAGAACGTCACGCTGAAAGTCGCGCCGCTGGAAAACCTGAGCGTTGGCGCGATGTACTTCAACTTCGACACCATCGACCGCAACCTCGGCAACACCGATGGCCACGAAGTCGACCTGTACGCCGAATGGCACGTCAACGACCACCTGACCGTGATGCCGCTGGTGGGTATCTACCAAGCGGACAAGAGCGCTGAAAACGGTGGGACCCAACTGGGTAACAACGACCAGAACGTCTACGCCCAGGTGGTGTTCGCTACCGGTTTCTAAACTCGGCCGTGGGCAGTGGCCACGCCATTGCCCACGTGGAAAAAGGTATTTCCATGCACAAAACCTTCCTGACGATCCAGAGCAAGATCGCCCTGCTCGCCGGACTCTGCCTGCTGTTGGTCGTGGGCTTGCTGATGGGGTTGACGCTGTATCAAACCCACAAAAGCAGCCAGCAAGTGGCCGAGGCCAGCAGCGGCATGCTCGCCAGCGCTGCCAAGGAACACATGCAGGCCCTCGGCACGGTCCAGGCCATGCAAGTGCAGCGCACCTTCATGCAGACCCACGAATACGGCCAGGGCTTATCGCGCTATTTGCTGTACCTGCGACAACTGCAACACCAGGGCAGTCTGACCCGCCAACAACTGCGCCAGGAGCTGAGCACCCAGCTTCATCAGGCACTCATCGACAAGCCCGACCTGCTCGGGCTTTATGTCATTTTCGAACCCGATGGTCTGGACGGCGCCGACGCCGGTTTCGTCAATCAAGCCGCGTTGGGCAGCAACGAAACCGGTCGATTCGCCCTGTATTGGGTGCAAAGCAAACCCGGCGAACTGCAAGCAGTCATCGGCGACGAAGGCCTGCTCGCCAACACCGAGCCGGGGCCGAGCGGCGCACCGTACAACGCCTTCTACACCTGCGCCCGCGACACCCGCCAGGCCTGTGTGTTGGAGCCGTATTTCGATGAAGCCTCGGGCAGCCGCAAACTGGTGACCAGCGTGGCGTTCCCGCTGCTGGAAAACGGCAACGTCATCGCCGTGGTCGGGCTCGACATCAACCTCGCCGCCCTGCAACAGAACAGCGAAGCCAGCGCCCGCGAACTGTTTGATGGCAACGGTCAGATCAGCATCGTCAGCCCGCACGGGGTGATTTCCGCCAGCAGCGAGGACGTCGCTCGCCTCGGTCAGCCGATGGACAATGCCGAGGTCATGGACAGCTTGCGCCAGGGGCAGGCCAAGGTGTTTGTCGATGCGCAGCACATTAAAGTCCTCGAACCGCTGGCGCCGATTGCCGGGGCCGCACCGTGGGGTATTTTGGTGGGTGTGCCGCAGAGTGTGTTGCTGGCACCGGTCACCACCTTGCAAAAAGAACTCGACGCCCAAGGCGTGCAAAGCACCGCGCTGGAACTGCTGCTCGGCGGTGGCTCGGCCCTGCTCGGTCTGCTGTTGATCTGGTACACGGCGTTGCGCATTACCCGGCCGCTGCAAGTGCTGACCAAGGTGATGGAAGATATTTCCCTCGGCGAAGGCGATTTGACCCGGCGCCTGCAAGTGCAATCGCGGGATGAAATCGGTCAGCTGGCCACAGCCTTCAATCGCTTTGTCGAACGCATTCACCACTCGATGCGCGAAGTGGCTTCGGCGGCTGTAGGCGTCAATGAAGGCGCCCGCCGTGTGTTGGTGGCGTCGAACTCGTCGCTGAGCAATTTCGACGATCAATCCACCCGTACCAACAGCGTGGCCACGGCCATCAACCAATTGGGCGCCGCCGCCCAGGAGATTGCCCATAACGCGTCCGATGCTTCGCAGCAGGCGTCGTCCGCACGGCAACAAGCCGAGGATGGTCGTCAGGTCGTGCAGCGCACGATTGAGGTAATGAGCGAGCTGTCGGGCAAGATCAGTGCGTCGTGCGCCAACATCGAAGTGCTCAACGACAAGACCGTGAACATCGGGCAGATCCTTGAGGTGATCAAGGGCATCTCGCAGCAGACCAATTTGCTGGCGCTCAATGCCGCGATTGAAGCGGCGCGAGCCGGTGAAGCGGGCCGTGGGTTTGCCGTGGTCGCAGACGAAGTGCGCAGCCTGGCCGGCCGCACCCAGACCTCGGCGCTGGAGATCCAGCAGATGATCGAGGAGCTGCAAGTGGGCGCACGGGATTCAGTCACCACCATGACCGAAAGCCAGCAGCACAGCGAAGAAAGCGTCACCATCGCCAACCTCGCCGGCACCCGCCTGGGCAGCGTGACCCAACGCATCGGCCAGATCGACAACGTCAACCAGTCTGTCGCGGCGGCCACCGAGGAACAGACCGCGGTGGTCGAGGCGTTGAATATCGATATCACCCAGATCAACACCCTGAACCAGCAAGGGGTGGAGAACCTGCAAGCGACATTGCGTGCTTGTACCGAGCTGGAGCAACAGGCTGGACGGTTGAATCAGTTGGTGGGGAGTTTTCGGATCTGAGATTAGCGTTGCCTGACCCGACGCCATCGACAGCAAGCCGGCTCCTAC
>NZ_JAUHUK010000037.1:0-21730 GCF_030417915.1 Pseudomonas sp. C32 | reverse complement strand
ATGCCATTTTCCTTGCGCCCAAATGTAGGTGATATCGCCGCACCAGACTTGATTGGGCGCTGGCACATCGAACTCGCGGTTCAATGTGTTCGGGATATCCAGTCTTTCTACTGTTGCTCGTTTATAGGCATGGGAGCCGGGTTGTTTGCTGACTAAATCAAGCTCGCGCATCAAGCTACGCACTTTGAATCGACCGAGTTGCTCACCGTCTTCACGCATCAGCGACAGGATGCTGCGACTGCCCGCAGCGCTACGACTTTGCGAGAACAGCTCACTGACGCGACTACGCAATCGAAGCCGTTCAACATCGGGCGTGCAGCGCCGTAGGCGCTGGGCGTAGTAACACGAGCGAGTGACGTCAAACACCTTGCACAGCCAATCAACCGGCTCATGGGCGCTCAACTGGGCAATCAGCGCGTGCGCTCGTGCTCTTCCGACATCAAGAGCGCGGTAGCCTTTTTTAAAATGGATTTCTCCCGCTCAAGGCGAGCGATTCGAGCTTCCAGTTCCTGGATTTTCTGCTGCTCAGGCGTCAGCGCTTTACTCTGCGGAGTAACGCCGGTGCGCTCCTGCTGAAGCTGGTTAACCCAGCGACGCAACGCGGACTCGACCACACCAAGTGAGCGGCTGGCTTCGATATGGCTATAGCCTTGATCGAGCACGAGGCCTGCGGCTTCGCGTTTGAATTCAGCGGAAAAGGAACGGCGTTGTTTGGTCATCTGACACCTCAATCTGGCGAGCATTCTCGCCTAAATGGGTGTCCGGTTTCATTAGACCACTACAGTAGGCTCCAAATACTGCGACTGACGGTCAAGTTGCGAATGCGTGCGACGCTGCTGGCTATCCATGATGAGTTGAAACGCCGACGACATGAACCCATCCGGCTCAAAGGGCATTGGCTCACACGGGTAGTAAGTGGCTACTTCAATTATCACGCGGGGCCCGGAAACATCAAACTATAGAACGGATTCAGGAAAGCCATTTGCCGATATCGGCGTCTTGACCTCGGTCGGCGTATCCAGCGGAATCGGCTGCAATGACCTAACTCCGGATTGCTCACCGATTACTACATACCAAACCCAATGAATGCCCCCCCCTATATCCTGAAGATCGCTTCGCGTCACGTACCCAAGGTAGGAGCATTAGGTGGTAGATCCACACGTACGGATCTGTGCGGGGGCGGTAGGTAACTGCCGTCCCTACCACGACCTCTAGAAGTAAGTGCGCTGCAATATTGTGTACGGCTTTGATTTACAGGTATTTGATCAGATTTGCGCTTTAAAGGGTTGGTTAGCTTAGCCCCTTGTCTGGCTTTAAGAAAGTCGACAAGGGGCGGCTACGGTTGCCTTAATGCAAAGGGATGTCAGGCTTGTATCGTATTGAAGGCTGACTTCAATCGTGAATAACTATAAGCGCCCACATGGCTCTCAAGCAGCTCTTTCTGTCGCTTCCGGAGTGTCGGAAGATACTGGAGGTGCTGATCCCGGCGGCCGGATAGAACGCTTTCATTATCAGGCATCCTGAACTCGGAAGTGGCTTTGTCCAAGAATACGAAGTCGTGTTCGGATGTATACCTCAACCATAGATCCCAATCCTCTAGGCAGTCCAACTCCTCGGAGAATCCGCCGTGTTTGAGGAAGAGGTCCTTCTTGATAAGAAGAGACTGGATAGCAATGTAGTTGTAGTTCCACAATGCATCTATCGAGAAACGTGCCCGACCGAAAAGTGATTTTTTGCCCTCTATGTACTTGAGCGGCGAAAGGCTGATTACCTCGGTCGGAATTTCCCATGAGCTCGAATACGCCGCAGCTGCTTCGGGATGGGCATGCAGCTGTCCAACCAGGGACTCAACATGGTCAGGGAGCAGAAGGTCGTCATCGTCTAGGAAGCCGAAAAGTTCACCCTGTGCTAACTCCAAACCTCGATTCCCTGCAAAGCAACGGCCCCGTTTAGGCAGGGCCTCGTAGGTCACGGTCACGCCGGCTGGTAGCAGTAGATCGTCCACGACCTGGCGCGCATTGTCAGTGCCGTCTTCGACTATCACTAGTTGGAGTGGACGATAGGTTTGCCGCAGTACAGAGTGGATCGATTCCTTTAGGAACTCCTGGCGCTCACCATGGGTGCGAGTAATGATGCTAACCAATGGTTTGGCGGAAATGCGCGAGCTTTCCGATTCCCAAGGGCGAGTGGCTCTGGGGGGGAAGGCAAGCGAAAAGTCCTCGGTTTCCAGAGACAGGTTGGGGTTATAGGCCGTGTCGTACTGGATGTAGGGTTTCCAACGCTCGGAGAAGTAGTCCTCTTCGCTCTGGAATGCCATGAGTCCTCGGGTTTTCGACTCGTGGTGGTAGAGTTCCGCATAAGGGGTATAGAGGTTTCTGAAGCCCCTCTCATGAATACGCAGGCAGAGGTCAACGTCGTTGAAGGTGATGGTGAAATTCTCTTCATCGAAGCCGCCAATGGAATCGTAAACATCCTTTCTGAGCACAAGGCAAGCCGCGGTCACTGCGGTCAAGTTCTGGATAAGAACGGCTCGCGCCCAATAGCCAAGCCAGTGACGGGGTGCATACCGGTACATGTGTCCGGCGCGTCCCTTGTAGCCCAGCAGTACACCAGCATGCTGGACAGTACCGTCGGGGTAGAACAGGCGAGCACCTACCGCACCGATTTCGGGGCGGACGGCATGGCTGACCATTTCGCGCAACCAATCGCTGTTGATCACTTCAAGATCGTTGTTCAGCAGTGCGAGCACACTACCATTCGCCTCTTTGACAGCGATGTTGTTGATTCTTGAGTAGTTGAACGGATGGTCGAAGTCAATGATCCGGACGCGTTTGTCGCGCAGAAGCTCCTTGAAGTATTCCTGTGTTTCAGGCTTCTCACTTTGATTGTTAACAATGATGACTTCGAAATTAGTGTAATCGGTTTTGTTGAATATCCCGTCCATGCACTGCTGCAGGATATCCACGCCATCCTTTGTCGGAATGACGATACTAACCAGTGGTTCGACCGGCAGTGGATAAATCACTCGGTGGATCGACAGGTGAGGATATTCCGAGGTGACCTCGGCATCGATATCCATCCGCTGCAGGTGTTCCGCGAGAGCTTGGCGTGAGCGGGTGGCCGCGTAGTTCTTCGCTCCTGCGTCGATGGCGAGGGAGCCCGGAACGGCGCGCCAGTGGTAGAGAACATGTGGAATATGGGCGATGCTCTCGATCGGCAGCCGTTCGGTAAATCGAAGGACAAAGTCATAGTCTTGACTGCCATCGAACGCAGTACGCCAGCCGCCGAGACCACGTGCAATGCTGGCGCGGAAGACCGCCAGATGATCGACAAAGTTCTGTGATCTGAGCAGATCCGGGTTGAAGTCTGGCTTGAAATAGGGGTCGTACCGACGACCACTGATATCGACCTTGTCCTGATCGCTATAGAGGAAGTCCAGCGACGGATTTTTGTTGAGCTCTTCGGCGAACATGTAAAGAGCGTGCTCGGGGATCAGATCGTCATGGTCGAACATGGCGATGAAGTCGCCCTGTGCGATTTCCAGGGCGCTGTTGGACGCTTTGGAGATATGTCCATTTTCCCGGCGCAGAACCAGACGAATTCGATTGTCCTCGGCCGCGTGCTTCTTCAGCAACTCTCGCACTGCTTCATTTTTAGAAGCGTCGTCGGCTATACACAGTTCCCAATGCGGGTACAACTGGCTGCGCACTGAACGGATAGCTTCGTCCAGGAACTCCAGCGGTGGGTCATAGACTGGCATGATCAACGAAAATTTCGGCACCCAAGAGAACGTGTCGATTCTCGTAAGAATCTTGCTTCGAGCTTGGTCATCGAGGGTGTCATAGCGTCTGATCCACTCGTCGTAATCGAGTTTGATCTCACCCATTTCATCACTACTGCTGCTCGGCACAAGAAGAGAGCGGCCTTCGAGCATCCGCAACCGCCACTTGATGCCTTCGGGGCCCTCCTGCCAAAGGATGGCAAGCACTCGTCGGATGGCGTTCCACTTTCCCTTCCTCTGCATGAAAGTGGGCGCCAAGCGGAGCAGGTGGCGACTACGTTTGATCTGGTGACTGAGGAATCTCAGTGGAGCGGTTATTTTCCAGCTAGAGGATGAGCGCAGCTGAACAATTTCGTAGTTGAGTACTTCAAGTTGGTGCCTGCTATCCTCAAGCCCCCTGGAAAGGTTGCGTTCACGTTCTTTCCCCTCTTCAATGATCTGGGCCTGTTCATTGTTCCACACCTCGAGTTGAGTGGTGTGTTCAGCCGCATTAAGCCGCGTGAGGTCCGCGTTGGTGGCCTGTTCGCTGGTCGATACTTCGACCTGGATGATATTTTTGAGTTGATCGTTCACGGTCGCTTTCAGCTGTGCAAGTTCTGCATCTTTAGCCAGGGAGTTGGCGTGGTACTGTTCGATCAGTTGGTTACGCTCCACTATGGAGTCCGCCAACTGTTGATACTGCTGGCGGGCGTCCATATCGTTCACGGCCGATTGCAGTTGTGCTAGCTCTGCATCTTTGACAAAAGCTTCGCCGTGATACTGCTCGATCAGTCGGTCGCGTTCCGCTACAGCATCAGCCAATCGCAGATTATGTTGTTGCACGTCCAAGACTGTCGACTGGTTGTGCGGCTCGCTTGCCAGCCAATCCATGAAATAATTTCTCGAGGATGTGCCGGTAGCAGTTTCCTGAATGTCGATCTCGAACGCGACCAGATCATCTTCGGTTTGAGGGCACCACTCCAGTTGCAGTTTTTGGAAGAGTGCCTGCAAGAGGTTTCGCCACGTCGGAAACTGGTTGCTTGCTGGCCTGCCAAAGTAACTGACCATGCCGGACATGGCCAACATCGAGCGGAAGACTAGCTGGCTGAAGTGAATTTCCGTTTTTGAGCGCCATTCTTGGTCAATGACCTGAGGACGGCCGGCTGATGAGACGATAAGGTTCTGCGGAATGATGTCAAGAAACTCACCTGGCAGCAAAAGGTCGCCCTCACCGGAGGGTGAGTCGACGTTCACGCCGCGTTCAGCGAGGATGCCGATGAGCGCCGAACGGTAGCCTCTAAAAAACTCGACTATGTCGGCAATATTCCAACCATCGCGGGTGACCGTCCGAATGAACTGCCAAGACATGACCGTTCCTTGGCAGTAATCCGCATCATGTTCAGGCACGAAGTGCATCGCCTGCGCACCTTCGGTCGTGCCGGGTTGGCCCAGTAAGCGGTACCGCACCCTGATCGAGCCATCTGGACGCGCACTGAATAAAGTTTCCTTACAAAACTCAGGCTTGCGATCAGTGCTGAAATGATAAGCCAACACATCCCGGGGAGGCATGCCACTGGGGCCATTTTCTGCAATCAACAAGAATGAATTGGACAGTGGTATGGCCAGATCATTATCAAATAACACTGGCCACGCCAGTTCCTGGCGGAAGTTGATATGCGGGGGAAATTGTGGATCCCGGCGCACGCTCTGCCAAGCAAAGGCTGAGGAGTCGAAGCTAGGCGTTTCAAGACCTCGTTCGGAAAGAATCGAAGTCGGGAACTTGTAGTCCGGCAGCGGTAATAGCGTGCTGACGCTAGAGTAGCCACCTTCTTTCAAGGTCCGCTGAAGGACAGCATGACCAAAAGTTTGAGCCTGGTCGGCACGGTAAAGGTCCTCGACACCGTACATCGACAAGCCGACATGGTCCTCTGGTGCGCCAGCCAAATACTTCAGACCAAGCTGGTTTTCGATGGCGATCACCAGCCTACCACCAGGCTTTAGCAGCTCTCTGACGCGCTTCAACATGGTTACCGCTGGCGCTTCGCCGGGCGTGAACAGATTGGCGTACTCTAGTACACCGATCAGCGTAATGATGTCGAAGCGCTCATCCGTATTAAATTCCGCGAAACGGTCGGCTACTACCACGACATTGTCGAGATCCCGGGTGCGAGAGCGAGCGATGTTTGCACGCCTCAAGGATCCTTCCAACGCGAGTACCTGAGCGCCTGTCTCTCCCAAGTAGCGAGTAATAGCACCGCATCCCGCGCCAACTTCCAGTACTCGCGCGCCGCTTAGTTCTGTATGCAATGGGCGAAGAATATTCGCTCGGGTACCGGACAGATGGTAAAGGCTGGGCCAGTCTGTGCAATGCTGGCGGAGCTCAAGCGACAGTACGGAGAGGTCCGAGGCATCGGCTATAACTTGGCTTAGGCGAGTTTCGACTTCATCGCCGTCGTTATACGCAATGCTGGAAAACTTCGGGCGTGACCAGATCTGGCTCGATACATCGAATTCGTAGCCCTGGTTTTGTAAACTTGTGTTGTTATTGCTCATTGGCTTGCCGACAATTTGAGATCGAGGTTGACCAGCCCGAAGAAATTTTCGTCGGGACGTACCTGAATATGAATGGAGTCGTATCGACGATCATGGGGGACTATTTCCTCGCTCTGGCGTGAGGCGACGCCAAGGGAGATGAAATAGTCTCCGGATCCAAGGCGACAATTGAATCGCGCGCCGACACGTACGGCGGTGCCGGCATGGCCGGATGTCTTGAATTCTTCGAAGTCCAGCGTTTCGGAATTGGCACCGAAGACCGTGACGCCTTCCTTGGTCTTGATCGTGATTCCCAAGATTGGACGGAAGACCTCGTGAATAAAACTGACCGAAATGACCAGTACAATTTCCTGTCCGACAGTGTAACTGGTGGGATAGGCCTCGCCTTCGGCGGCTATGTAATAGTCTAGAATTCGCGCGGCACCATCGCCCCAACGGTACTCGTGGGGGTTGTAGCCTGGTCGTTGGCTGAAAGCATCCTCACTCAGATTTAATGAGCAGTAATCGGGGCTAGTGTAGTCGGTGCTCTTTTTCTGTTCTTGGGGTGCGGCCAGCGCCTTTCCTTCAGCGGCTTTGCTCCGCCGCTCCTTTCCGAATAGCAAGTCCAGGTAGCGGTTCGAAATGCGTCGCGGATCACCTTGTTCAACCACTTGGCCGTTGTTCAGCAGCACAGCGTGGGAGCAGTGGGTAACGATCTGCTCGGTGGAGTGAGTGACTAGCAGGATGCTGGTGCCGTTCTCCTTGAGTTGCCGTAACCGTTCGAAGCATTTTGCCTGGAACTTGGCGTCGCCGACGGCCAAGGCCTCGTCGACGATAAGTATGTCCGGGTCGATCTGCGCCTGCACTGCAAAGGCGAGTCGTACGACCATGCCGCTAGAGTATGTCTTCACCGGTTGTTCGATAAAATCACCGATATCGGCGAACGACACGATGTCGTCATAGCGTGCGTCGATCTCTGCTTTCTTCAGACCGAGAACAGACGCATTCATGTAGACGTTCTCGCGTCCAGTGAACTCGGGATTGAAGCCCGCACCGAGCTCCAGAAGTGCGGCTATGCGGCCTCGGGTCTGGATGCTGCCACTGCTAGGGTTCAACGTCCCGCAGATCATCTGCAGCAAAGTCGACTTGCCGCTACCGTTGCGGCCGATTATTCCGACTGCTTGGCCTCTGCGTATTTCGAATGATACGTCGCGGAGTGCCCAGAATTCGCGGAAGTACTGCTTGTTTTCCAGTCGGACGGAGCGTCTCAAGGTAGGTAGGAGGAATTGCTTCAGCCTGTCTCGCGGTTGCTCGTAGATGTGGTAGCACTTGGAGAGATTGCTGACCTTGATCGCAATATCCGAGCGCTCCTGTTTTGATTCAATGGAATGCTTAACTTCAGAGGACATCGGCAAAGCCCTTGCGCGTTTTCTGGAACCAGGCGAAGCCAAGCCAGCAGATGATCAGAGATAACAGGCTGAGCATCCCCAGTTGATGCCAGTCGGGCATTTCGCCGAGAAACATGATCTTCCTTGCGCCTTCAATCGTGGGCGTCAGAGGGTTCGCCTGCAGGATGCCTTGGTATGCTTCGGGTAGTGCGGTAACTGGGTAAAAGATCGGCGATATGAACATCATAACGGAAACGATCACTCCGACAATCTGAGCAACATCGCGCAGGAACACACCCAGCGAAGCCAGTAGCCAAGTGAGACCGAGTGAAATCAGTAACAGGGGCAACATAACGGCAGGCAGCAGCAGAGTTGTCAGATAGAGCTTTCCGGTCAGCAACAGGCAGGCGGCAAGCCAGACCAGCAAGCTGATAAAAAAATGAAACAACGCTGCACCGAGCGTTATCCACGGCAGTACTTCTAGAGGAAATACCACTTTCTTGACGTAATTAACGTTGCCCAGGATAAGGTTGGGCGCGCGACTGATGCATTCGGCAAATAGATTGAAAAATATCAAACCCGCAAACAGCATCAGCGCAAACTGCTCCTTCGACTCCCCCTCACTGCTCCAGCGTGCCTTGAAGACTACGCTGAAGACAAACGTATAGATCACCAGCATCAGGATCGGGTTGAATAAAGACCACAGCATGCCAAGCGATGAGCCGCGGTATCGTCCGGCGATATCGCGTCGAATCATTGTCCAGATTAATCCATTGTGCCGGTAGGCGCTGGTCACTATTTCAAGAGGCGAGATGGAAAAATGCTGCATCAGGCGAACACCTCTGCTTCACCTGGGTGCGGGCCGACCCAGTCCTTGGCGGATAATTTCGGCTTGTCGCTGAAGACTCTCGGTTCGATTAATACAGCATCAGGAATTGCAAGACGGGTAGCTTTCATTAGTAAACGGTCTCGACTAGCAAGTGGTTCATGTATTGGCCATAGCCATTCTTGGTCAGCGGAGCCGCGAGGGCATAGAGCTGCTCATCGCTGATCCACTGCTGGCGGAAGGTGATTTCTGCTGGGCGGGCGACTTTCAGCCCTTGCGGGTTTTTCAGCGTGGCGGTGAACTGACTTGCCGCCAAGCTGACCAGGCTCTGTAAGCTGCCGGCATAATTAAGTTTGTCTAGGCTGACGACGGGTTCATCATAGGCTGCTAGCCAGTTGAGTATGAAGTTCGCGCCAATTAAGCCGGCGCTGCCGGTCACAAAAATGGTCATGGGTTCATAGTCTTTGTAGAATCGCTGCGGCGGCAAGGCCGAGAGTGTCGGCAAGCGTCTGCCGATGAACGCCAGATTGGTGAATCAGGCGCAGTCTGGTTAGCAAATTGGCCTGTCGGCTTTGCTCGAAGAGTTCCAGGGTATTAAGATTTTCCTGGGTGAGCTGCTTCTTGAAAGTGGAAATGGCCTTCAGGTTCGCATCGTTCCACTCACGAAAGGTTCCATGTAGCATTTTCCTGACGCGCGACAGGCGGTCCTGGAGTTCTGACTTGGAACCAATGATATTTTTGCCGTGCAGGCGATAATGGACCGTCGGCTCCTTGTTGTATGCGACAGCACCACCGCAACCTGACACAAGGATGTAGGCCCACCAATCGTGTGAAATGATTTTCGTATCGGGTGGGGTCTGCTTGAGCAGATCTCGTGCCGCGCCATTTAGCAGCATTGTGTTCCCGCCGGCGATGCTTTGCACAAGGGCATTTTCGAAGCAAGGCGGTTTGACGAAGAGGGGAGAGGCGCCGATGGGGGATCCTTGAGCATCAATCAGCAAGGTGCGCGAGCAGTAGAGCATCGGACGTTCGACCGGTAATTGCTGCATCCAGCGGATACCGGCTTCGAGCCGCTCGGGCCCCCAGACATCATCCTGATCGCAGAAGGCGAAGTAGCTAGCCTGGATTTCCTCGCGCCTTAACATACTCAGAAAGTTCGCGGCGAAGCCGTGCTGTGGTCCCTTGAGAATATGCATTCGATTGATGCCGATGCGTTCGCGGTACGACTGCAGGATATTGAGGGTTGCATCGCTCGATCCATCGTCTGAAGCATAGACGGACCAGTCCGTATGGGTCTGCTGAGTGAGCGAATCAAGCTGCTCGGAGAGAAAGTCTTCTCCGTTATACGTTGAGAGCAGGATAGCGACATGCTTGTCGCTTTGCGCTGACGCTTTCAGTCTTCCTTGGATTTGCTCTGAGAGCTTGGGAATCAAAACACCACCACTAGCCGATCAATTCTAGTCATACAGCGGAGCATGGAAGCGCCGCGCAGTGCAGGTACAACCACGCTTGAGGGGCCACGTTGATACTGTTCACCACATTCTATCCATTTGATTAGGCATCCACAACATCAGGGCTCTGATGTTGAGCTGCGACATCGTAATGGATAGCTTCCTGTCTCCGCCCCAGTTGAGCAAGGCCGTCCAGAAGTTGCAAAACATTAGGTACTAGTCAGAATGCTGGAGAGTCTACGCGCGGAATGGGCGCTGGTAATGCGGTCGTATGAGGGGATTCCAAGGATCGAACTTCGCTTAGAGCAGTGCCTGCGGGGGGGGGGCGTCGACTGCCAAAAAATTGTAGAGTCCTTTTGCATTTGATTTATTGACCGCGACTGGCGCTGGAGCGAAGGTGTGACGACGGTAATTGTTCCATAAACCACACAATCAATGTCATCAGCTAATCCCTGGTGCTGTGCTCCCGATTCCTTTCCGAAGCCGGCACCTAATGATGCGTCCCGACGCAAAAAAAATTTATTTCTACCCAGAGCCCGTCGATTTCCGAAAATCCATCGGCTGCCTCGCCGCTGTGGTCGAACTGGACATCAAGGTCGCAGCGTTTGACCTGGTGCTATTCGTGTTTCTCAACAAACCTCGAAACCGAGTTAAGATTTTGTATTGGGAGCGCAACGGCTTTTGCCTTTGGCTAAGGAAACTCTGAAGAAGACTTCCTGATTTTGGCAAAATACCAGGACTCCACCCGCCGAGTTTTCCGATGAAACAGATGACCTTCGCTGACGCCGAGTACGCAGGCAAGCGTAAGCAGACCCGCAAAGAGTTGTTCTTGATCGAGATGGATCAGGTGGTGCCGTGGAACGGCTTGATCAAACCGATCGAGCCGTTCTACCCGAAGGGTGAAGGCGGTCGTCCGGCTTATCCGTTGATGGCGATGCTGCGTGTACATTTGATGCAGAACTGGTTTGGTTACAGCGATCCAACGATGGAGGAAGCGCTGTACGAGACCACTATCCTGCGGCAGTTCGCCGGGCTGAATCTGGAGCGTATTCCCGACGAAACCACCATCCTCAACTTCCGCCGACTGCTGGAGAAACACGAACTAGCTACCGGCATCCTGGCCGTGATCAATGGCTATCTGGGTGACCGAGGTTTGTCGTTGCGCCAAGGCACCATTGTCGATGCCACGCTGATCAATGCGCCCAGCTCGACCAAGAACAAGGACGGTAAGCGCGATCCAGAAATGCACCAAACCAAGAAGGGCAACCAGTACTATTTCGGCATGAAAGCGCACATCGGTGTGGATGACGAGTCAGGTCTGGTGCACAGCGTGGTGGGCACAGCCGCCAACGTGGCGGATGTCACTCAGGTCGACAAACTGCTGCACGGTGCTGAGAACGTGGTCTGCGCCGATGCCGGTTATACCGGCGTCGAGAAACGTACCGAGCATGATGGGCGCGAGGTGATCTGGCAGATCGCGGCACGCCGCAGTACTTACAAGAAGCTGGGTAAGCGTAGCGCTCTATACAAAGCCAAGCGCAAGATCGAGAAGGCCAAGGCCCAGGTACGCGCCAAAGTCGAGCACCCGTTTCGGGTGGTCAAGCGCCAGTTCGGTTTTGTGAAAACGCGCTTCCGTGGTCTGGCCAAAAACACCGCGCAACTGGTGACGCTATTCGCGCTGTCGAATCTGTGGATGGCACGCCGACATTTACTGACCAGTACAGGAGAGGTGTGCCTGTAATGTGGAAAATGACCGTTTCGAGGTGCTCGCGGCGGCTAAAAGCTCAGAAATAAGCGGATGATCTGATCGTTTTGGTCGATTCGCCGTTTTCAAAATCAGCGGAGGCTGAAGTCAGCCAGAAAAGCGTGACTACTTCAGACCATCCCTAAAGTGCCTGGAAGCCGGGCCTTTCAAAACATCGCCGGATTGTTCGGATGATGGCATCGTGCTGACGGAGCAAAAAACCAACTGGTTATTGGACGGTTTTGATTGGGGCGCAACCGTCCGCATCAACTTTTGACGCTTCGATTCATCGCCTGATTCGGAAAAATCAGGGCAGGATTTCCATGCCCTGATTTTTCCGACGACCCTGTTTTGCTGAAGAAGCTGCTTGAGCAAATGCTAAGTGAGCGCGAGTCAGATAAGGGGAAGATCGTTCATCTTGAAGCAGAAAGTGCGCAGTTGCGTCACCGTCTTTTCGGGCGTAAGTCAGAGTAGACCGCTGATCCCGCGATCCCGTAAATGGCCTTGTTCAACGAAGCTGAAAGCGTGGCCAACTGTGTCGACGAAACGATGAAGAGGAGGTCGTAGCTCCGACCAAACGACGAGGCATACGCAAGCTTCTGCCCGCCGATCTTCCGCGTATTGAGGTCATTAACAAACTGCCGGATCACGAGCTAACCTGTGACTGCGGTTCCGTAGACACGCCTTTGGCGAGGAAATCAGCGAGAAGCTCGAGATCGTACCGATGCAAATCCGCGTGATCAAAAATGTGCGTAAGGTCGACGCCTTTGGGAAATTAAGGTGCCTTGGCCTCGATGTCCAACTTGGATAAAGCGCTTCATGGGCTATTCCCGGTGAATTCGCGAATGTGTTTTTACAAACCCTGGGACATAAGCGGTCGCGGAGATACCCCATAGATAGGAATTCGAACCCCTTTTAACGGACACAGACGCCGGCATAAACCACCAAACAGGCGTGTCCCGACCTTCCTTTCTAGTGTGCTGCGGTTTTTACCGGCCCTGACCATGCCCTAAATTTGCCCTAAGCTTCCGAACTCAAGCAGAGCTGGCGTTTGGCATCTGAATAGGATTTCCAGTTGCAGCCGGTAACCCAAACGATGTGCAATATAAAATCTGACTTCCACCTGCCTTGTTACAGTGGACTGAAAGGCCACGTTTTTTGGCAAAATGATGACGCTGCGCCATCACGCACAAGGGGCGATCCCGATACAAATGAGTGAAACGGTAAAATTAGTTCAGGCCGCGGGCGCCGGGAATGCTAAGTTTGCCGACGCTTGGCAGTGCTGGCGGTGGCATCGGCAATGTGGGCGCCACAGGCAAGCAATAGTGCTCTTTGCGTCGACCAGCCGACCGTGCCGCCAGTGCAAGAACCGCCGAGCGTCGAGTGAGCTGGTGCTAGAGACCCTTGCGGCGGCAGAGGAAGCTCTCAATGGCGGCGTTTAACCCCCCCCCCTCCGGCCCTGCCCATAACGCCGTTTAGCGTCAACCCCAGGTTTCCATAGGGCAGTATCACGAGTTGAAGATTACTTATAAGGCGTAGATACCTCTTATCCATTATAATCAGCTTTTTTGATTCAGTCAGAGCAGAGACGTGAAACACATCAATCGCCCCCCCCTAAGAGGCACCTCCAAAAAAATTGTCGCTCGAGCCGATCGGGGAGATAAAAATGTCCACGTTCACATTGCAGTCACTATCATCCTCTTTGGGGCTAGGCAAAGCGGGCCGTGTCTACACACCCCGCTTTAACATGGCGATTTTTTTGCTCACGATGGCTCGGTTTTTTGTTTTAACAGGACAATATTTCAGGTAATCCATTTAAGAGTACAAAGATGCCCATCTTTCCCTGTTTTTTGTCTGCCGTGTTTGTGGTGCGCAACCAGTCAGCAAGTATTGAAAAAATCCTCTCTGATGCGGCGGCTGTCATTGCAGACATCGTCAATGACTATGAATTGATCGTGGTGGATAACGCTTCGGATGACGATAGCATTTTAGTGCTGAAGGGGCTGACCGCTGAAAACGGGCTGGCAAATTTACAGGTGTATGCGCTGACCAAAGAGGTGGATGCCGATACCGCCTCGTGGGTTGGACTGGAAAATGCACTTGGTGATTTCGTCGTCGTTGTCGATCCGTTGGCCGATGACATTAGTTTTGTCCCTAATATGCTCGATCAAGCGGTCAGCGGCGCTGATGTGGTGTTTGCTAGTAATGCTCAAAAACCCACGCAGAGCATTGCTTATCGTGGGGCTAACGCTGTTTTTCACAGCCTCTATAATCGTTTTAATGGTGTCCATCTCGCCAAAGAAGCGCCGCAGTACCGCGTTTTAAGCAAGCGGGTGATCAATTTTATCCTGCAGCATCCACAGCCGGCGATGACCTATAGGCACCTTCCTGCAACGGGTGGATTCGCGCGTGCTTACCTGAACTACAGCTCCGCGCCGCAGGCGTCTCGGCCCAAGCGATTGGGCGAGAGCATCGACCGTGGCATGCGCTTGCTGGTCTCGACCACGCGTGCGCCGATGCGCTTGGTGACCTCGCTCTCCCTGTTTGGTGCTGTTGCCAACCTGGTGTACTGCGTTTATGTACTCGCAGTTGGTATTTTAAAAACCGATGTTGCGCCGGGCTGGATCAGCTTTTCGCTGCAACAGTCGGGAATGTTCTTTCTGATCTCGCTCGTTCTGCTGGTTTTAGGCGAATACATTCTGAACATGGCCAGCCTGTCGAATGAGGGCCCGCTTTATCATGTAGGCCAAGAGTTCACCAGTGCCCGCATGACCCGGCTTGAAAAACTGAACATTGAAGAAGTGGTATCAGATTCAGCCGAGGCGAAAACCTCGACCAATGAACGTGCTTCCTGATGTCGAGCCTCTATCCAAGCCGACCCAGTCAGGATGCCATTATCATTGGGGGGGGGTTCTACGGTACGGCTATCGCGGTGTATCTGGCCAAACAACGCGGTCTTAAGCGCATCCTGCTGATTGAACGTGAGCCAGCGCTGATGATGCGTGCTTCTTACAACAATCAGGCGCGCGTGCATAACGGCTATCACTACCCTCGCAGTTTCACGACCGCTTATCGAAGTCGGGTAAACCTACCAAAATTTGTACGGGATTGGCCGCTCGCGGTGAAGCAAGACTTCACCAAACTCTATGCTATCGCCCGGCGAAACTCGAAAGTCACGGCCAAACAGTTCGAACGCTTTTGTCGGGAAATTGGGGCGGATATCCAGCCGGCAGATCCTGTGTTGCGGGCCTTATTTGAACCCCGCCTGATCGAAGACGTGTACCTGGTCAAAGAATATGCGTTCGACACCACTCAGCTCGCTAGCTGGGCAGAGCGTGAGCTGAAAGAAAGTGGTGTGCAGATCGAATACGACACACGGGTAACCGCGATCTCGAAAGGGGCACAGGTGCCGTTGCAGGTTATAGCCGAGAAGAAGGGGGGGGGGCAAGAAGTAATCACCTGTCGCTATGTATTCAACTGCACCTATAGCGGCCTCAATCAGTTCAAGGGTGATTTCCCCGGTGTCAGTACCGGCCTCAAGCAAGAGATTACTGAAATGCCCCTGATGCAGATGCCCGCATCACTCAATGGTTTGGGTATCACGGTGATGGATGGCCCGTTCTTCTCGATGATGCCTTTTCCGGCGCGAGGACTGCATACCTTGTCCCATGTTCGCTATACGCCCCACATGCACTGGAATGACCAGCAAGCAGTTGACCCTTACGAAAAACTGCGCTGTTACGAACGCGACACCCGCGTGGATCGGATGGTCAGAGATGTCGGACGGTATATTCCCGAAGTATTGAAGGCCAAACACATCGACTCGTTGTTCGAGATTAAAACCGTTCTGATGAAGAACGAGAGCGATGACGGAAGGCCAATCCTTTTTGAGAAGCATGCAGAGTTGCCAGGTTGCTATTCGGTGCTTGGCGGTAAAATTGACAATATTTATGACGTTCTTGAAACGCTTGAAGCTGAGAACATTATCGGCATCGATGATCAAGAAAAATCTACATTTGGAGAGGTGAATGTTTAATTCGCTTATTGGATATTCAGGTTACGTGGGCGGCACCCTTCTTAAACAGGAAAATTTCACATCGCTTTATCGTTCAACCAATATTGGCGATATCGATGATCAATCATTTGATACGGTAGTGTGTGCCGGTGCTCCGGCGCAGAAGTGGATCGCGAACCGGGAGCCAGAAGCGGATCGGCAAAAAATTGAGGAGCTGATCGCACACCTCAAAACCATACAGTGCAAAACCTTTATTTTGATCAGTACTGTTGATGTCTTTAAGAATCCCATAGGCGTTGACGAGGACACCCCTGTCGATGAGTCGGGCCTGCATGCCTACGGTCTGCATCGTCGATTGCTGGAGACATTCATCGAAGAGTATTTTCCGAACTATCTGATTGTTCGTCTGCCAGGGCTGGTTGGCCCAGGTCTGCGCAAGAACGTCATCTTCGATTTTCTGAATGACAACAACCTTCAGGCAATTGATAGCCGGGGGGTGTTCCAGTTCTACCCGATGGTTAACCTTTGGTATGACATTCAAACCGCACTCAATGCCGGTTTGAAATTGGTTCACCTCACGGCAGAGCCCGTTAGTGTGGAGAACATTTCCCAACAGGGTTTCGGTAAATCCTTCACCCATACCTTGGCCAACCCCGCTGCGACCTATGACCTGCGGACCAAGCACGCCCAAGTATTTGGTGCGTCGGGCGGCTATCAATACAGCGCCCGCGAAACAATTCTCGCGGTCAGGGCCTACGCGCAGTCCGAGCCACTGACGATTAAAGCCGATGCGGGGGTGAGCACATGAGGTTGGCGATTTCCAATATTGCGTGGGACATCGCCGAAGATGAAGTGGTCACTACGCTGCTTCAGCGGTTTGCGGTTGATGCTATAGACATCGCACCTGGTAAGTATTTTCCAGAACCAGCCAAAGCTACGAATGAGGATATTACTCAAGTCAAAGACTGGTGGGCTGAGCGCGGGATTGAGATAACCGGCATGCAGGCGCTGTTGTTTGGCACCACGGGGCTAAATGTCTTTGGCTCTGCTGAAAGCCAGGCGGCCCTGCTAACGCATTTGGCGGCGATATGCCGTATCGGCGCTGGCCTGGGGGCGACTCGGGTGGTCTTTGGTTCACCGAAGAATCGTGATCGCAGCGGTTTGAATGATCAAGAGGCTTTGGACATCGCGATTCCTTTTTTCCGGCAGTTAGGAGATATCGCTCAGACTTGCGAAGTGACTATCTGTCTTGAGCCTAACCCAACCTGTTACGGCGCCAACTTTATGACCACCAGCGCGGAAACCGCTGACGTGGTGAAGCGCGTTGCGCATCCAGCCATCCGGATGCAGCTAGACACTGGTGCGCTCACAATTAACGGCGAAAATCCCCTCGCGGTCTTACACAACTGTGCCGCTCTGATCGGGCATGTACATGTCAGCGAGCCCGACCTGTTGCCTTTGGGTGATGGCGGTACTGAGCATGGACAAATGGCTACCGCCTTAACGCAGTACCTGCCCACTCATGTGGTCTCCGTCGAGATGGTGGCGACCAAGGATGAGTCGCATGTGGCATCGATTGAACGAGCCCTTCAGGTGGCGACGCAGCATTACCGCAGGGTTGGTGTTGAGGTGAACATATGAGCATGAAATGGCTCATCCTCTTTTTAGGCATCCTCTCTAACGCTTCCGCCAGTGTATTGGTGAAGATGGCCATGATGCCCCCGCGCAAGTTTCCTTCCCTCAGCGATCCCTTGGCCGCATTGAGTAATTGGCCATTTTGGTTGGGGCTAGGGCTATACGGCGCGGCTTTTCTGCTCTATGCCGCTGCCTTGGCGCGTCTCCCGCTGAATGTGGCACACCCGGTTCTGACCGCCGGAGCGGTGGCAACTGTCGCTCTGTTTTCGGTCGTGTTTTTTCATGAATCCTTCCACTGGACTACAGGGGCAGGAATCGTACTGGTAATCGCCGGCGTAGGGCTGATTACAGCTCGCGTGGCTTGATGGTAAACATGATGACCTCTTCTTATATTGCTCCTGCTGCCCGCGAAACGTGGCAAGTACCCTCCTTTGACACGCGACTCTGGCTTGGCCGTCAGCACCCTTGGTGCGTGGTAATCCCAGTTATTAACGAGGGTGAACGAATCAAGAGCCTACTGGCTAGAATGGCGGCGCTCAATATTGAAAATATTGCCGATATCATCATTGTCGATGGCGGCACTACGGATGGCTCGCTGGAGTTGTCAGCGTTACAACAGGTCGGCGTACGAGGGTTGCTGGTCAAGACGGCCCCCGGAAAACTCAGTGCCCAGCTTCGTTGCGCTTATGCCTTTGCACTCGACCAAGGCTATGAGGGCATTGTTACCATTGATGGTAACGACAAGGATGACCCTGAGGCGATACCGCGCTTTATTGACGCGCTGAAACAGGGCGTTGATTTTGTGCAGGCCTCGCGCTTCGTGGCGGGAGGTGTGGCCGAGAATACCCCTAAATCACGAGACTTCGCGATTCGCTTTATCCATGCACCGATGCTGAGCCTTTTCTCTGGATTTAAGTGGACTGACACCACTCAAGGCTTTCGGGCTTACAGCCGGAAAATGCTGATAGACCCGAAAGTGGCACCGTTTCGTGATGTATTTATGACCTATGAATTGCTGGCCTATCTATCCTATCGCGCACCGAATCTGGGTTATCGCTGTGTGGAGTTGCCGACAGTTCGACGTTACCCAAAAGGTGAAGTACCGACCAAGATCAGTAGTGTGAAGGGTAATATTTCAGTGTTGAATATTCTGCTAAAGAGCTGCCTTGGATACTACAACATTAAAATGGAATTAGATAAGTGATGGCTTTTTTTGAGTTTCTCAATAAAAAATGTTTAAACTTTAATTTTGACTGCTTATTTGAACGATATAAAGGAGAAATGCTTACTTTCTTGGCTGTATTTGTTGTTGTGTTTTCCTCGTTAAAGATGTATTCGACGTCAGCCTTAAATGGAGATGTTGAGCAGTGGGTTAATCTAACCAATCAGATGTTCTATGAGGGGCAGGACTTTCTGTTTAGTTATGGGCCGCTTTATTGGCTGACTGGAGTTGCATCATCGCAGTACAATATCTATTCATATTGGGGGGCTATAACATTCCTAAGTGTTTTAAATGCATGTTTCTGGTCAGTTATTTTTACGCTGATCTGTAAGGCTCGCTCATACATCTTATTTTCCGTGACGTATTTTCTATTTTTTAGTAGTTTAAATTTCTCGGCAGCGTTATTTCTTTTACCATTCGCCATTATAGTTTATTTAGAATTTTCAAAAGCTAATCCATTAACTGTTAATTCACGGCTTATGGTTGCTCTTGGGGTTTTAGTCGGATTTTTATTCTACGTGAGATTTTTCTACGGCGTCGTTGGGCTGGCTGCATTTGGGTCTTATTTATTTGTTCGTTTGTTCTCTGAAAAGAAAACTTTAAGATTGGCTCTGTTTTTTATAGGCTTAATTGTAAGCTATGTTTTTTTTGGTTTGATTATATTTCACGACAAGGTCAACATAGTTAACTACTTGATAGTTAATAAAAACCTGAGCTTTGGTAACTCGGTAGATATGACGCTGGATGTTGTTAACTCCAATAGCACATTTGTCGCCGCCGCCCTCGTTGTTGTTTTTCTTAATATGTATCTTTTATTTAAGCGTAGATCGCTTCTGCTAACTGTAAATATTTTATTGCTTATATTTTTTAAGATTGGATTTAGTCGAACGGATCACTATGTCGTTTACTTTGTAGTACCAGTAGCCGCGCTATCTCTTGTAATGATTTTTGAAAAAGACAGTATTAGTCGACTACTTTTTGTGCTAACTATTTCTAGCCTGTATTATCTTTCCGTCAATCAAAGCTACCCTTCAGCCCCAACTAAAAACTCGTTGCTTCCGGCCATAGATTTTAGCGTTGGATATGAAGACCGGATGCAAAAATTATATGCTAAATTTACACTTGAAGAAGAGCTAATAAGAAAAATTGGGAAATCAACGGTAGATGTGTATCCGTATAATAATGAGTATGTTTTTGCACATAAATTAAACTACAAACATCGTCCGTCATTTCAGAACTACATGACGCTTACGCCAGCATTGGATTTGATGAATAAAAAATTCTTTGAGTCCTCAGAACGTCCAAGATTTGTTCTTTTTACATCCGGCGCAACTTGCGGCTCTGAAAATTGCAATGTATTTGATGGTCTTGATAAAAAATTCTCACTGAACGAGGATCCTCTGACAGTAAGCGCTATTCTTCTGAATTATCATACTGTTAGCGTCTCGAAAGGTAAAAATGGTTTACCGCTGATTCTTTTAGAAGAAAATGATGGGTATACCGTTTATGCTGAATCGCCAATATCTGAAAAAATAATGTATTTTGGTGAATGGTACAAGGTACCTAGAACTGCGGATGGGGTAACCAAAATAATTCCAGACTTTGAACTTACCAATTACGGGCGCATAAAAAATTTATTATTCCGTGGAAGCATTCTAAAGGTCAGGTATAAATTTGTTTCAGGGGATATCCGTGAATACAGACTAAATATCATAAATTCAACGAATGGAGTTTGGGTATCCCCGCTACTGGACAACTTTGAGTTTTCTGGTGAAGCTGTTGATTCGGTTATGTTCTTGTCACAATCATCTAATTATTTTAATACGAAATTCAAATCTAGATGGATGAAGGTTAACATTCCAGGAGTACGTACTAAGTATGCCATGCCTTTAACATCAATCCCTGGTGTTAATACAAATGTAGAAATAGCTTGCGATGGTTCAATTGATTCGATTAATGGAGCTCCCCCAGCCCCATCTAAACTTGATTTTAATGTAATGGAGCATTTGAAAATACAAGGATGGCTCGCATTATCAACCCAAGATGGCACATTGTTTGATAAAACATTTTTGACACTTACTGATATCAACGGTAAAAGAATTTTTATATCTACGAGTGGTCAAGTCCGGGGGGACGTGGGGGCAGCCTTCAAAAAATCCAGCCTTAACGCGGCAGGTTACAATACGCTAATTGACCTTTCAGTGCTAAACGGTGGTACCTACACGCTAGGAATGGGCGGAGTGCACAACTCAGAATTTTATAGTTGTAGCCAATACAAAATCTCGGTGACTATAGATAAATAAAATAATGTTTAGGTTGGCCTGGATCATTCAGGCCTTTCTTAACGTGTTGCAAATATCCTGAATTATGCGACGACTGTATGCGATCCATAGTAAGCGCTCCATAAACCCCACATTCAAAGCGCTTAGATGATCCCGGATGCTGTGCTCCCGATTCCTTCAGGAGCCAGCTCGCCATGATGCGACCCGATGCCAAAGTCGAAAAAGTGTATCTGTACCCCAAGCCGGTCGACTTCCGAAAATCCATCGACGGCTTGGCGGCGCTGGTCGAGCTGGATATTAAAGTCGCCGTATTCGACTCGGTGCTTTTCGTATTTCTGAATCGCCACCGTAACCGAGTAAAGAACCTCTATTGGGAGCGCAACGGCTTCTGCCTTTGGCTCAAGCGCCTCGAGTCCGAACGATTCAAAACATCGCCTGACGCCACCGAGGAGGCGATCGTTCTGACCGTCCAGGAACTCAACTGGATGCTCGATGGCTTTGACCTCTGGCGCAACCGTCCTCATCAAGTTTTGACGCCGCGATTCGTAGCCTGATTCGGTATAATCCAGGGCATGAATTCCTTGCCCGAAAATCTTCCAGATGATCCCGTTCTGCTCAAGAAAATGCTTGGGCAGATGCTTGACGAGCGTCAGTTGGATAAGGGAAAAATTGTTCGGCTAGAAGAACAGAATGCCCTCCTGCTTCAGCGTCTGTTCGGACGTAAGTCCGAGCAAACAGCTGATGCGGCAACGCCGCAACTGGCCCTCTTCAATGAAGTAGAAAGCGTCGTCGAGCCTGTGGACGAAACCTCAGATGAAGAGGTCGTTGCTCCGACCAAGCGCCGCGGCAAACGCAAGCCACTGCCCGCCGATCTG